>CAYMFQ010000201.1:0-1411 GCA_964389335.1 uncultured Granulosicoccaceae bacterium
GCAAGATGTTCAGGTGGGAGGACAACTCCGTTGCACGAACATGTCGCTTATGCATCATGAACAAGAGCCTAAGTACTGGAGTTCGTTGATCGGAGATCAACTCCCACTGACGAGTTGTGCATGATTTAACTGTAAGTGTACAAGACAAGGTGGTGCGGTTCGCACCACTCACCACACCCTACGCATCTGATACGTATTAAATCAACGCTAGCCGTAGGGTGCTCTGAGTGCAACGAAGCGCACCAGAACACATTACCGCTTTTGCCAAACAACAACTGTACAAGACAAGGTGGTGCGGTTCGCACCACTCACCACACCCTACGCATCTGATACGTATTAAATCAACGCTAGCCGTAGGGTGCTCTGAGTGCAACGAAGCGCACCAGAACACGTCGCAGCATGTTACACAAGATCCTGAGTACTAGAGTTCGCCGATCGGGGATCAACTCCCACCGGCGAACATATGCTTTGTGCACGCAGCAACTTTAGACCGCTGCTTTTACGATTCAACACAAAAAGCCTGATGCACGAACAGCAGCTTCGCACGCCCATACAACAAACCTGCTTTACAACCGATAAAACTTATCCGCCGTTCCCGCAAAGATAGCCTGTTGTTCACTATCGCTAAGATGGCCGGTCAGTTGCCTTGCCAGGTTGTGCCAGTCGCGATATTCGCATCGCAAACGGGATACAGGCCAGTCCGAGCCCCACATAACACGGCTTGCACCAAAGCTGTCGAGTACCTTATTTACATAGGGCGCGAGTGCTGCTGCAGACCAGTCGGTATCTGCTTCTGTTACCACCCCGGAAAGTTTGCAACAAGCGGTTGTATCAGCCGCCAGTTGTGCCATACCGTCTGCCCATACATTCAGGTTCGCATCGCTGTGATCGCGAAGCTGTGGCTTCATGCAATGGTCGATAACTGCCCGCAGTTCCGGATAGCGAGTCAGCAGTGTATGAAAGTTGGGCAGGTGGCGTGGAAAGCCCAGGCAATCGAATGTCAGGTCGAGTTCAATTAACGCCTCGAATGCCCACTGTATGTCGTCACGTAACATCCAGTTGTCGTCGGGCAGGTCCTGAATCATGGGTCTGACGCCGACAAACCTGGGGTGTGCGGCGAGACGTTTAAGTGTGGCAATCTGCGTCTTGTCTTCAAAGTTTATCCATCCGACCACGGCAGCAACGTGTGGTGTGGCGTCGGCAATACCGAGAAGATACTCACTCTCTTCAACGGTCGGTGCGGCCTGCACCAGCACTGTTTTGGTTACACTGCAGGCGGATAGTTCACCGGCGAGATCCACCGGTGCATAGGGTCGACTGAGTACAGGGTCGTCAGCCGGCATCCAGCCATAATCACCGCGTGCCGGATGCCAGAAGTGATGATGTGCGTCGGTTGTGTTCATCGGTTTCC
>CAYMFQ010000201.1:1511-10240 GCA_964389335.1 uncultured Granulosicoccaceae bacterium
TAGCTGCGTTCAAGCATGCGTTTTATTTCATTGATACGCAGGTTGTTCAGTCGTGTTTTGCACTGTGCAACGATCATTGGATGAAAAGGCTCATCTTCAATGCGCTTGTTTTCGGCGTTGCACTGCTGGTCGCGATAAACAGCATAAGCACCCTGTGCTTCGGACAGTGTTTTGCTGTCGCCGTAGCGCTGCTCATGTGTGTTTTGCAACGCGACAAACAATTCTTTTAATATGTGTGCGGACTGACGAAAGTCACTGGCGGCGCAGTAGTTCTTGCCCTGTTGCGGCAGGTTGCTGCGCTCGCCACATTCCCAAAGCGCTGCGTTGACGTTTGTGAGGCCCGGCAGCACAAGCAGAGCGACAAGACAGTGTTTATAGATTGCCTTCATCAGGTACGCATTCATCGGGTTATAACGTATTGCCTTCGATTAACTTGGTCGGCACGGCAATGACGTCGTTGGTAGTTTCCTGCCGCACCTTTCTGGCCAGCATTTCTGACGAGACTCTGCCAATCTGACGCATAGGCACTGAGGTCGTGGTCAGTCGCTCCGCAAGTATCGATGCGGCTTCGTGACCGCCCCATCCGGCAATGCCAATGTCTTCCGGAACCCGAATACCCTTGCGCTGACACCACGACAAGCCACCCAGTGCCATGGTGTCATCCTGGTAGTAGATCATGTCGATATTCTGATCCTGATTAAGAATATTTTCGGTACCGTAAAAACCAGAGTAGAACCCCGGTGTGTCATTGAGTTTTTCTTCATGCACAATCGTGCCGCCACTGCCGGCAAAGCTTTCGCTAAACCCGTTGAAGCGTTCAATACGACCGGCATCCCAGTCGTTAGCGGCGCCCAGCAGGGCTGCTCGCTGGTAGCCTTTTTCAATCGCGTGGCGGCCCATATCAAAACCGGAGTCAAACTCGTTAAAGCCAACGGACATATCCAGCGGGCTGGTGGTCAGGTTCCAGAATTCAACCACGGGTATGTCGGCATCGCGCAACAGTTTCAGAGTGCCGCTGCTGTGTTGCTTGCTCGACAACAGAACTCCGGCTGGCCGCCATGCAAGGATGCTCTTTAGCCACTGTTCTTCATCGGCCAGTTGCTGGTTATGGCTGCCGATCATGGTCTGAAAGCCGAGCTTCTGGAAAGTACGGTCGACACTCTCCAGCACCTGTCCGAAAAAGTGACTCGACAACCGCGGCACACAGACACCAACCAGTGTCGATGCGCTGCCCGGACCGAATGCGGCGGCAAGTCGGTTTGGCAGATAGCCGGCTTTCTCGACCTCTCGCATCACCTTTAGCCGGGTTGCCTCGGAAAATCCCTCCGCATTGCGCAGCACGCGCGACACTGTCATCTTGGACACACCTGCAGCTTCGGCGATCTGGCTGAGGTTAGAGATTTGTTTTTTAACGGGTTTTTGTTTCATTCCAACATTTTTGGGAAATACGAATGGCAACAGGTCCTGCAAACCATTCAACCCTATCACTAGTTTTTTGCGACGGAAACTTGAATCTGGATTCAGACTCGATTAATTTACGTTATCGGTAACGTAACTCAGTTACGGCGGAACAGCGCCCCGAAACGTATCGGGGGTATGGCTCAACTGATACGTTAGTTGGGTGCAACGTTGCAAAACCAGGTGCTGGTGTTAACGCTGCTACAGCGGCACCCGTTTGCATATCGGAGGAAAATTGCCACAGTCAGAAGGCTTGTTTTTCGACCGCGTGTCGAAGAACTTTGGTGGAACACAGGCATTGCGCAATGTGTCGTTACACGTTGAGCGCGGCGAGATTGTCGCGCTGCTCGGAGAGAACGGCGCCGGCAAGTCCACACTGATCAAAACACTCGGCGGGTTACATCAGCCCGATGAGGGACGCGTTCTGATCGATGGTAACGAGTACACGCACAAGCCCGGTCGACAGGCAGCGGGTCCGCAGGTGGCGTTTATTCATCAGGACCTTGGGCTGATCGAATGGATGAGTATCGCGGAGAATATTTCGCTGGCGGTCGGTTTTCCAAAACGTCGTGGGTGGTTTACGCGTGGCCTGATCAACTGGCGCGCCAGTCAGGATATTGCACGCCATGCGCTAAGCCTGATCGACAGCGATTTTGATCCGACCACGCGTATTTCATCGTTAACCCGCACCGAAAAATCCCTGGTTGCCATTGCACGCGCACTGGTAGTCGAATGTGACTTCCTTGTGCTCGACGAACCCACTGCCAGCCTGCCGGCCGATGAAGTCGACCGGTTGTTTAACGCACTAAAGCCACTGCGTGAGAAGGGCGTCGGTATGATCTACGTGTCGCATCGTCTGGATGAAATCTTCCGCATTGCAGATCGGGTCGCCGTGCTTCGCGATGGCGAGATGGCCGGCGTCAGAGATATAAACCACACCAGCCCTGAAGAACTGGTTACCTTGATCGTAGGCCGCAAGACTCGCGAGATCAGCAAGCCCGAGCTCGATCCTGCCGTTGGTAATGCGGCTTTGCAGGCGGTAAAAACACCGGTGCTGCAAATAGAGGGCATGCAAACAGAGCGGGTATCGAACCTCGACCTGACGCTGCAACCCGGAGAAATACTCGGACTGGCAGGGTTGCGAGGCGCCGGACAGGAAGACGTCGGTCGCGCACTGTTTGGTTTAACAGATAACCGTGCCCGCGTCTGGCTCGATGGTCAGTCAGTGCAGCTTGATTCACCGGCGCGTGCCATTGCGCAGGGTATTGGCTTTCTTGCCGGTGATCGTATCGTTGAGTCAGTGGCACCGGCACTATCGATCTGTGAAAACACTTTTATCAACCCGATGGTACGCGGGCGCGGCTTGCTGCAACTGCAGCGCGGTGCCAGCGAATATGCACAGGCGGCACAACTTGGCCAGTTGGTCGGCTTAAGCCCCAACGATCCTACGCTGCCAATCGAAGCGCTGTCCGGCGGTAATCAACAAAAGGTGGTGGTCGGACGCTGGCTTGATACCGGTCGAAAAATGCTGATCGCAGAGGATCCCACAGCTGGAGTCGATGTCGGTGCCAAAGCCGAAATTTATCAACTGCTGTTCGAGGCAACACAGAGCGGTATGGGTGTGCTGGTGGTATCCACCGACTTTGAAGAGGTGGCGAACATCTGCCATCGCGCGCTGGTGTTCAGCCGTGGCAGTTGTGTGGCCGAGTTACGCGGCATCGATCTGTCCACCGAAAACTTAATTCAGGAAGCCTCCGCACGCGAGGCTCAGGAACAACCGTTAGCAAGCCATGCAATCCATTGAATCAAACGCATTAGAGCCCACTCGCGAAGAGCTTGCACGGCTGACCACATTGCAAAAGATCGGACGTCTGATACCGGTTTATGGGCTGGTGCTGCTGACTATATTTTTGATTGTGCTGTTCTCCATTTTGTTACCGAAAACATTTCCGACGATGTTGAACCTGCGTGCGATCCTGTCGGATAAATCAATCATTGCATTATTGAGCCTGGCGGCGATGGTGCCGATGGCTGCCGGCCGTATCGACTTAACCGTGGGCTATGGCATCGTAATATGGCACATCCTTGCGATATCACTGCAGACGCTATACGGCGTGCCGTGGCCACTGGCGGTGGTTATCGTATTGCTGTTGGGTGCACTGACAGGCTTCTTTAACGGGTTGCTGGTAGAGATAGCAAAGATAGACAGCTTTATCGCAACCCTCGGTACCGGCACCATCTTATACGCGCTGGCTCTGTGGCATACCGGTGGCCGACAGATGGTCGGCGTTTTGCCGGACGGTTTCTATGCCATTAACGGTACCTTCGTGATGGGATTGCCGATCACCGCCTACTACATCCTCTTTATCACCATAGCGATGTGGCTGATTCTCGAATACACACCGATCGGTCGTTATCTGTACGCCATTGGCGCCAACCCGCGTGCAGCGGAACTGAACGGGATACCAACACGCAAGTTTGTTGTCGGTGCGTTTGTCACGTCTGGCTTGATGACGGCGCTGGCCGGTGTGTTACTCGCATCGAAACTGCGTATTGGTCAGGCCAGTGTCGGCCTTGAATTTTTGCTGCCGGCACTGGTCGGCGCCTTTCTCGGTTCAACCACCATAAAACCCGGACGCGTGAATGTGTGGGGCACCATTGTCGGCGTTGCCATACTGGCAGTTGGTATATCCGGTATCCAACAGTTTGGTGGTTCGTTCTGGGTAGAGCCCATGTTTAACGGGGTGACGCTGCTGGTAGCTATTGGTATAGCAGGCTATGCGCAGCGCAAACGCAGTGCAGCGAATAAGTAACAGCACATCAACCAACGGAGCAAGCAACATGTTTAATAAAGCGGTGAACAAAACACGATTAGCGGCAGCGCTGATCAGTGGTATGGCTATTACCGGTGCGTCTTTCGCGGCCACCGAGTTTGACGGACCCAGCAGTGGTCCCGCTGCTGCCGCCGATAAAACCATTGTGGTACTGGCAGCAGATATGAAAAACGGCGGCATACTTGGCGTTACCAACGGTGTGGAAGAGGCAGCGTCAAAGATAGGCTGGGATGTACGTGTACTGGACGGTGCCGGTTCGGTACAGGGACGCACGGCAGCCTTTGGCCAGGCCATCGCCTTGCAACCGGACGGCATCATCATCAATGGCTTTGATGCGGTAGAGCAACAGGCCGCCCTTGATCAGGTAACCGACGCCAGTATACCGATGGTGTCGTGGCACTCCGGGCCCAAGATCGGTTGTGACGCACCCGGTGGCATCTTTGCCAATGTATCAACTGATGCCATGACGGTTTCTGAAGAGGCGGCCAACTGGGCCGTGAGTGATGCGGGTGGCAAGCCGGGTGTTGTTATATTTACTGATTCAACCTATCAGATTGCCATCGACAAAGCAGACCGGATTAAAGAAACCATCGAGAAAATGGGTGGCACCGTGCTCGAGTATGTTGATACCCCCATTGCCGACACCTCCAGTCGCATGGGTCCGTTAACCACCAGTCTGTTGCAAAAGTATGGCAGTGACTGGACACACGCACTGGCCATCAACGATATCTATTTTGACTTTATGGGCCCGGCACTGGCTGCAGCCGGTATCAAAGGCGATGGTTCGCCCAAAGCCGTAGCCGCAGGTGACGGATCCGAGTCTGCGTTTCAGCGCATCAGGACCGGCCAGTATCAGTCTATTACCGTTGCAGAGCCACTCAACCTGCAGGGCTGGCAACTGGTTGACGAACTGAACCGCGCCATATCCGGTGAGCCCTGTTCCGGTTACATCACTGCACCGGCAGTGGTGACAATGGACGGTGCCAAAGCCATGGGCGACAGCCCGATCTTTGATCCGGACAATGGCTATCGCGATGCCTATGCAGAGATCTGGGGCAAATAGCCTATCGCTTTAAATACACGTTTTTACTTACGCGTAAAAACGTTACCGGTAACCATGATTTAAGCAACATGGTTTAAGCAAATAGATGGCAGACGACGGGCTTGCCACATCGGCAGGTCCGTCGCTCGAACGCCGTGCATCAGTACCAGACAGGAGGGAGCAGTGAACACTGAAGCAACATCAGGTAACGCCGTCGTTCGGATGCGGGGAATCAGCAAGCGCTTTGGCGGCGTGCTGGCACTCGATAATGTTGATCTGGATGCTTACAGCGGCGAGGTGCTGGCCATTGTTGGTGACAACGGTGCCGGCAAGTCAACGCTTATAAAGATACTGACCGGTGTATACCAGGCGACGTCAGGCACGATGGAACTCGATGGTGCACCGTTTGAAATGTCGAGCCACTCTGATGCGATCGCCGCCGGTATCGATGCGGTGTATCAGAACCTTGCGATAGCCGACCATCTGACACCAGCTGAAAACCTGTTTCTCGGTTCTGAGTTAACCAAATCGATTCTTGGTTTCAAAGTGCTCGATAACAAACGCATGAAAGCGGAGTCGGTTCGCACACTGCGTGAGCGACTCGGTGTCGAGTTAAAAAGTATGGACGTGGCCACCGAGAGTCTGTCCGGCGGGCAGCGTCAGGCAGTGGCCATCGCACGCGCTGTGCGCCACGAAAATCTGCGCGTGCTGGTGATGGATGAACCCACTGCCGCACTCGGACCACAGGAAACCGCTCGTACGCTGCAATTGATTAAGTCGCTGCGTGATCAGGGCCTGGCCGTGATTGTTATATCGCATTCACTCGACGATGTATTCGAAATATCAGACCGCATTCACGTACAGCGACGCGGCCGCTGCGTTGGCGTGGTGCATACGGCGTCAACCAACAACGAAGAAGTGCTGAGCATGATTGTCGGCACCAAAACCGTTGCGGCCTGAGGAGAGCGCCATGTCCGAAAAAGAAACCAACACACTGGGCCAGCGGCTCGAGCCGTATGTCAGCTTTATTGGTCCGATGGCCATGATACTCGCCATCCTCGCGTTTATGGCAGTGGCCGAGCCGGCGCGATATTTTCGCACATCTAACCTGAATCAGATTCTGCTCGATGCAGCGTTATATATGCCAATGGCGATGGCCATGACGTTTGTTATCACACAGCGCGGCATTGATTTATCCATCGGTTCAGTTGCCGCGTTGTCATCCATTGTTATGGCGTTCCTGATGAAACAATACGGGTTTCCCGCACCCATCGCGGCCCTCATTGCACTGGCACTGGGCGCGTTGATGGGGCTTATCAATGGTCTTGTCATTACGCGCTTAAAGGTGCCGGACCTGATTGGCACACTGGCCATGGATCTGGTGTATCGCGGCTTTGCGCTGGTTATTGCCAAAGGTCTGGTGCTGGCGCGTTTTCCCGACCTTATTACCGAAATTGGCCGCGGGCAGTCGCTGGTGTTTCTGCCAACGCCGGTGGTCATTGGTTTACTGACGATGATCGCGGGTTACTACCTGTTAAAGACCACGCACTTCGGGCGCTACACCATCGCTATTGGTTCAAACCCCGAAGCATCCGATATGACCGGCATCGATGTGGACCGACACCGTGTATACGCCTATGTGCTGATGGGCACGATGGCAGCACTGGCCGGCATTATGCTGACCGGCAAGCTCAATGCCATACAGGCGACCTCGGCGCCGTATTTTAACTTACATGTTATTGCCGCCGTGGTGGTTGGTGGTACATCACTGTTTGGTGGTCGCGCTTCCATCATCGGTTCACTGGCCGGCGTGCTGTTGTTATCGATGATGATCAATGCACTGGTCACGCTGCGCATTGAGTTTTTCTGGCAGTCAGTGGCCTCTGGCGTGGTGATCATCTTTTCAGTGGCGTTGTATACCTGGCTGCAAAAGAAAGATCGTGACGGCAGTGCCGGTGTCGCCAGTCTCTTTTCCAATCCAACCCATTCCCGAACGTTTCGTTTGATTGCCATGATCGTCGGCGTGCTGCTGCTGTTGATGTTGCTCGGTGCGCTGTTGGCAGGCGACGTAAAGCCAGGTGGCTGAGGCGCGGTATGCCACTGTCGGTTTACCTTTGTGACTGGCACTGGAGCCAGTCCATTCACCCGCAAAACCAGTGAGGAACACTATGATGAACAAAGCAAGGTGCAGCACACTCAAAGTTACTTTACTAACCGCTGCCATGGCAGCGACCATCGGCGTTGCGCACGCGCAGCAATCACTGCCGCTCAAGGAATTACCCGGTATTGCCGACCGCGATCACTGGCTGCCAGATGAAGTGAATCAGGACGGTGCGCTGGAGGCATTGCAAAACGCCACTGCTGAAGCGGCTAAACCCTATGCCGGTACACTGGAAAAGCCATTGCAGATTGCATTGATTTATCCGTCAGCAGATACCTCGGACTTCTGGGCGCGCAATTATCTGGCACTGACCAAGCGCCTTGATGAACTGGAAATTCCGTTTGAAGCGACCGAGTTTGCCAGTCGACAAATCGAGCACTCGCTGCAGTCGACCTACACAGCACAGGTTGATCAGGATGCTGATATCTATGACTTTGTTATCTTTGGGCCGTCAGAACTCGCCATTCAGGGCGACAACATAGAAAAGCTTTCCAAAAACGAAAACCTGACAACGTTTGTCTGGGCCTTTCACACACCGTTGAAGTACTTTGAACAACAGCCCGCCGGCTGGTTTGATTTTTCATCGGCCTATGGTGCCATCAAAATCTGTGACTATATGGTCGAGCGGCTTGGCAAAGATGTCACCTACGCGATGAATCGCGGCATTCCAGGTATTACTGATAACCAGCGCTCCGGTGACTTCAAGGAGTGTGTGGCAGAGAAGGGCAACTGGAATGCCGTGTACGAACACTACGGCGAGTATCAACGTGAAGGCGGCTTTGAAGGCACGCAGTTAATACTGCAGGCATACCCGGAAGCTAAAGTCATTCACAACGCCAACACCGCTATGTCGATGGGTTCGGTGGAAGCGCAAAAAGCGGTTGGCAAAGAGGGCGAGATATTTTCGACCGGGTGGGGTGGTACCGGGCTTGAACTCGAAGCCATTCGCAATGGCGAACTCGATGCCACACCGATGCGTATGGGGGATGATGTCGGAGCGGCCACCGCCGAGGCCATCAAAGCGCATCTGGAAGATCGTGCTGATGAACTGCCGCTGGTGTTTCTTGGTCGCATCACCGTAGCGCACGATCAAATGAAAGTGGAAGAGATCGATGCGCTGGAAGAAGAGGCGTTTCGCTTTTCCGGTGTTGGAGCGCTTGACCGGTAATTGGTTGATTGGCGGTTGTTGTTAATTGTTGTGTTAGTGAGCGGTGCGGTATGCACCGCTCACCGT
>CAYMFQ010000202.1:0-10219 GCA_964389335.1 uncultured Granulosicoccaceae bacterium
TTCCCAGGTAGTCATCGGCGCCCATCTCCAGTCCGATCACTCTGTCGACCGGCTCTCCGGCGTTGATGGTCTTTCACCGGCAACACTGGTGAGTGAGTTGAATGAAATCTACACTGCGTTTGATCGCATCGGTGAGCAACTATCCTGTGAGCGCATACGCACCTCGGGTGATTCCTATCGCTGCGTTGCCGGCATGGTTGATTCCTCGGTCGACAACCTCGGTGCCATTGGCAATGCTGCCACCCGCTTTGTACGCTACCTGGACAAGCGCAACCAGAATGCAGACGTGCAGTGGCAGTGTCGCATCGGTGTGGGACAGGGCTCTGCCATCAGCTCGGTGATTGGATCGCAAAAGTACGTATTCGACATTTTTGGCGATGCAGTCAACCGCGCTGAGCAAGCCTGCGTTAGTGCGGAGCCTATGCAGGTCTGCGCCAATGTGCCGACTACGCCCGCCAGCCAGAATTCAGCGCTGCTATTCGAAAAAAGCCATGATGCGGGTTTGTATATAGTTCGCCCCCCCGCCTGAGGCGTCTACTATCAATACCCCAATTGGGGTATCAACACTGTTACCTCAATTGCGGTATTTCAGAAAAGCTCCGGTGTTCTAAAGTTGGCTCTCACCTGTTGGAATAGTTGTGCTGTTATTCCCGCATAAATGACTATGTGGTTTTAGGCAATAAAGGATTGAGAGCTATGATAAAAAAGTTGTGGACTGTGTTAGGTACGTTAGCGTATTCGGTGCTGGCCGGAGGTATCCTGATCACAACGCCGGTGGTCAATGCCAGCGACACATCAAACGCCGGTGACGAATGCAGTTACCGTGACGCTGTTTACAACGACGGCTGGGGATATAACCACACCACCGGCGCAAGCTGTGCACCGCGTCCGGCCGCAGGGCAGGATCATCTGGTCATACAGTTCAAAGGCACCGCAACGGCAGTGCCGACTGAGTACGACACTGACGGCGACGGCATTGCAGATACCTCAGCGCCATGCTTTGAGGCACCAATATACGACCCGTCCACCGGTAAGGAAATTGGCACCGGTTCAGATTGTCTCGATGTACAGTCAAATGATGATGGCAATATTCGGCTAACCGGCACCGGGTTCTTCCACCTCGATGACGGAACCATTGTGGTGCAGGGGCTGACAACTGTCAGGCCGGTGCTGCAGCCCACGCACCGCGGAGACATAGAGTTTACCCATATCACCGGTGCTAACGGAGATGGCGGTGTAATGTATGGCACCGGTCGTTATCACGGGGCCAGCGGGGCAGTGAGGCTTTCCGGTCAGGTGGATATGTCCAGGCTCGACTCTGACAACATGATCCACTTTGATTGTATTTTTATTATTGACTTTATATAGACATTCAACGAAATGAACAGGCACGCCGGATACTGTATATCCGGCGTGCTATGCATGTATTCGTTAAGCAGGCATCGTATGTTCAACCAGTTGTACCCAGTATGAACATCCGTGTGGAATCGCTTCATCGTTGAAGTCGTATTCGGGGTGGTGCAGCGTTGCGCTGTCGCCATTGCCGGTAAAGATAAATGCTCCGGGCCGGGCGTTTAGCATAAAGGAAAAGTCCTCAGCGCCCATGACCGGTGCAATCTGTTCGTCCACATTGGCATCGCCGGCTACCTGTTTTGCAACCGTTGCGGCGGTTTGTGTTTGCTGCTCTGCGTTGGCGGTTACCGGGTAGTTTCGTTCGTAGTTAAAGGTAGCTTTGCAGCCCATAGCCGCAGCCGTGTGCTCGACTATTTCGGCCAGGCGCTTTTCGGCGAGATCACGTACCTCTTCGGACAGGGTTCTTACGGTACCTTTGAGGTTTACCTTTTGCGGTATCACGTTAAATGCGTCAGTGTCGGTTTGAAACGATGTCACTGAAATAACCACACTCTGTAACGGGTCTACATTGCGCGCGGCAATGCTTTGAATAGCGAGCATGAGCTGTGCGGCTGCAACGGTCGGATCAACACAGGTGTGCGGCATTGCCGCGTGACCGCCAAGCCCTTCTATTTCAACGCTGATCAGATCAGCCGCTGCCATCAGTGGCCCGGGCCGCAGTGCGAATTGTCCAACCGGCAGGCCGGGCATGTTATGCATGCCGTAGACTTCCTGTATGCCGAATTGATCCATCATGCCGTCGTTAACCATTTCGCGACCGCCACCACCGCCTTCTTCGGCAGGCTGAAAAATGATGGCCACAGTGCCGTCAAAGTTGCGTGTTTCACACAGGTATTGTGCAGCGCCAAGTAACATGGCGGTGTGGCCATCGTGTCCGCAGGCGTGCATCTTTCCCTCTGTGACTGACGCGTGGGCCACGCCGGTTGCTTCAAGAATTGGCAGTGCATCCATGTCTGCACGCAAACCAACCACGCGGCCTGAATTCGTTGAACGGCCTTTGATGATGCCAACGACACCGGTTTGACCAATACCCTCGACCACTTCGTCTGCGCCGAAGGCACGCAATTTCTCGGCGGCGATACCGGCTGTGCGCTGTACATCAAACTGCAGTTCCGGATGCGTGTGGATATCGCGACGCCATTCGGTAATCTCGGGCAACAGGTCGGCAAATCGGTTGGTAACGGGCATAGCGCACTCTCGGTAATCGTTGGTGTAGCCACCAAGCATGCCGATACACTGGTGTATGTTCAAGTGCCGGCAGCCCATTCATCAGCTTCGGTTTGCGCGCGGCCGCTTTTATGCTTCCAGCGATGCTGCCAGCACCCGTGCCTGGCTGACCCCGATATCCGTGAGCAGTCGACTGTCCACCGCACTCAGAGGCGTGCGTTTGCTCAACACTTTTTGTCGGTGGTTTATTTGTGCCTGCCGTATGCGGGCGATCAGCAATCGCAGCCTGACAAGAATCAGTTCGCAGATGCCTGTTGCGTCGCCAATGCGGCTGTTGGTGGGGCAGTGTATGTTTGCGGCGTGTTCAGCCATGGTACTTTCTCCCTGAAGGTAAATATCCGTGGCACGCGCCGCACACTGAAGTGTGTGGTTATAGTGCCTGGTAGAAAGTATCGTCCGGCGTTACTTCAGAGGTGTTTCTGCAGGGAGGGTTTGGTGTTTCAATTGTTGTCGGTATGTGTCTGTCGCTGTGCAGCGTTAGCGCGTTCTCCGTACTTCGATTTCCAGTTGATGGTAATGGGTTCTTTCGCTGTCATCCAGCGGCATTTTTGATAATGCATAAAGGGCGAGTTGCCGGGTGGCTTTTGGCTCGCTGCGGTTAGCCGCTACGGTTAACAGTGCCTGTTTGGTATTGTCTGAAGGGTTGCTTACACCAATCAGTGAAGCAGCCGAGCGTGCTCTGACTGCTTCGTCCGGGTCGCTCAGGCCAGCGGTGGCTGCAATACCGGTATTACCTTTACTCCACTTGCTGATAATAGAAATACTGTGTGCCCTGACACTGGCATCGCTGTGTGTTGACAGCAACTGTGCATGGTCGAGCAACAGTTGGCGCTGCTCCGAGGATACAACCTGCGCAGGTGTTGCAAACACATTTAGTGTTGATACCAGCAGCGCCGGATCGGTTTGTGTGGCCAGCAGGTCAATCGCGTTGTTTCGGGCGTGTGTGTTCAGTGGCTGCAGCCGTGCGAGTAGCTCCAGTCCGTGCTGTTGTGACAGTACGTCGGTTGCCTGAGACAGTTGCACAGCAGCGTCGAGTACCTCGGGTGAGTTCACCTCAGCCAGCAGTGCCGCCAAATTGCGTGCGCGTGGCGTGTCGCGATTTTCAATGTATTGCGTCAGTACACTCTGTAGCAGCAGCGGGTTATCTCGCAGTCGTAACGCCCAGTAGCGAAATTCAGATTCGTCGAGAGCCTGTATACCAAGATCGATAACAGCCAGAGCATCTTCGTCGGAGCGGGTATTGTCAGTCTGATCGGCAGACAGGCTGGCCAATGGCTGTTGCTGTGTAGTTGTTGCGGGTGCACTGGATTGTGCGGTAGCTGGTGTTGCTGTGTCTGATGATGTCGCAGTGCCATCAATGGACTGAGTTGTTGCTGCAGAGGTAGCGGAACCCGTGGTGCTGCCTGATGACTGTGTGAGTGTGTTGCCTGGTTCTGTTGCATTGCGCTGACTGAACCAAAACGCCGTGCCCGCAACAACTGCGAGCACGGCGACAACTGACAATAACGCTTTCAATGGTCAGGGTTTAGCTGAACAGGTTTGTCAACACTAGAACTCAGAGGAAAAGTCGACCAGCGTTGTGCTGCCCGGGAACTCAGCCATTCTCCAGCCAAGAAAGTCTGTAAAGCTCTGGCCGTCGGCGCTTTGTGTGGTAGATACCTGCTGATAGAACTGTGCAACCGTAGCGCCACAGCCATCAATAGAGTAAGAGTCAAAGCCGTTCAGAGTTGACGATATGATGCGCAGCTCGCCGCGCAGTGAAGTCCAGGTCAGTGGTCCGACGATGCCATCGGAGTCAAGTCCGTTAGCGGTTTGATAAGCGCGGATAGACGCATCGGTAGCCGGCCCGATTTCTCCGTCGGCATAGGCATTTATGTCCATTGCCTGTTCGTTGTTATTGTTCTGGCACCAGAGTATACGCTGTACGCCGCGTGCGTAGGAGCTGTCAGCGAAGGTGCCGAAGCGGCGCAATACACAGTTGTCTGCCCATGAATCGTTGGATGAATTCAGATCATCACACTGATCGGGTTGTGGCTCGTCAGTGCCACCGGTTGTGGTGCCGCCATCATCGGGGTCGTTCGGGTCAGTCGCGTTGGTGATTTCGTCGCCATCATTGGTGCCGTCACCGTCGCTGTCTGCTTCCAGTGCATTGGTAAAGTGAATATCGTTTTCCGCACCGTCGTCGAGACCGTCGCCATCGGTGTCGGCAAGATTCGGATCAGTGCCGAGTGTGCCTTCAAAGGTGTCGCTCAGCCCGTCGCCATCTGTATCGACAACGCCACCACCGAACAGCCCCTGGTCGTCAGTATCACTATCACTGCTGGAGCCGCCACAGGCACTGAGTGCCGCCGCAAGGACACAGATAGTGGAAACGGTTTTTAGATCGTGTGTGATAAATCGGTTCATTGTGGTCTCCGGAATGCGATAGTCAACTGTGCTCGCGAACGCTTAACACTTTTCGTAATTACTTTAGATCGTATACTGTATAGCGTAATACCCGTTATGATCTTTGTTAATTATCGACAATAGTTGCTGAACCTATCCAGAATATCATTGTCGCCAACGAATTGACGATATAGCGCCTGCCGTCACGGGTTTAATGGCGGTATTCAGGCGCGGGATTAAAGCGCGGGATTCAGCTGCGGGCCAGACTGTCCAGTATACGCGCCCAGCTCTTAATCCCTTTCTGGAAGCTCTTCAGACTGTACTTTTCGTTGGGGGAATGAATTTGATCATCATCAAGACCAAAGCCCACCAGCAAGCTGTCCATACCGAGATACTCCTGGAAGAATCCAACAATCGGTATAGAACCACCGCAGCCTGCATACACTGCCTCGTTTTCCCATTCCTGACTGAGTGCGATGCGTGACTTTTCGAATGCCGGATCGTCGAGCGACAATGCGATACCGGGCGATGCACCATGCTCGGCAAAGCTTACGGTGCAATCCGCAGGCAGTTGCTGTTGTACATAAGAGCGGAAGTTTTCGCGTATCGCATGTGGGTCCTGATCACCAACCAGTCTGAAGCTGATCTTGGCACTGGCGATTGATGGCAGTACTGTTTTAAACCCGTCACCGGTGTAGCCACCAACAATGCCGTTAAACTCGCAGGTTGGTCGACTCCAGATTTGCTCCAGTGCACTGTGGTCGGTTTCACCTGCCGCAACTGACAGGTCGACATCGCCCAGGAACTCACTGGCGCTAAAGCCGAGGCCCTGCCATTGCGTGGCAATTTGTTCTGGCAGCGGATGCACACCGTCATAGAAACCGGGAATGGTCACACGGCCCTGATCGTCATGCAGACCAGCCAGTATTCGGTTTAGTACCCGAATCGGGTTTTGAGCCGGGCCGCCATACATGCCGGAGTGCAGATCCTTATCGGCTGCGGTAATGGTTATCTCTTCACCGAGCATACCGCGCAACATGGTGGTGATAGCCGGGGTGTTTGCATCCCACATACCGGTATCACAAACCAGTGCCAGGTCGGCGCGCAACTGATCGGCGTGTTGTTTGAGGAACGGTACCAGTGACGGCGAGCCGGATTCCTCTTCTCCTTCAAACAAAAAGGTAATGCTGGCCGGTAGCTGGCCATGTACCGCATGCCAGGCACGGCACGCTTCAACAAAGGTCATTAACTGACCCTTGTCGTCGGCGGCACCGCGCGCACGGATGACATCACCCGCAGATGTGCTTTCAAGTGCTGGCTCGAACGGTGGTTTGTTCCAGAGCGACAGCGGATCAACCGGCTGTACATCGTAGTGGCCGTAGAACAGCAGGCTCTTGTTGCCGCTGCCACAGTGCCCGGTAACCATAGGGTGGCCGGGGGTATCATGGCGTTTCGCATCAACGCCGAAACTCTGCAGATCCTGAACCAGCCAGTCAGCCGCCCTGACGCAGTCGCCGGCATAGGCGGGGTCGGTCGAGATGCTTTCGACACGCAGGAATTCAAACAGTCGATCCAGCGACTGCTGGCTGTCGGCATCTATCCGGTCGAGTACCGCTTGCAGAGATGACATAACGTCTCCTGATTAAGGCAGACGCAAAGTATAGGATTGGAATGCAATGGTGGGAAGCGCCGTACACGAGTGACGGCCGCCGTCAGATCAGACAGGGTTGGTCAGGCAGCGCGATCGATGGTTCTGTCGTGGTCTTCCAGGTAGCGGGTAAATTTGACCGGCCCGACCGGTGCAGAGAAAAAGTAGCCCTGGCCAAAGTCACAGTTCATGCGTGCAAGCATTTGTGACTGTCCTTCGCTTTCGATACCTTCGGCAACAATACTGACATCCATCTTGTTGGCAAGATCAATAATTGACTGCACGATAAGCTGACTCTTGCGATCAGTTTCAATTTCGCGGGTCACGGCCTTGTCAATCTTAAGTGTATCGATGGCGCAGTGTGTCAGCAGTGTCAGTGATGAATGACCGGCACCAAAATCATCCATCGAAATTTTAATGCCCAGTTGCTGCAGTTCCTTGATGTTGGCCTCGACTACTTCGATGTTGTCGATGGCCGAGGTTTCGGTAATTTCTATTTCCAGACACTGCAGCAGATGTCTGCGACCGCCAGCCAGCTTTAACACCGCTCTGGCCAGACCCGGTCGGCTTGCCTGCACCGAGGAAAAGTTGATTGATACCTGTATCGGTCGCTGCCCCTTGCGCTCCCAGATCAACATTTGCTGTAGGACAGACTGCACTACCCAGTCATCAAGGTCGCAGATTAATCCGTTGGCTTCAGCCTGTGCGATAAATTCATCGGGCGGGAAGTCTCCGAGTTCCGGATTCTCCCAGCGCAACAATGCCTCCGCGCCAACCAGGGCACCGTCGGTCAGCCGCACAATGGGCTGAAAAAACAAGTGCAGTTCGCCGTTGGGAATGGCGTTGCGTATGGCGTTGTCGACTTTAAGTTTGCGTTCGGAGGCGGCTTTGAGAACCGGATCAAAAAAGCGATAGGCGTTCTTACCGCTTTTCTTCGCCTCGTACATGGCGATGTCAGCGTTGGTTACCAGCTCGTCGGAAACACTGGCGTTGTCAGGGTGTAAGCAAATACCAATACTGACACCCACCGAACATTCGATATCGCGAATGGTATAGGGTTCAAGAATGGTCAGTCGAATCTTTTCTGCGATGCTGGCCGCCTGCTGCTCTGACTTAACTTGCGTGACGATAATCATAAACTCGTCACCCGCCAGTCGCGCGACCACCGAGTCGCCCTCAGCCGGTGTGCTGGCGTTGGTCACCGGACCGATGCCCTGACCAAAACTTCCGACTGTATCAGTAAGCCGGGTTGCCACTTCACGAATCAGATCGTCACCGGCGTCGTGTCCAAGCTGATCATTGATGGGTTTAAAGTTATCCAGGTCCAAAAACAGCACAGCGATATGACTGCCTGCGGTCGAGCGTTCGATCTCGTTGTCCAGGCAGCGTAGAAACAATCGTCGATTGGGCAGGTTGGTCAGTGTGTCTGTGTAGGCCAGCCGCTTAATTTCAGCGGTTGATTCTTCGGTCAGTCGCTGCAGCTTTTCGATAAAGGTGTTGAACCAAAACGCGAGCTCGGTCATCTCATCAGAGCCGGTCAGCGCGATGCGTTCGTTCATGTCGCCATTGCCAACAGCAATCTCACGTAGTGACTGCACCATGCTGTTAATGCGGTGCAATATACTGCGGGTGGTTACAAACGCCACCAGGAACAGCAGAAGTGCGGTCAGCATGCCGGCTGTCAGACCAACCCGCAATGCTTCAGACGCACGTCGTGTGGCGGCATCGACACTTGCTACCAGGGTTGAGCTTTGACTCGACTGCAGATCACCAAGCAGCTCCACCAGCACATTAAACTGGCGAGCGTTTTCCTGTTTGTCCTGAGTCGTTTCCGAGAACACCTTCTTATTGGAGATGATGTCCTGCGCCAGTCCGTGTGAGCGGCTGAAGTACTCGTCAAAGCGGACCAGAATGATATTAATCTGTTGTGAGCTGTCGTGCTCCAGAATCATTGCCTGATGCATGTTGGCGCGGAACTCATTGGCCAGAATCATCGAGTGATCGAGTAGCGAACTGTTTGACGATATAAAGGCGTGTTCCAGCGTGCTGTCGATAAACTCAAGGCCGTGCAGCGCTGCCAGCAGATTTTCCTGCGCGGGATAGCGCGTGTCGCGAATATCCATCAACAGGTCGGCGCGGTCTTTAGCCTCGAGCAGCGTAACTGCCAGGTACAGGAAAAAGCCCAGCGTACCAATGATAGCAATTGACAGGATCTGCCAGCGCAGCGTGCGACGCGTGCGACGACGGTCACCTCCTGCGTTGTATCGAAAGTTGTTTTCCGAATCGGGCACTGTCAATTCATTCAATCAAAATAGTAAACGATGATCTGGTAGGCCTGCTGCTGCCTGCGGGGCATAGGCAAGTTACTTCACCCCAACTACCTCAGGGTTTCGGCCACCGTGCAGAATGCTGAATATTTGACGGACAGGTTGGATGGACAAGCAACCTAATTGCGGCACAGGCCCGTGTGGCGGCAGTATGGTGAAGCGGCGTGGACGACTTCACATTCCTGCCGGTCCGCGCTGACCCCGCACTGACCTGTCGGAGTGTGGCAGGTGCCTTACTGTCTGCGCGCTTATTGGGCTAACATAATGGCAGAGCGGGCAACCTGGCAGGGAGATTCAGACAATGCGGATTGTGGTTCATGGACAGCAGGCGTTCGGCAAGTCAGTGCTTGAGGCTCTGCTAAATCGGGGTGACGATGTGGTGGGCGTCTATTGCGCGCCGGATAAAGGCTCTCGTTCAGACCCACTCAAGGAGTATGCACTGGAGAAAGGCTTTGAAGTGAATCAGCCTGCCTCATGGAATGACCCGGCGGTGTGGGAAAAACTGAAGTCCCATAATGCAGATCTGTGCGTCATGGCTTACGTGACATTACTCGTGCCGGAGGAAGCGCTGAACATTCCGACACATGGCTCAATTCAATTCCACCCGTCGTTGTTGCCCCTGCATAAAGGGCCCAGCTCCATTAACTGGCCAATCATTTTCGGCGAACAAAAAACCGGTCTGTCGATATTCTGGCCGGACAGCGGGCTTGATACCGGTCCGATTCTGCTGCAGCGAGAAGTTGCGATCGGTCCCGAGGATACACTGGGGTCGTTGTATTTTAATTCGCTGTATCCGATGGGCGTTGACGCAATACTTGAAGCGGTCGACAAAGTGAAAGCAGGCACGGCGCCGCGTATAGTGCAGGATCAGAATGCAGGTAGTTACGAAGGCTGGTGTGGCGCCGATGACGCAAAGATTGACTGGACCAAACCGGCTGCGGATGTGTTCAATCTGATCCGCGGGTGTAATCCGCAACCCGGTGCCTGGACCCGCTATGACGGTCGCAAACTGCAAATATTTGACAGCCGGCTGGATGCCGCAGTCGATGGCAGCCCCGGTGAAATCGTAAACATTGATGACCACGGAATTACCATCGCCGCCGCTGATGGCGGCATCGTCGTGCAGCGCGTAAGACTCGATGGTGGTGACAAAACGACAGCCGCCGAATTTGTTAACAGTGCGGGCATCAGCAAAGGTCAGACAGTGGGCTAAAGCTGT
>CAYMFQ010000203.1:0-3610 GCA_964389335.1 uncultured Granulosicoccaceae bacterium
ATTCTTAATCTGCTGATACCGGTTGATCAGATGACCAGTCAGCAGCGCCGGTGCGGTATCGAGAATCAGCGCACCATGACCTCGCAGTCGATTGTGAAACTGATCCCGCAGTGCCTGGTAACCACAGGCGCCCAACCACGCATGTGCACTGTCTGAATCGGTCACCGGCTGTACCAGCAGATCACCCACAACGCTCTCCTGCAGATCCGCCATTAACACCAGATGGCGCTTGCGCATCAGCGTTATTGCCTCGGTGAGCGCCTGCTGTTCATCGTTACGCGTATTGGTGACAATGATCACCAGAGCGCGTTTGCGCATGCGTTGCATCAGCAGGTTGGCGGCACCCAGAAAATCCGGTGCCTCTCGTGTCGGCCGCAGATCATACAGTTGCTTTAACAGTTGCTGACTGGCTGTATGGCCCTTGATGGGCGCTATCCATCGGTCAACGCCACCAAAGGTCATCAGACCCACGGCATCGCCCTGCCTGACCGCAATGTGTGATAGCAGCATAACCGCATTGAGTGTTTCATCCAGATGCGACAATCGACCATCGGAGTGTGCCATGCGCCTGCCGCAGTCGAGTAACACGACGATCTGCTGGTCGCGTTCATCCTGATACTCTTTGGCGATGATCTTCTTCAGTCGGGAGGTCGCCTTCCAGTCAATGGCGCGCAGAGGATCACCATCGCGAAACTCCCGCAGTTGATGAAAATCACTGCCACCACCACGCTGACGACGTTTCTCCGTGCCAAGCTGCGTTTGCAAACTTGCTCCGGCCAGTCGATTAAAATGCTTCTGGGCGGCAAAGTTCGGATACACACGTACATTGTTCACCAACGGCGCGGTGTACTGATATTGCCAAAGCCACTGCGTTAATCGACACGCAACGCCGTGCAACTGATGATCGCCACGCTGCGTGGGTGTAATGCGATATGACAGCTTGCCGCGCTGTTGCGCCTGCAGCACTATGGACTGGGGCAGCCCTTCACTTTCAAACATGCCCGGGTGAAGGTCATAACATTCAAGTCGACAGCGCCGCGCACTGTTATTGTGTACTTCCATGCTGACACGCGCTGGCACACCGAGCGACCACGATCCGGCCACCTGTCGGTTGATCACCAGCTTGCGTGACTGTTGCTTTAACAGGCCGAATTCAACAACCGACCACAGCACAAGTACTGCGCACACAATCGCCAGCAACCACAGCGCTGCATCACTGTAGGATGCAAGCAACGCCTGTGGTATCAGTGCCAGCAGGCAATAGATGCCGTGTCGCGACGGTATCATTGACGCGGCGCTGCGATTTGCTCGAGCAGGTCGCGCACCACATCGTCGGTTCGGTAACCTTCTATTTCCAGATCAGCACTAAGCGCAATACGGTGCCTGAGCACACCCGGGGCGATGCTCTTTACGTCATCTGGTGTTACGAAGTCGTGCCCGTTTAACAGCGCCTGTGCACGCGCCGCTCTGAGCATGGCGATACTGGCACGTGGTCCGGCACCGACGTCAATGCCGTTCCAGGCACGGGTACTGCGCACCAGTTCAACGATATATGCGGCTACCGCGTCGTCGACGTGAATGGTCGCCGCCGAGCGTTGCAGCGCCACCAGATCAGAAGCCTGCATCACGGTTTTAATGCGAGAGATATCGAGCTTATCGCCCACATGGCCGTTGGTTGTCAGCCGTAGCATGTCGATCTCATCCTGCTCTTCCGGATAGTCAATTAACAGCTTGGTCAAAAAGCGATCGAGCTGTGCCTGAGGCAGCGGGTAGGTGCCTTCCTGCTCAATCGGGTTTTGTGTGGCCAGCACCATAAATGGCGACGGTAAAGCCATGGTTTCACCTTCGATACTGACCTGCTGCTCCTGCATCGCCTCTAGCAGCGCGGCCTGCGTCTTGGCAGGCGCGCGATTAATTTCGTCAGCAACAATGAAGTTCGCGAACACAGGGCCACGTCGAATGGAAAACTGCTGAGTGTCGGCATCAAACATCGCATGGCCGACAATGTCACTTGGCATCAGGTCAGGGGTGAACTGCACACGATTAAACGAACCGGCTATACACTGTGCAAGGCAGCGAACCAGTAATGTTTTACCAAGACCAGGCACGCCCTCTACCAATACATGGCCACCGGCCGTTGCCGCCACCAGCAGATCATCAATAACACGACGCTGCCCGATAACGGTCTCCTGCAGCATACCGCGTACCGACAGCAGTAACTCATGTGCATGCGCAACATTTACGGTGCCGTCGTGAGGCGGTGAGATTGGGTCATCCCGGTGTTCACTGCCACTGTCGTTGCTGCTATTAACACTGGCGCCAAGTGTGTCTGGCAGGCCAGCATTATGGCGTAGCTGCGGATTGTTACTGTAGTCTGGCTGTTGGTTCATACAATCACCCTGGTTATTTTTCCACCACGCGGTCGAGTGCCTGCAAGGTAGTGGCAACCTGTAAAATCGTTGCTTTGTTGGCGCTCTTGAACAACGCCTTTTCAATTTGGCCGGCAGGCAGATGGCTGGCCTGCTGCGCCCTGAATATCAGTTCGGCTTGCCCTGTTGTTTCTGTTTCGTCGTTTGCAGAAACTGCGGCAACAGGTGTGGCCGTCGATGCATATCGGCTTAGCACCCGTTGACGCGCCGGACCAAGCAACCGATCAACCGACTGATATCGCCCCTGGAACTGTGCGACCGCAAGCAGGTGTCGCGCAAAGTTGTTACTGCGGGTTTCGGGCAAAGTTTGAACCGGCCCGAACCGTACCCACGAGCGTCGCAGCAGTGCCACGCCCAGCACTATCATCAAGACACAGAACCAGCGCAACCGTTGCCATAGCATGGTAAACACGCCAGGCAAACTGGTACTGGTGTCACTGATGTACACGGTACTGCCAATTGTGGCACGCTGAGCTATCACGGCCGCGAGCAACCTGGCGTTATCGTTGTTGCCGATATGGTCATTGCCCCACAGGTACTGATCGGCAAATACGCTGACATGGCCCGCGCCATACTCCATTTGGGCAAACGCAAACAGCTCCTGTATACGCCCGTTGATAGAAACCGGAGTTCCGGCCCACAGGGTAAACAACACCGACGGGTCCATACTCACGGTTAGTGGCTCATCCAGTGCAATGCCATCAATAGTAAGTGTAAAACTGTCTGTACTGTTTTGCGGTGATTCAAACTGCTGTGTCGGCGTTACACCCAGTGACTCCAGCCACGCCGCCGGTGCTTCATCAAGACCAGACCCGTCAAGACCGAAAATAAGGTGTCCCCCGTTGTCAACCCAGTTTAGCAATCGATCGTAGGCGCTATCGGTTAACGTACTCGGCAATGTTTGCAGCAGAATGGTATCGGTGTGCGGAGTGTAATAGCTAAAAAAATCACCCGAGTGGATCATCTCTGACTGATAGCCAAGCTCGTCAAGGTAGCGGCTTGCGGCCAGCAGATCATGCTTTCTGGCCTGCAGCGACATCGGGCCGTCGACCTCTTCTTCAACCCATTCAATGTTCTTGTTGACCCACATATAAGCGAGCACCAGCAATGCGATAAGCAAAGCTGTCCACAGGGCGGCGCTGCGAGCATTCACGAGGCACCATCCACAGCGGCGGACCGCC
>CAYMFQ010000203.1:3710-10191 GCA_964389335.1 uncultured Granulosicoccaceae bacterium
CCGTTTCTTCCGTAGGCAGTCCGCAGCCAGTGTCGGGTCAGTGTGGCAAACGCATCGCCGCGTGCAGACGGTTGTTGCCGCACCACCTGATCAACACACTGTTGCTCCGTGGCACTGGCGCTGATTTGCATGCCATAGCGATGCACCAGCCTCGACAATGCACCGCGGTAAAGTAAACTCATAGCCTCCCTGTGTTGTCCGTTATCCAGCAACGCGTGCGCTTTTGCAGGAATGTCCGACGGCAGAGATTCAGGGGTGATATCAAGTTGCTGCACCTGCACACTGGCAGCACCGTGGCGCCTGAAACCCAGAAACTCTTTAACACCAGCCAGATGGTGGCGCCCACGGACGAGTGCAATAACCAGCGCCGCGAGACAAGACAGCGCCACCAGCCACAACAGCCCTTCAATCCACGAGGCGACGTCAGTTACACCACGGAAGAACTCCACCAGGCGGCCGAGCCACTCCCATTCCCAGTCCAGCTCGGACAGGTCTTCGTCTTCCTCTTCTTCAACTTCTTTGAACTGCCAGTTAGTCTTCGTTAATGTAACGCCAAAGTCTTCATGCTCCAGGATGCCGTTAATGAGCGTATGGCTGGTTTTATCATCCGGTATCGTCGTGGCTACACTCGCATCAGGCTGCAATAAACCGAAGCTGAGCGCCAGCACCAACAAGCCGGCAGCGATAGATGGCGGCATCCCTCTGCCCTTGTTATCTGACCGAGTTACGGGTTCACCGTGTGTTGCTGCCGTCGCCTGTTCGAGTGGCGTAAATTGCCGGCGCTGCTGATGTCGTTCGACCATACGCCTGAAGTGCAAATCGATATCCCACGCCTCCAGGTGAGTACGCCGATTAATGTACAGCGAAAAGCCACTACAAACATAGAACGGGGCGACCACACCAGCCGCTATCAACGCGCTGACTTCAAACGCTGTCGTCAGCCAGAAAGTGCTTGCGTTCCCCGTCAGCAGCGCCCAGAACGCATCGTCGGTTATCGCACCAGGCAGCAGCACAAAGCCGATCAGCATTAGCGAGTAGGCAATAGCGGCTTCGATATGCAGGCATACAAATATCAGCGCATCAGTGCGTTTGGTAACCCGACTGATAACGCGGATGCGCGCTGCACGGGCCTTGCCTTTGGTGTTCTCCACCACGATGACATTCATGTTCTGCGAACGTGCCGTTCCGAGACGCCAGAACAACAGATACGTTGACAGCAACGGCCACAGCTTGCGTGGAACCACCGCCAGCGACTGGCGCAGTGTTACGGGCTCTGAAAACACCGCGCGCGAGCACCAGTGGTACAAAGGTGCTTCGTACAGCGGCTTGAACCACCACCACACCAACAATACCGTCCAGCTCGGCAGCCCTGCGAGCTTGCACAGCACATAAACCGGCACCGATAGCACGCACCACAGCGTAAACAGCGGAACAAACCACTGCCGGGCAAGCTTAAAGCCGAGATCAATACTCTGCCAGCCACTGCGCGGCCTGAGTGCCACGGCCATGCTATCCAGGTTCATTGGCGACCCGCCAGCAGCAGATAAGCTGCAGTCAGCACCCAAAACACAATGCCAACAGAGTACTTAATCAACGGCGCCAGATGCATCGATGACCAGAATGCCTCAATGAAGGCAGCGGCCAGAGTCATGGTACCGGCACCCGCCACCAGCTTTACTGCAATCAAAGCGTTTAGTTTCAACGCATCTTTGCGGGTTCGATTGCCCGGCCGTATGAGTGCAAGGCCCAACAACAAACCCGCCATTCCGCTAATGCAGGCTGCCGTCAGCTCAAACGCGCTGTGTCCAGCCACAAACCCCCAGAAAGTTGATATATAGCCTTCTCCAGTGAGGTACCCTGCCACCGACCCAATAGCCAGACCGTTATAGATCAGAAAAAATACAGTGCCGATTCCAAACAGAATACCACTGGCAAAAATGCGGAAGTCTATCCCGATATTGTTCTTGATGTAGAACCCGAACATCTGAAAATCTGAAGCAGAATGCCGTTCTTCCGATCGATAGTTGGCATCTGATGAAGGATCGTACATATAGTTATACGATGACACCTGCGATGGATCATGGATGCGATAAATGAAGTCGGCATCGAAGTAACACGCAAGCCCGACTATTATCGCCGGCAGATAGAAAAGCGCAGACGCAACCCAGAACAACGCTGCATGCTGTCGCACCAGTTGCGGAAACCCGCGAAGCACAAATTCAAAGCACTGCTGCAGGCGATTGCCACGATAGCGGTACAACTGGTTATAAGACTCGAGCACCAGATTGTTAAGTGATTCAACCAGCTGCGGGCTATAGCCCCGTGTCTTCGCGAGTGACAAATGCTGACACGCTCGTGCGTAGAGCTCCGGAAACCTGTCGTACTGCGAGGCATCGGGCCGATTGCCCGGTCTGCGACTGCGCATGGCGGCCAGTGTTTCCCGCAACGCCTGCCAGTCTGCTTCGTACCGTTGTTCAAAGCTCTGCTGATTTAACATCGACCAGCCTTTTTGCTTACTGCAGTATCCACCTGCCCTCGCACCACCCAGTTAGCCCACGCCTTCAATGTATTAACAGCCATCTCGCCCTGCTGACCGGTTACAGGCTCAAGGGTATTGGCCAGTTCAATCTGACGTGCCTCTGACAGGCCGGTACTGCGGCTGGCAAAGCTGACTACTGTCAGCCGGTCATCAAGCGCGAGTGTCGCCGGCACGGGCTGGCTCTGCACTTCTTCCACCGACTCGGTGGCCAGACTTTCCGGCAGGTAAACCACCAGCGATCCGGCTGCGAGATCACCGAGGCGCTGGAAGCGTGAGTTGTTGTTCATCGCAACCAGGCCAGTCACATACATCAGTGGCAGAAAGTCTACGGCGCGCAGGAAATTTCTGATAATTGCCGATGGAAACGTCAGTGGCGTGCCATCGTCCTGCAGCACCTTGAGGCCTACCCACTTTTTACCTGGCGTTGAACCCGTGAAGCCTTCGAACAGTGCCGGGTATAACCACTCAAGCAGGAAACCAATAATGCTGATAACACCGAACATCAGCCCGGCCTCAGAGAACGAAGGCAGCGAGACCATGGACAAAATCATGATCACAACATAGATGACAGCGCGCAACGCAAAGTCAATCAGCCACGCCATGGCGCGGACGATGGGCCCGGCAACGTGGAGCGTGATCTCCACTCCTTCCGGCGTATCGACTGTAACTGTGGTATCCATTGACAACCCGCTACTTCCCAATTTTCGTCAATGATCATCGAGCCTGTTGCAGGTCGATCCAACCAGGACCCGGGAGCCGTCAAAGCTCACCGGTAACTAACCTGTTCTCTCTGCTACGGCCACGCGAGAACTGCCTGAACGAGGCACACGGTATTGAACTCTCAGAAATGCAGTCGAAAGTGCAAATAAAGACGGGATGTTGATTGCGTTCGCAACGACAGGGATTATTGCAGAGGATCGGATTAACAAGGCATAAAAAAACCCGACGAGTCAGCGAGGAAATTGACCTCGATGACGCGCCGGGTTTTCCGTCGATTCGGAATCCCGGTTAGTAGCTGAAACCGAGCAGAGCCATTCCGTCCACGATCAGCGAACCACCGACCAGGGCAACGGTCAGGACGATACCGAGTATACCCAGTGGTTTCTCCCAGCCTTCAGCCGGATTAACCACACCAAAATGATTATCTTCAGGATTACCTGGCTTCAGTGAGATATACAGCGCGTAGATCATCCCGACAATGGGCACAAGCGTCAGCAGCATCCACCAGCCGCTACGATTGATGTCGTGCAGACGCTTTGCTAATAGCGCCATACCAATCCACATGAATGGGATAAACGACAGCGCAAACACCACGGACATCACCAGCGGTAAAGTCCCCATTTGGCTGTTTTCAACACTTAAAAGACCTGACATTCCACCCAGAGAAAAGTAGAACGCGACACCGATTGCGGCCATTGCAAGCAGCAACAATGCGCTGCGAGCCATGTAACCCAGGACACTTAGTCGACCTTTAAAGCCAAACAGACCAGATTGTTCTTTCGGTACTTCAAGCCCCAGATCTGACTGGGGGGCATCATAGATATCAGCTGTAGCAGTGGTACTCATATGCGCAACTCCTTATAGTTTTATTGTTGTTGTTTATTTAACAACGTGCGCTTCCGTTGTCGCGAGGGGGGAACGGCAACGGACACCGAGCCTGAACTTATGCCTGCGTACAAACCTCTCAGTTTGTTTGTTTCGGTATATAAAAAACCGTCAGAGTTTGAGCCGGGTCGCACTAGCTTATGAACCAATATCGAGGAGCGCACCAAAAGGTGCACAGGCCACCCGCAACAATTATGTGACGCAACAAACGGTAATTCAGTCAGCCAGTTCACTGACCTGATAGCTCGACTGCTCCAGCCACTCCGGACGAACCTCGACTCCCCAGCCAGGCTGATCGGTAACTGTTGCGTGTCCGTCAACGATTTTATAAGGAGATTCCACAAACAGATCATCCTGCCATGGATAGTAGTCAGATCCCTCGATAGAGAACTCAAGGTACTTACCCGCATTGGGTATGGCACGCAACAGGTGCATTGTAAAAAGCGTGACCATCGACAGGTTGGCACAGTGTGGTGTGCAGGGAATACCCGCCTCGTGCGCCATTGCCGCCACCCTGAGCGTGCGCGTCAGGCCGCCGAGGTAACACACATCAGGCTGCACGATATCAACCGCTCGCATGTCGATCATCAGCTGCCAGTTTTGTAACTCGCAATCCTGCTCACCACCAGTCACGTCCAGTGACAATGCGTCGGTCACCTGCTTGGTTTGCTGATACTCCCAGTACGGGCATGGCTCTTCAAAGTGACTGACCCCGTTATCCTGCAACATGTGCCCGACCTCAATTGCACGTGCTGGCGAGAATCCGGAGTTACCATCGACCAACAGCGCGACGTCATCTCCCAGTGCTTTGCGAACCGTCGGTACAATCTCTTCCGTCCGACCTGGCCACTCGTCAACATCGTGGCCGCACTCGGCGGCAACGCGAAATTTGAAGGCATCGAATCCATATTGATCACGCAGTTGCAGCAGGCGTGCAGCTTCGTCTTTGGGCGTAATGTCACGCTTCATCGACGACGCATAGGCCCGCACCGTGCCGGGTGACCCGCCAATCAGCTCACAAACACTTTTACCCTCAAGCCTGCCGCGCATGTCCCACAGAGCCGTATCGACGCCGCCAATGGCGCGCCTCAGGAAGGAGCCTGGAAATTTATGTTCGCGCTCTGTAACCAGATCGACCAGCGTATCAATATCGAGAGCGTCGAGACCCAACACATGAGGTGCCACCATTCGATGCAGCACAGTTGCCGTAATATCAGCATAGTACGGCGCCACCTGCCCCCAGCCCTGCTGCCCATCGTCGGTGGTTATTCTGACAAAGCAGACAAACTCGTTGGTGTAGGTTTCGATTTTTTGTAGTCTCATTCTGACTCGGTCTGTTAGCTTGCACAGCACCATGGTACCACTCGCCCTGAGCCTCAATTAAGCAATAATTGCCAGTGCGCACTCGACAGGCTGTTAAGATGTGGGCTCGCTACCCGCCACCAACTGACCATGAATAATCTGTTTGCCGAGAATTACAAGCCGACTCCCTACTGGTGGGATCAGGCAGCGCTCGATCAGTCACCCAACCCCGCGCTACCCGAGTCGGTTGACGTGCTGATTGTCGGTGCAGGCTATACCGGTTTACACGCAGCGCTGCAGACCGCACGCGCAGGACTGTCGACGCTGGTGGTTGATGCCGAGGCCGCGGGCTATGGTTGCAGCTCGCGCAACGGTGGTCAGATTTCCACCTCAATTAAGTACAGCTATCGAGCACTGTGTGATCGCTATGGTGATGACCTAGCGTGGAACATAATCGCCATGGGTAAGGCATCGCTTGATTACATTGGCGATTTTGTTCGCGCTGAAAACATCGAGTGCAATTATGAGGCTGCCGGCCGGTTTCTGGGCGCCCACAATGAGCGCGCTTACCAACGGCTGACAGAGGAAATTAAAGAGCCGAATCCGGTGTATGACAGTGGTGCGTTTTTGGTAACACCGGAAAACACTCGTACGGAACTGGGAACCGAGCGCTACCATGGCGGGCTGGTGCAACCACAGTTCGCGAGTCTGCATCCTGCGCTGTACCATGCAGGTTGTCTGCAAAAAGTAAAAGAAGCCGGCGCCACCGTGGTCAGCCACAATCGCGTCAACGCCATTGACAAGGTACCTTCTACCGACAGATTTAATGTTCAGACCAACGCAGGCACAGTAACCGCTCGCAAAGTTATCGTAGCCACCAACGGATACACTGGCCCGTTGACACCATGGCAACGACGACGAGTAATACCGATAGGTTCTTATATCATTGCGACAGAAGAAGTCGATGAAGCACTGATGCGCAAGCTGTTTCCAACCCGGCGCATGATCGTCGATTCTCGCAAACTGGTTTACTAC
>CAYMFQ010000204.1:0-10116 GCA_964389335.1 uncultured Granulosicoccaceae bacterium
ACCAGTGCAACGCGCCAACTATACAGTTCGTGGACCGGGGGTCTCCTCCCACCTGCATGCCATGCAATGGACTCTGAATACGCTAAGGACGCGTCCGCATCAAACCACCGCTAATACATCAAATTCAACACCGCAATACTCACCACCAGATAGAGCACTGTCATCACACTACCCGCACGCACAAAGTCGAGCACCCGATAGCCACCCGGCCCCATAATAAGTGCGTTAACCTGATGCGTAGGCAACAGGAATGAGTTAGACGTTGCGATGGCGACCGTCAGTGCAAACATGGCGGGATCCGCGTCGGTGGCTACAGCGATGTTAACTGCCAGTGGCACCAGCAAAACCGTAGCACCCACGTTTGACATAAACAGCGAAAACACCGTCGCCAATAGTGCAACGACGACCTGAATCTCCCATACCGCCACACCATCAAGCCATTGCAGCACCCATGCGGCGATCCAGGTTGCCGCACCGGATAACTCCACGGCGTGACCAAGCGGTATCAGGCTGGCCAGTAAAAAAACGGTTTTCCAGCTGACCGCGTTATAGGCTTCGTCCATCGATATGACGCCGCTGACAACCATGCCCACCGCACCAAACAACAGCGATACTGCAATGGGAAAGTCCGAGAACAACACCAGCCCCATCGAAGCCAGAAAAAAGAACAGCGCCTGTCTGATTTTGCCGGGCCGTAGTTCGTCGTCCAGTTGATCGGTCACAACCGCATAGTCACGGTTGTTGCGCAGCTTTTTAAGGTCGCTCCAGGCGGTGTGCACCACCAGCGTATCGCCACCCTGCAGCGGATTTTCACGAAAGCCTTCGTCCAGTACATCTCCGGCGCGGTAGACACGCAGCACACTCAAACCATCGTCCTGTCGCAGGCGCTTTTCAGTCAACGTTTGCCCAACCAGCGATGAACCCGGTGGTACCACGATTTCGGCGATGCCGGTTTCCTGTGCGTTCATGACACTGGCAAAGATGTTTTCGTTTTTTACGATAACCAGCTTGTACTTGCGCGCAAAGCGAATGAGTTCGCGCTTGCTGCACATAACCCCCAGATAACTGTCTACCCAGATCGCCTGTTTGCCACCGGGTACCACGGTGATTTTATCGTCGATTTTTACCGCCAGAATGGATGGCACTGCATCAAGCGCTCGCTCCATCTGCAAAATCGTCATTCCGACCAGCGGGCTATCAATGGTGACCTGCAACGCATACAGCTCACCGGACATGCCGTACACCTGTTTGAAGTATTCGTTGGTACGTGTGGTTCTGCGCTCTTCGTTGTTATTGATGGCTGGCAGCAGGTATCGACCCAGTGCGATAAAAAACAATAACCCGGTTAGAGTTAAGGCAATACCAACCGGCGCCACCTCAAACAGGTGAAAAGGCTGCATCTGTTTATCGGCCGGCAACGACGAATTGGACGACAGTACCAGATCGTTCAACATTACCAGTGAGCTTGAACCCACCAGCGTTATGGAGCCCCCCATCATCACGCAGAAACCCATTGGCATAAGTATGCGCGATACCGGCAATCCGCTCAGGCGCGCGATACGACTGGCTACGGGTAGGAACAGTGCCGCTGCGCCAATATTTTGCACGAAGCCCGACAACACAGCGGCGGACGCCGACAGCATCCCCACTATGCGCCGCTCACTATTACCACCACCGGCCAGAATCCAGCTTGCCACGTAACTCATGATGCCGGTTCTGTCGAGCCCGGTACCGATAATCATGGTGGCGATAATTGACATAACCGCATTACTGGAAAAGCCGTCGAACAGCATCGATGCCGGCAGAATGGGTTCAACGCCGGGCACGGCACTGGAAAAGCCGAGCGCGACCAGCACTACCAGTGCGGCCACATCAATGCGCAGCACCTCTGTCACCAGTAGCACCACAGCCAGACTCAACAGGCACAGGGCAACAACGATCTCGGGTGTCAGGGCGGTGCTCAAAGTAAAAACCGGTTATTTCAATACGAGTTGACGAAGCGCCACGACTGGTTCATCGCGGTGGCTCATGAGTTATACGAGTTTCGAAAACGGCGCTGATCAATGAATGATTGCGCGACGCTATCGCTGGTAGCGTTTAAAAAAGGTAAAGGTTATACAGGGGGCACCGCATGCATACTGGTGTATTGCAATCAGCGCGAGCCGGATCAGCTAACCATGCAATTCTCGCGCAACTTGTGCATGGCGGGCCAGCATTCTTTTACAGATCAGGATTAGCAGGCCTACAGGTTTGACTTGTACTCACCGGTTTGACTGCAACTGCAGCTTTTCTATCGGGGACAACATCATGCCGGCACCCAGCCGAGTGATCAATGGCGCCGCCCCCGGTAACTTCGCCACTGGCTCAAAGAAGGTATCTCGCAACCATGGCAGCACGCGACTATCGGATTGATAAAAAGGCGTTAACCAGTGGCTGACCTGCTGATAAAACCGCACATGTCGCCGGCGCAACTGCGCATAAACTGCACCGGCGTCAGCAACCGATTGACTGCGTCTAACGGCCTGCCGCAACGCCCAGCTGTCGAGCAATGCCATGTTGGCACCCTGCCCCAGTTGCGGACTGGTGGCATGCGCGGCATCGCCGATAAACACGATCGAATCATCGAATGGCTGCGCGAGTGTATGGTGCGAATAAGTAGCATGAGTAATGGAAGCAGTATCGTTAATTTGTGTCACCAGACTCGAAAGCTCCGGCCAGTGACTGCACAGCGTATCCTGCCAGTGCTTCAGGCCATTGGATTGCCAACGGGCATAGTCTGACGCTTTGATACTCCAGAACAAAGTCGCGAGCTGCTCGTCACTATCCGGCAAGGTACCGCAAGGCAGCACTCCTGCCATTACACTGGCGCCTTTGTATCGCTGCTCCAGGCAATTGCGCTCAAACGCCGAACCCGCCAGTCGAACGGTTGTCCACAGAGCGCCGTACTCAAGCGGCCGTCGCTTGACCGGTGCGAATGTGTGAGACTGTTGTGCCGCTGCCAGCAACCTCGATTGAGCGCCGCTGGCATCGACCACCAGATCGAGCTGCTCTGCCACCACATTGCCGGCGGTATCAAGCAATTGCACGTTCGGTCGCCCGGGGCTGATTCGATCAACGCACACAGAAGCTACTGTGGTGCTGGTTTGCACGGGAATGTTGCGCGCCTGAACTGCGCGGTACAACACATCGAACAGCGATGCCCGGTGAATGGCAATACCGTATAGCTGTGGATGCAGCGCACTGTAGCGAATATCGAGCACCACTTTACCACCCGGTGCAAGCTCACCGCTCATACGGTCGATGCGCTGTCCGAGCTGCTCGCACCTGTCACGCAGCCCCAGCTGCTGCAATACCGCCAGCCCGGTCGGCTGTAGCATTAAGCCCGACCCGACCGGCCCTGGCTGTTCGAACTGCTCAAACAGCTTTACCGAATAGCCCGCATCGTGCAGTAACAATGCAGCAGAAAGGCCAGCCGGCCCGCACCCTGTAATGGCAATCACTGATACACTCTTGCTCAACGCGAGGTCTGAGATGATAGCGGAGATGGCGCACAGGCATCTATGCTGCCATCATCGGCAAAGTCGACATGAGCATTGGTGTGAATAAATCCGGAGCAGCGATGACTGAAAACTCACCCGTCACAACACTCGAAGCCATGGTAGCCGAAGTGCCGGATGGCGCAAAAATCGCCATCGCGACGACGCGCCACGGTGTTGCCATACGCGCCACCCACGCCCTTATTGAACGGCGCGTGAAGAACCTGCATCTGGTCGCCGTACCCACATCCGGACTGCAGGCTGATCTGCTGATTGGCGCCGGCTGTGTCGGCACGATGGAAAGCGCCGGCGTCACTATGGACGAACACGGCCAGGCACCGCGGTTTGTCGCCGCTGTAAAAGCAGGCAACATCAAACTAAAAGACACCACCTGCCCGGCGCTGGTATCAGCAGTACAGGCAGGTGAAAAAGGTATTCCGTTTATTCCGATGCGCGGTCTGATTGGCTCTGACCTGCTGGCCAATCGCCCCGACTACAAAACCATCGACAATCCGGTCGCAGAAGATTCTGACCCCATCGTGCTGCTACCGGCAATCACCCCGGACTATGCAATGTTCCATGCGCCGCTGGCCGATCGCTACGGCAATGTATGGATTGGTAAAGCACGCGAACTGATGACCATGGCACATGCTGCCAAACGCACATTGATCACCGTGGAAGAAATTGTCGACGACAACCTGATGAACGACGAACTCACTGCGCCGGCAACCATTCCGGCACACTACATAACCGCCTGCAGCAAAGCTGAACAGGGCGCGTGGCCCCTGCCGCTGCCGGGGCGCTACCAGGCGGATGCAGACGAACTGGCACGTTATGTATCAATGGCGCAAACTGAAGATGGCTTCGAGCGTTACCTGCAGGAACATCGCGACGCTACATCACGTACACCAGGTGTGGCTGCGGCAGGTTAATGAACGAAAACACCGAAACCACTCCCTACAGCAGTGAAGAGTTACTGATCTGCGTCATAGCCCGGTTGCTGGATGGCATCGACCATATTGCAGTCGGCGTGTCGTCGCCAATTCCCGGCTCCGCTGCACTGCTGCAAAGATCGCTGGCGCCTGATGTCACTCGTGTCACTGTGCTCAACAGCCGAGAACTGCAGGCGCTTAATGATGGTGTCAGCGAGTTATTCGATATGGCAGCTCAGGGCCGTATCGGCGCATTTTTTCTGAGCGGCGGTCAAATAGATGGTGCCGGCAATATCAACCTCATCGGCGTTGGCGACTACCCGCAAATGAAGGTGCGCTGGTCAGGCTCGTTTGGTTCAGCACTGCTTTATTACCTGGTGCCGCGCGTCATATTGTTTCGCGAAGAACACACGCGTCGGACCATGGTCGACAAGGTTGATTTTATCAGTGCCCCTGGCAACAGCGACGACAATGTCTATCGGCCTGGCGGACCGCATGCGCTGGTGACCAACCGCTGCGTGTTCAGTTACCAAAAGGCCGCCGGTCGCTTCAGGCTCGAATCGATTCACCCGGGACACACTCTGGAAGAAGTACTCGACCATACCGGCTTTGCGTTCGATACACCGGAGCATGTACCACAGACACCCGCACCTGAGCCCGACAGACTGACGCTGTTACGCAATCGCCTGTCACACGAAATTGCCGACCCGTATCCCGCGTTTGCTACACGGGTCTGGGGAGTTGCCACGGCAGCCGAACGTTCATAGAACAAGCGGTCGACCTTTTGAACAGCCGCTTGCCTGAGCACATTTACACTCAGCACTTACCAACCAAAAACAACCACAAAACCAGTGACATTCCCCTGCAAATATCCCGGCTGACCAGCACTTGCCCGACCATCTGATTGTCATCGCGATGGCGCTGTTCGCCGCGTTGCTGTTTTCACTGGGCAACCAGACATCGCGCCGGGCACTGGACTATGCCGTGCCATCGCAGGTTACGATGTATCAGATTGGCGTGTCCGTTACGCTCTACTGGATGGCGGCTCCCTTCTATATGAAAACCGCCTACTGGCTGTCACCGGCGGTTTTCTTTCTTGCGGCGGCGGGCCTGATACGCCCGCTGATTTCTGCCAACCTGGGAACCATCGGCACCCGAATGCTCGGGCCAACAATCGCATCAACCATGAGCGCCTGCGGACCCTTGCTGAGCGTGACACTCGGCGTGGTGTTGTTGTCAGAAACACTGCACTGGCAAACGGCAGTGGGTACTGCCGGTATAGTTACATCAATTGTGGTGCTGTCGTGGCACGGCAACAATAAACCAGACTGGCCATGGTGGGCACTGCTGTTCCCGTTTGGTGCCGCGTTTATCCGCGCGGCCTCTCATGCGCTCGCCAAGCTCGGCCTTGAATTTATACCGAGCCCGATCTTTGTAGCGCTCATCGCCTACTCGGTTTCGTTTCCACTCGCGTGTTTGTACCACCGCTACCGCCACAAGCGCCAGCCGGCGCCGCATGTCCCGCAAAGCGGCATTCTGTGGATGATATTGTCAGGCTCTTTGTATGGCGTGGCTGTGCTGGTGCTCAACACTGCACTGTTATGGGGTGATCTGGTTATCGTCAGCCCTATCGTCGCCTGCACGCCATTCTTCACACTGATCCTCGGCGTGTGGGGGTTCGGTGAAAAGCAGATCAATACACGTACCGTTGTTGCTGTTTTTCTGGTGGTGCCTAGCGTAATACTGATTGGGTTAAGCCGGGGTTAGGGGAGGCTCTGCGAGCAAGAAAGACTATTTAGTATGGGACATTTTCAAGTGCATTACTGCTCGCTCGCAGTAGAGGGGACCGTGTGCTGCAGAAGACTCCCTGACTAATGAAACAATAGTGTTTTACTGCGGCAGATGTTGTGCTGTAATGAATGCCGATCGTTTGCATTAGAACAACAACACCGGACAGACTGAGCGCTGAAATGGACAACGAAACTGTTGCAGTTTACAACCGGCAGGTTGATGAATATGTTGAATTGACCGGCACTGAGACTCCAGACCCGGCATTGATCGCATTCATTGATCGTATCGCACCCGGCGGTCGGGTACTCGACCTCGGCTGTGGGCCAGGTGCGTCAGCTGCTGCGATGCAGGCTGCGGGCCTTGATGTCGAGGCGACTGACGCGTCTGCGGAGATGGTGCGCGTGGCCAGGGAACAATTTAATCTCAACGCCCGAGTCGCGACTTTTCAGGACGATTTTCAGGACGGAAAAAACACCAGTCACTACGACGGTATCTGGGCAAACTTCAGCCTGCTACACGCCACGCGAGAAGAGTTTATCGAGATCCTGCCCAGGCTACACCGTGCGTTAAAACCCACTGGCTACTTGTTGCTTGGCATGAAGACCGGAACCGACAGCAAACGCGATAAACTCGGCCGCCTTTACACCTATTACGCAGATACAGAACTCGTTAGCCTGTTGAACGAGGCAAACTTCACTATTGTTGATAAACAGCATGGCGAGGCAGAAGGCATGGCCGGTGATATCGAACCATTTATGTTGATAACATCGCAGGCGCGTTAACTACTTACTGTTGCCTGCCGTATCAGCCGATTGAACCATCAGCGTGTAGTTGCCGTCCGGCAACTCAACATTAACTGACCATTGTGTAGACGCTGCACCAGCGTCAGAAAGCTCAGCGCGTATATGCTTAAAGTTATCAACAAAATACTTGTTGATAAAATCAAACCACTGACCAGAGTCGTTATCTTTGATTGCTACTCTGACCATATCGACACCGCCACCAACATCCGTTGCAGTACCCCCATACACTGAGTAAGGTGGTTGTACCGTACCATCAACCGGTGGCGTATTAATCGATACTTCAGGCGGGCTGTTATCAACAGTTGCACTACTCTGCATGGCGAGGTACGCCACACCGTAACGCCGGCCCAGTTCACGCAAACCGGCTGCATCGAAATGCGTTCCGTCTCTGGTGGTAAGATCACTGCCGGCAACACAGGCCGTCCAGTCGCTATGATCGGTATTCAGATCGTCTAGATGAGCATTAACGGGAGCCTGACTGGTTTCGCCACAGATAAACGCGCGGTTGGCACCAAACCACGGCTGATCTCTAAAGTTTTGAATCAGTGATGTGAGTTTTTCCGGGTAGTATTCCGTGTAGCTTCTTTCTAATGGTGTCGCATCGACGTCCGATGTGCCTGACGACTGCCAGTCAGTCTCACCCTGATGCCACAGGATACCGTCGAACTGCTCTCTTATACCCTGCTCGGCAATGGCATCCTGCGCCTTGGCCACCACTTCATTGAAAAAATCCGATCCAGCGTCCCAATGTTGAATGCCCTCCCCCGGCGCACTCGCTATCACGATGCCAACGACGCGTGCAGGGTCCTGCTCGACAATGGTGCGAGCGGCGTGAAATGCAAAATGGTTGTAGGGCTCATTATCCGGATTACTGATAGATCCATTACCCGGGTGCCAGCCATTCACATCCCACGCCTGATGCAGATCAGCGACCTCCCAGATATCGTTACTGGTATAGGCAAATACACGCGGATGCACGGCATCCAGACTGGCATCGTACGTCGTCTGTGAGCCCTGCACATTAGACTGTCCAGTGACCAGCAGCAGATCGGTAATATCGTCCGCGGTTTGCGCTATCGCGTCACAAAACGACATGCACAGCGCAGCGGCCACGCAAAAGCGCACACGGGACTTGGGGGGGAAGGACATCGATTTACACTCGATTTTTTTGCTTATTATAAAAGTTATTCATGGCAAAAAAAGCTAACGATTAGTTTAATCAGCTAAAAAAGAGCGCAATAAACTCCCGGTACATCCGGGCCCGTTCAGCGACTGTTCAGATCACAGTCCGCCGGCCACTTATGCCCACAAAGTCGACAAATCAAATGGCATTGACTCAAAAGGTACCAGGCTAACGTGCTGATTATCCTGAGCTGTCGTAACCAGTGTCCAGCGCCCGTCGTTTAGAGCAAATACTTCTATCGACTTGTCTGAAGGATCAACAATCCAATAATGCGATACCTGCTGACGAGCATATATATCGCGTTTAATCCCGCGATCGTATTTTGATGTAGCTGGAGACAGCACCTCACAAACCCAGTCGGGTGCAGTATCGAACCAGGCGGCATCTGGCAGCTCAGGCATAGTTGACTTGCGCCAACCGGCAATATCCGGCACCACGATATCGTCGCCCAGATGACACTCCGGCTCATCCACAATCCACCAGCCATTATCATCTCCGGTGAGCTTGTGATCGAAACGAACGCCAATCAAAGCACCAAGCAACGACGCAGCACGAGCATGGCGCGGCGCTGGCCTGGGATGAGTCACCAACTCGCCACCAAGAACCTCGCCGACAATATTGTCCGACAGATTCTGCAAGTCTTCGTACACTGCACCCTTTTTTACCGGTTCCACCATCTAAGTTACCTCCGCACGTGGCACCAGACAGTGTACCCCTTTACCACGCCACCGGCACAGAAAGCGGCCCTCGGAACGCCCAACCGCCAAACTCCACCGGCCCGTTAACGTGTAAATCGGGAAAGCGATCAAACAACTTTGGCAGCGCGACATCTGCAATCAACGCTCTTGACGCAGCCGCTCCGGCGCAAAAGTGAGGACCGGCACCGAAAGACACAGCTCTGCGTGTATCTCGGCCTACATCGAAACTATCAGGCTGATCAAATACGCGCGGATCACGATTGGCTGCACCAAACATCAGGAACACGCGCTGCCCTTCTGTAAAGTGATAACCCAGTACGGTTTCATCCTGAGCAACCTGCCGCGGCGACATTCCGATAGGAGACATCCAGCGTGCGTACTCTTCAAAAACCTGTCGATAGGTTACGTCACCGGACTTAACTCTTAGCAGTTGCTCCGGATGCGCGAGCAACGCCCAGGCAGCACCGGCGATCGCATCACGGGGTTCGTTCTGCCCACCGGAAATAACCAGCTTTACATTTGCTCTGATGGACTCGACTGGCAGTTCAGACGCCATTTGCGCCGACAGCACTGAATCGTCCGGGTGTTTCGCAAGCTGCAGCATCATCTGATCAATGTGATCATCGATTGTGCGAGTCGCCTCATGACAGCGCGCTTCAACCGCTTCGTCGCCGGTATAGTTCGCACACCCGTCAATCATGTGCTGACTGACCCGATCCATATCCGTCGCCTGCATCTGCGTCAACCCGGTAATCAGCTTCAGTGCCTCACCACTTACCGGCATCGCAAAATCCGTCACCAGATCACACTGCCCGGCAGATTCCAGCGCATCCAGAATCCGATCCGTATGCATTTCGAACAAAGGCTTCCACGTATCGCGTACTGTTTGAATGCTTAAAGACGGCATAATCACCCGACGCTCCGCCAGATGATCAGCACCATCCTTGCGCATCATATTCTCCCCCATCAAAACCGTCATCAAGCCTCCAGGCTGTCGCGACGAGAACACCTCGATACGCTTCTCCTGCTCGTAGACATCATCGCGTCGGGTGATCAGCACCGCGTTGAGTTCCGGCACTTCTACTGCAGGTGCCTGAGCCTGGATGTGCTTAAGATCCGGGTAAGGGTTCTGCCAGAATTGCTGGGGATTGATGGAGTATTGGTTTGTCATGA
>CAYMFQ010000205.1:0-10079 GCA_964389335.1 uncultured Granulosicoccaceae bacterium
TCGCCACTGTCGCCAACGGCGTTCCACAGTGCCTGTGGATCGCCGGTTATGGAAAACAGCCGGTCAGCTGCGTCGTTTTGCATCTGAATATTCCAGTATCGATCAAGTACCACGGCCGGATACGGATTGTGATGCGAGAGAATGTCAGTTAACACGTGCCTGATCGAATCCATAGACGGCTCATCAAGACCGCTCTCGGTGTAAATTGGAGCGTAGCCGGCAGCGTTTAGAAACTGATTGCGATCCCGCAGCGGAACGTCCATCGCTTCCGACAGGCGCAATACCATGTCGCGACTGGGCTGGCTGCGACCTGTCTCAAGCCAGCTGACGTGACGCTGCGACACATCGGCTGCCACCGCCAGATCCAGCTGTGACATTTTGCGATAACGACGCCACTCGCGCAGGCTGTCGGTAAACAGGGGAGTTGTCATACGGGGCAATTTTCGATTGAACCACGGTTATTAAATCCGCTATTCGCGTGGCATTCAATAACCTCCCGGGTAATTGATTGAATGACCTGGCGGGCGCACAGTGTTTGTTGTCTACAACATTACCTGGAAAACCCGATGACGAGAAAATCTGTGGCTATCGCGCTGTTGGTTCCGTTCGCTGTATTGAGCGCTTACGCGGTGTACAAGGTCGGCTATGTTGGCGTAATTGACTATCAGTTGCGGAGCCCCGCTGGCTGGCAGGTATTTGCTGATCTGGTGATTGCGTGTGTGCTGTTGCTGATGTGGATAATCCCCGATGCGCGCAAACGCGGCCGCAATCCGTGGGGCTATGTTCTGATCACAGTTCTGGCCGGTGCGTTCGGACCGTTACTCTACTGGGCGCTTGGTAAACCGGAGCAATAGAGAAAGCCGTCGACACGGGTTTACCTGTCGCTATGCAGTGGTATATTCCCCGGAGTGCACGTGTCCTCCGGGCACTCACGGCAATCTATCACTATGCAGGCTAGCTCATGACCACATCGATTCCCGCCACCATGAATGCGTTCGTGCTAACCGGTCATGGCGGTCTTGACGCGCTGCAGCTACACAGCGACTGGCCGACGCCGGTGCCCGCTGAGCACGAGGTGCTGATCCGGGTCGGTGCATGCGGGCTGAACAACACTGACGTCAACACGCGATCGGGCTGGTACTCAAAGACTGTGTCTGAGGCTACCACCGGCGGCGCGTATGACGCTGTGGGTGAAGAAGATCCGACCTGGGGTGGTGCACCCATAACGTTTCCTCGTATACAGGGGGCTGATACCGTCGGGCAGGTGGTTGCCTGTGGTGCCGCTGCTGATCAATCACTGATCGGGAAACGGGTGATGGTTGATTGCTGGCTGCGCGACTGGGACGATCCGCACAACAAAAACAATACCGGCTACTTTGGTTCTGAGTGCAACGGTGGTTTTGCCGAATACACGACCGTTCATCATAGAAATGTAGGTGTAATCAACAGCAAACTGTCCGATGCAGAACTCGCTACATTTTCCTGCTCATACACCACAGCCGAAGGCATGTTAAACCGTGCAGCTGTTGTGTCTGGCGACTGTGTGCTGGTGACCGGTGCATCTGGCGGTGTCGGGTCTGCGCTGGTGCAGTTGGCAAAGCGTCGCGGTGCAAAGGTCGTGGCGCTGGCATCCGAGGCCAAGCACGAAGCGTTAACATCGCTTGGTGCCGATGCCGTGCTGCCGCGTAACCCTGCGATATTACCTGCAGCACTTTCGCAGGCCATTGGAACAGAAACAGTGTCTGTCGTTGCTGATGTTGTTGGCGGCAGCTACTTCGGCACACTGATCGATGTGCTGGAGCGCGGTGGTCGCTATACCTGTTCCGGTGCGATAGCCGGGCCGATTGTTGAACTCGACCTGCGCACCTTTTACCTGCGTGATCTGACTTTTACCGGCTCAACCGTGATTCCGCCACATATCTTCAACGATCTGATTGGCTACATTGAGCGTGACGAGATTAGGCCGTTACTCGCCAGGGCGTATCCACTGGCAGAGTTGCGAAAGGCTCAGCAGATGTTTATTGATAAGGCACACATCGGCAACATTGTGGTTGTGCCGTGATGGTGTTGCGATTTAGGCGGGGCGGGTATGGATTGAGGCGGGTCGGGTATAGAGCGGGTGGCTTATGGTGCGGTTCGTTGCACACACGGGCACCCTACGGTGCTGCCTGTAGGGTGCCTGTGAGTGGTGCGAATCGCACCAGCTGTTTGTTTAGACCTAAGGTAACTGCGTAGAACCCATCAAAGCCCGGTCAATTTCACGTGCGGCTTCGCGGCCTTCGTTAATCGCCCAGACCACCAGAGACTGTCCGCGACGGCAATCACCGGCGGCAAAGATGCCATCGATAGAGGTCTTGTACTGACCGTGCTCGGCCTGGTAGTTGGAGCGCTGGTCGTAGCTGATATCGAGCGGGTCAGAGCAGTCGTGCTCCGGCCCAAGAAAGCCCATGGCCAGTAACACCAGGTCGGCTTTCCATACTTTTTCAGAGCCTTCACGCTGAGTGAACTTACCGTCGACAAAGTCTACTTCGACGGTTTTAACGCCGGTCAGTTTGCCGTTATCGCCAACAAACTCAAGTGATGAAATCTGATAGACACGCGGGTCGTCACCAAACGTGGCGGCAGACTCTTCGTGCCCGTAGTCGGTGCGATAAATCTTCGGCCATGTTGGCCACGGGTTGTCAGCGGCTCGTGTTTCAGGAGCCTGCGGGAACAGTTCGAAGTTCACCAGGCTTTTGCAGCCGTGTCTCAGTGAGGTGGCAATACAGTCGGTGCCGGTATCGCCTCCACCAATCACAATGACATCTTTGTCTTTGGCTGAAATATATTCATTGTCGCTATGATTCGAGTCGAGCAGGCTGCGGGTATTCCTGGTTAAGAAATCCATCGCAAAGTGCACACCGCTCAGTTCGCGACCGGGTATCTCAAGATCGCGAGGTACCGTGGCACCAGTGCTAAGTAATACTGCATCGTATGAGTCGCGCAGGGTTCTGATATCGATGGTGCCATTAGTGCCGTCGCCGACGTTCTGGTTAACCAGAAACTCAATGCCTTCGGTTCGCAGCATTTCAACTCTGCGGTTAACAACAAAGTCTTTGTCGAGTTTCATGTTGGGAATGCCGTACATCAGCAGGCCACCAGCTCGATCAGCACGCTCGTACACCGTCACCAGATGACCGGCCTTGTTGAGCTGAGCAGCGGCTGCCAGTCCGGCAGGGCCCGAGCCAATAACGGCGACCTTTTTGCCTGTGCGTGTCAGTGGTATCTGTGGCAGTACCCAGCCCTCGGCAAAGCCTTTGTCGATGATGGCCATTTCAATATTTTTAATGGTCACCGCGGGGTCAGAGATACCAAGTACGCAGGCGCCTTCACACGGGGCAGGGCAAACACGGCCGGTGAACTCCGGAAAGTTATTGGTCTGATGCAACCGATCCAGTGCATCACGCCACTGATTGCGATACACCAGGTCATTCCATTCCGGTATCAGGTTGTGGATGGGGCAGCCGTCATCAGACTGGCAGAACGGCACACCACAATCCATGCAGCGGGCACCCTGCTGCTGCAGGCGCGTCTGCTCGTGATCCGTATAGATTTCGGTGTAGTCAAGCGTGCGCTCAAGCGGAGCACGGTAGGCCGCCGTTTCACGTTTGATTTCGATAAAACCCGTATGTTTACCCATGCTTATTTATTCCCGACACTATATTCTTTGTCTGCCTGTTGACGCATTGCCAATTATGCTCACGCAACCACTGGTTCTGGATTGGCTTCAGCAGCAGCCTTGTTTTCCAGCAGTACGCGTTTGTAGTCACGCGGCATCACTTTGACAAACTGGCTGACCTGATTGTCCCAGTCCGACAGTATGGCACTGGCAACATTCGACCCGGTGTAGTCGCGATGCTTTTCAATCAGCCTTTTTAACTCGGCAATGTCCTGCTCTTCGGTTAGCTCGTCGAGGTCAACCATGTCTGTGTTACAGCGTTCCTCGAAGCGGCCGTCGGTGTTCCAGACGTAAGCAATGCCACCGCTCATGCCTGACGCAAAGTTGCGGCCGGTGCGACCCAGAATGACAGCGCGGCCACCAGTCATGTATTCGCAGCCATGGTCGCCCACGCCTTCGACAACAGCGCTTGCGCCACTGTTGCGGACGCAGAAGCGCTCCGCCACGATGCCGTTCAGAAAACATTCACCGCTGGTGGCACCGTACAGAATAACGTTACCAGCAATGACGTTCTCTTCCGGCTTGAACGGGCTTTGGCGCGATGGATACACCACAATGCGCCCACCTGATAGACCTTTACCGACAAAATCGTTCGCGTCACCTTCAACCTCAAGCAACACACCTTTGGCAAGCCAGGCGCCGAAACTCTGTCCGGCACTGCCGTTAAACTTAAAGTGAATGGTGTCGTCAGCCAGCATCTGTGGGCCAACGTCACGGATGATGCGGTTGGATAACATGCCACCCACTACACGATTGGTGTTGATCAGCGATAGCTCTTCGCGCACCTTCTCGCCATTGTTAAGGGCTGGAGCGGCGAGTTTAATGAGCTCGTTATCCAGCGCTTTGTCGAGTCCGTGGTCCTGGCTGTGGATCTGATAGGAGCCAAGAAAGTCCTTCGGTTCTTCGGCTTTGGTCAGCAGCGGAGTCAGGTCGAGGCCTTTGGATTTCCAGTGCCGCAATGCATCGTCGACGATTAATGCATCGACGCGACCGACCATCTCGTTGAAGGTGCGGAAGCCGAGTTCGGCCATAATGCCGCGCAACTCTTTCGCCACCATAAACACATAGTTAACGACGTGCTCTGGTTGGCCAGTGAATTTCTTGCGCAGTTCTTTATCCTGCGTGGCAATGCCCACCGGGCAGGTGTTCAGGTGACACTTGCGCATCATGATGCAGCCGAGTGCGATCAGCGGTGCCGTGGCAATACCGATCTCCTCGGCGCCTAGCAGCGCGGCAATAGCAACATCGCGTCCGGTTTTTATCTGACCGTCGGTTTGCAGTACCACGCGTGAGCGCAGATTATTCAGTACCAGTGTCTGGTGCGTTTCAGCGATACCCAATTCCCACGGTACACCAGCATGTTTAATAGAGGTGAGCGGTGAGGCACCAGTACCACCTGAGTCGCCGGCAATCACAATGTGGTCTGCCAGTGCTTTTGTCACACCTGCGGCAACGGTGCCAACACCCACTTCGGAACCGAGCTTTACGCTGATGCGTGCATCAGGGTTGGCGTTCTTTAAATCATGAATCAGCTGCGCCATGTCCTCGATAGAGTAGATATCGTGGTGTGGCGGCGGGCTGATTAAACCAACGCCGGGCGTCGAGTGTCTGAGCTGTGCGATGTATTCATCAACCTTACCGCCGGGCAGCTCGCCGCCTTCACCGGGCTTGGCTCCCTGAATGATTTTGATTTGCAGCTCATCGGCATTTGACAGGTAGTTAATCGTCACGCCAAATCGGCCGCTTGCCACCTGCTTGATGGCAGAGCGCTTTGAATCACCATTGGCCAGCGGTATGAAACGTTTTGCGTCTTCCCCGCCTTCACCGGTATTTGATTTACCGCCGATGCGATTCATGGCAATCGCCAGTGTCTCGTGTGCTTCGGCACTGATGCTGCCAAAGCTCATCGCGCCGGTCGCAAAGCGTTTGACGATTTCAGATTCAGGCTCAACTTCGTCGAGTGGTATCGGACCACCGTTGACGGAGGTATTGAACTTAAGCAGACCCCTGAGTGTTGCGTTGCGTGTGCTTTCCTGGTTGGCCTGTTCGGCAAACTTCCAGTAAGCGTCTTCGCTGTTGGTGCGTGCGGCTACCTGCAGGCTCGCAACGGTTGCAGGCTCCCACATATGGGTTTCGCCATGGCGTCGCCAGTGGAAGTCACCCGGGTTTGGCAGTACCGAAATTGGCGCGACGTTTTGTTCTGGATACGCGTCGCGATGACGGCGCTGCATTTCCTCGGCAATCACATCAAGGTCAGCACCGTTTACACGGCTCGCCGCACCTACAAATGCCAGGTCGACAACATCAGGCGCAAGCCCGACAATTTCAAATATCTGTGCGCCCTTGTATGACTGCAGGGTCGAGATACCCATCTTGCCCATGACTTTAAGAATGCCTTTGCCAGCTGCTTTCTTATAGGCGCTAACAACATCTTCGTCAGAGTTGATGTGTTCGATACCGTCGAGACGACCTTCGTCTCTGGCACGCCACAGTGCCTCATAGGCGATGTACGGGTTGATTGCGTCGGCACCAAAGCCAATCAATAGACAGTGGTGATGCACCTCGCGTGCTTCACCGGTTTCAAGCACCAGGCCGATACGAGTGCGCTGGTGATGCGCATTCAGATGATGGTGCACGGAACCGACAGCGAGCAACGAGCTTGTCGCCACGCGCTCAGAACTGACGGCACGGTCTGACAGGATAATCAGGCTCTTGCCATCTTCAATGGCCTGCCGTGCCTGTGCGTTGATGCTTTCCAGTGCCTGTTGCAAGCCAGCTTTGCCAGAGCCTGCCGGAAAGGTGATATCAATCACCTGCGAAGTCCAGCCGCGGTGGTCCAGGTTGCGCAGCGCCGCTAGTTCCTGATTACTCAGAATAGGGTGCGGAACATTCAGGCGGTGTGCGTGTTGCTCGGAGGTTTCGAGTACATTGCCTTCCGGCCCAATGTAACAACCCAGCGCCATGATGACTTCTTCGCGTATCGCATCGATAGCCGGGTTGGTAACCTGCGCAAAGCGTTGCTTGAAGTAGTCGTACAGCATACGTGGCTTGTGGGACATTACCGCCAGCGCGGCATCATTACCCATGGAACCTACCGGATCACGCAACTCGGTGACCATGGGTTGCAGCATGAACTGCAGGGTTTCCTGGGTGTAGCCAAACGCACGCATGCGTTGCGTCAGTGTCTCTGCATCAAGCCCCTGATGTGGATGCGATGGCAGATCCGATAGTTCAATGCGCTGATTCTTCAGCCACTCGCCGTAGGGGCGGCGTTGAGCAACGTCGAGCTTTACCTCGTCGTCTGGAATCATACGGCCCTGTTCAAAGTCGATAAGGAACATGCGGCCGGGTTGCAGGCGCCCCTTTTCAACGATGGTCGCCGGGTCGACATCAACAACACCAACCTCAGAAGCCATAATGCATTTGTTGTCAGACGTTATGTAGTAACGCGACGGACGTAAGCCATTTCGATCGAGGACTGCACCTATAGTTTTACCATCGGTAAAGGCGATTGAAGCAGGGCCGTCCCAAGGTTCCATCAGGCACGAGTGGTATTCATAAAAGTCGCGCTTGGCCTGGGGCATGGTGGTGTGATGTTGCCACGCCTCCGGGATCATCAGCATCACGGCTTCGTGAAGCTTGCGGCCATTCATCAGCAAAAACTCAAGCACGTTATCGAATGTGCCTGAATCAGAACAGTCTGGCGCCACGACCGGGTAGAGCTTTTGAATATCGTTGCCAAACTGCTGGCTGACAGCGACGCCTTCGCGCGAGTTCATTGAATTGATATTGCCCAGCAGCGTATTGATTTCGCCGTTATGGCTCATGTAACGATTGGGTTGCGCGCGTTCCCATGATGGGAAAGTGTTGGTGCTGAAACGTGAGTGAACTATTGCGAGATGTGATTCGTAATCGTCGCGTTGCAAATCCGGGTAAAACGGAACCAGCTGATCAGGTGTCAGCATGCCTTTAAACACAATAACGCGAGAAGACAGAGAGCACATATAAAACGAACTATCCGGTGCCAATGCCTTGTCCGAACGCAGACGATTGGTGGTGCGCTTTCTTATCAGGTATAGCTTGCGTTCAAATGCGTCCTGATCGAAATCGGCAGACGCGCCTTCGGGTTCACCCGCCGCGATTATCAGTTGCCTGAAGACCGGCATTGCTCCGCGTGCAGCAACGCCAATGTTGGCGGCATCCGGAGCGGTAGGGAGTTCACGCCATCCCACAAGACGCTGGCCTTCTGCAGCAACTTCTTCGTCGACGATTGCCATGCAGCGGGCCTGCTCGGCCTTATCAATCGGCATAAATACGTTGCCGACGCCATACCTGCCGGCCTCTGGTAGCTCTACATCAAATGCCTCGCGCACCAGTGTCTGCATTTGGCGATGTGGGAGACCAGTCAGTATGCCGGCTCCGTCTCCGGTATTGGTTTCGTAACCAACCCCGCCGCGGTGCTCCATACAGCAGTTCATGCGCGCCGCATCGCGAACTATCTGGTTGGACGGAACGCCTTTGATATCGCAGACGAATCCAATACCGCAACTGTCTTTTTCCAGGGCTGAATCATAGAGTCCCTGAGGAGCGGGGAAATTTTTCGGCATATTTTTCTGACCCTGATAATGCGGTCTGCCGGTGTTACTGGTGCCGGTTTGGCTCCGGCCGCAGACCAGATAAATTTCAGCCGCTGCACTGCCGACCGATACTGCTTGACCTTATCGAGGTAACCGCGCCATGAACAACAACTGCAATAGCGCTGCTACCGACTTTTTTTGTTATGCAATGCGTTACGACTCTGTGTGCACCGCAGATTACGACACTGCCCCTGTAATTCGAGCGAAGCTCATCCCAGCCGGCGTTTGCGCGCTGGTGACGAGTGCCAGCAGTGTATGTGGTCTTGTCAACCACAATCCCGCATGCCAGCGGCAGCTAACAACGCCGCGACAGGCGCTTTTGTTTGCGGTGCTGAATAATCGGCGAATGCCGGTCCTACACTGCAGAGTTTACCACGGCATCGGCGAATCCTTACAAAAAGGTGTCGAATTGGGGCGAACGTGAGAGTCACTTAGCATTTTGATGTGCATTTGACATGCACTGCCATCCCCTGGTGCGAAGCCCGTCCCGGTTTATGTGCGCGCTGCTGCGTGCGAAATCTCAAAGCTAAACCGCAGTGTGAAACATAAACCCGGCCCGCCAGCTTATCACAACACGCCCCCTTTTCGCCAATTCAAGTGGTGTGCTGGGGCGCACATTTGCGCCGAACTTCTCGGTGCTGTTAGCTGGTTATTTATACGTTAACTGTGACCGAATCGGTTGAATCGAACAAACAATTGAATCGAGATTAGCGTGTCGTTTTGTAGTAGCAGTGAGATGTATCAGTGAAGATGTTTGTGGTTTTGTTCACCGTGATATTTGCATTTCCGGTGTGTTCTGAATCTTTTGCAACGCCCGTCCCGCGCCGCGATACCGTGGCGGTCAGTAGCAACCATAGTCTTGTTGTTAACGGTATCGATGATACGAGGCAAAAGCCGCGGTCGTTGCACGCGCTGGCCGGGAACACTCCCGTCACAACAGGCGAGTCACGCAAGCCGCCCTTGTCCCTGGCGCAACCGTGGCGCGAAGCGAATGTCGCAGAGTATCTGGTCAGTGAAAAGTATGACGGTGCACGAGTATGGTGGGACGGTCGTCGTTTTATATCGAGAGGCGGTAAGCAATACAATGCACCCGCATGGTTTACCGCTTCCTTGCCTGATCAGGTGCTCGATGGAGAGCTGTGGGCCGGGCGCGGGCAGTTCCAAACGTTGATGCGTACCATTCGAGATCAACAACCCGACGATGACGCGTGGCGATCAGTTCGATTTATGGTGTTCGATGCGCCGACAGTATCCGCTGGTTTCGCACAGCGTCAGGTGGCGCTTGCAGAACTCTTGTCAGTGCAGTCTTTGTCAACACGGGCTCGGTCGACACGGGCCGATTGGATAGAGCACGTCGCTCAACATCGGTTAACCGACTCGCGACAACTTAAGCAGTTGCTATCGGACGTTATCGCGCAGGGTGGTGAGGGGCTGATCTTGCAGCGCGCTGATGCAACCTATTTTCCCGGCCGGCACAGTGGCTTTTTAAAGTTGAAACCTTATCAGGATGCCGAGGCAGTGGTAATTGGCTACTCGCCTGGCAAGGGTAAGTACACGGGCATGACCGGCGCGTTGATCGTAGAGGATGCGGAAGGCCGTGTGTTTAAACTGGGTAGTGGTCTCAGTGACAAAGAACGCGCATCGCCACCGGCGGTTGGGGCAGAGGTCACGTATCGTTTTCAGGGGCGCACCAGGTCTGGTAAACCGCGCTTTGCACGATACCT
>CAYMFQ010000206.1:0-4195 GCA_964389335.1 uncultured Granulosicoccaceae bacterium
CCGCCCGAAGGGCACACACTCAATGCCGACCATCAGCCGAATCAAGATTCTCAATAAGCCGGGTTTCCAGCAACTGCCCACCGCGATACAAAATCGGATACGCAAGCGTGGTGATGCGACTGTTAAACTGGTTCAGTGCGCGCAGCGTTTCAAGATGTATGTTACTCGAATCAAAACTGACCGCGGAACCACTGCTCAGTCGCTTCAAGTGCTTTTTGCGGCTGCCTCGCTCCTGTCGCACCATTTCAGTTTTTTCCTCAAGCATCAATCGGGCGTGTTCCATATCCCCTGAAACCAGTAGGTTCATCGCCAGCGTCAGATTCGACAACATCTGCTGATGCATCGCTTCCAGTTCTTCACTGCCATCCCTCGACAGCCGCACACCCTGCTCTGATTTTTCCTGTGCCAGTACCAGCAACTGTTTGCAGACGATATCACCAGCAGACTCAAGTGCAATGGCATACTCGGTCAGGTCTCTGGTTTTATGGCTTTGCTCCTTATCCATCAGCTCTGCCGGAATAGAAGCGGCATAGCGTTTGATATCGTCCAGTGCATTGTTGACGATGGTGTCCTGCGCACGGATGGCTTTCATCCGGTTCAGGTCAAACTCATGGTAGAGCTCCATCACCGGTGACACCATGCCTTCAACCACCTGTGCCATGCGTAATACCTCACGCTGCAGGCAGGTGATCGCCAGTATCGGTTTGTCGAGCACGGTATCGTCCAGGGCTGCTCGCAACACCGGGTTGAAGGATTCCTCTTCTTTTTCATCCGGCCACAGCAGCGATATGGGCTTTTCCAGCGTATGACACAACGGCACCAGGGCTATCAGTGCGCAATTAAAAATGATGTGAATATTAATCAGCGCCTGTGCATTGCCCATGGCAAACAGCCATTGTGGCAGCGGCACAACTGACACCAGCATTAGCGCCAGTATTGCGCCACTGCCACGAATAATCAGATTCGCCACCGGCAGCCGTCGTGCCTGCACATTCATGCCGCGCCCCAGCCATATTGGTATCAGCGCCGAACCGAGATTAGCCCCAAGCACCAGTGAAATTGCTGCACTGACCGGCAACGCATCTATCGAAACAATGGTGACACACATCAGTATCGTGGCCACTGATGAATGCATAACAAATGTCAGCACCGCGCCAATGATAAACGCGGTTAGATAGTCACTTTCAAGATAGGACGCAATAGCGGGCAGGAAGTCGCTCTCGCGTATCGGCAACATGGTCTCACGCAAAAAACGCAATGAGATCAGAATAAAAGCAATGCCAAGAATAATTCTGCCGGCCTGCTTTAGTGTGCGCCGGTCAGACTTTATAAAAATTAGCCCGCCAATGGCGAGCAGCGCCGGTATCAGCCACTCGAGGTTAAAAGACAGTACCTGAATAACCAGCGCAGAGCCAAGATCTGCACCAAGTATCATTGGCAGGCCTGACGCGAAACTCAGTGCGCCGGAGCCGGCAAATCCGGCAACAAGCAATGCCACTGCCGCTGAGCTTTGCAGAATAACAGCGAGGAATAAGCCAGTGATAGTTGCAGTCGGCTGGCTGGTTGTGGTGGTCACATAGCGCCTGAATGACGCACCAAAGGCGCGCTCAATTCCTGTGCGAACCATCCGTACTGCATACAGCAACAGCATGGTTGCTCCGGTCAGCTCCACCACAAATGTCAGTAAGTTCACAGCCCTCCCCGGCCTGAGTCCGTTTAAATTCTAGGTTGCTGCAGCTGAATAAACGCTGTCAGCACACCATCATGATTGATAAACCGCCTTATCCTGCCCCCGAAGCCGCGCATCGGTTGAATGTATCGTCACAGGCCTGCCTTGCAGTATTTCGCTGCAGCGCTGCAGCGTCTCTGCCTCAAGCCGGGTCATCGCGCCCTCGGTGTAAAAGGTAAGGTGAGGAGACAGGATAACTGAGGGATGGTCAAACAGGCTGGCCATTGGGTGATCAGTTTTGTTCAGAGGCTCACATCCAAAAACATCGAGACCCGCACCGGCAATGCCCCCTTCGTTTAACACCTGCGTCAGCGCCGCCTCATCGACGATGGCACCGCGCGACACATTGACGAGAAACGCGCCGGGTTTCATGGCGCGTAACTCCCGCTCACCAATCAGATGTCGGGTTTCCGGGCTCAATATACAATGTATAGACACAAAATCGCTTTCTCGCATCAATGCCTGTAAATCGTCGACCTTTTCAACATCACAAGCGGCCATTTCCTCCGCAGATGTATAGGGGTCGTAGGCAATTACCCTGGCGCGAAAACCTGCACCTGCCATGCGAGCCATGCTGCGGCCAATCTTGCCAAAGCCAACCAGGCCAACGGTTTTTCCGGCGATATCAGCCCCCATCCATTGCGGCTCGGGCCATGCCCAGCCTGTGTCATGCATGTGCCGATCAAGCGGTATCAGTTTTTTTGCCAGCGCAATCAGTAATGCAAACGCACCTTCAGCTACCGTTTCCTCGGCATATTCGGGCACATTCACAACTACAATACCGCGCGCTTTGGCAGCATCAATGTCAATAGCATCGATACCAACGCCATACTTTACAATGCCGCGCAGTGATGTCGCGGCCTCAATAACAGAGCGTGTCACCGGCGTGTAACACATCAATAACAGATCAGTATCGACGATCTCTGTGATGAACTCCTGCTCACTGACACCGTCGGGTAACAACACCAGCTCATGCCCCCACTCGCGCAGCGTATTATCAATCTGCGGTGCATGGAGTTCTGCGTCAGTTCGGACAATTTTCATGGCAGCGGTTTACACGCCACGCGCCACCTCAGTGATCGCGCTTTCCACAATCGTCAAAGCAGTATCAAGATCCGTATCAGAAATGGTCATCGGCGGCGACAGAGTCAGCACACAGCCCTGCGATATCTTAAAGCTCAGCCCCTGCTCCAGGCATCGATAATAGATCTGTTCGGCCATTGCATTGCCTTCAAGTTTGCTGCCGCGATCCTGCACAATCTCGACACCAAACAATACACCGCGACCGCGAATATCCCCGACAATCGGGCAATGTTGCAATGATTCACGCAAGCGATTCATCGCATAGTCACCAAGCGTCGCCGCTCTGTCTACCAACCCTTCTTCTTCAATGATTTGCAGCGTCGTTAATGCCGCTCTGCTGGTAACCGGGTTTTTTTCGTGCGTGTAGTGGCCAATGGCAAAGTCACCGCAAACATCAAGCTCTTTACGGGCGATACATGCAGCAATGGGCAATACGCCACCGCCTAGGGCTTTTCCGACCGTGACAATATCGGGCACGATGTCGTCGTGTTCGAACGCAAACATACGGCCCGTCTTACCCAGACCGGTTGGAATCTCGTCCATAATCAACAACGCGCCATGCTTATCGCAGGCAGCACGCACGGATTGCCAGAACCCGGGGGGTGGCACATAGGGCACCGCGCGCATCGGCTCGGCAATCACCGCTGCAATATCACCTTCGCGACCCAACACATACTCAAGCATATTGGCACAGGCAAGCGCACAGACATCAGGCCCGCTATGACCATACGGACACCGGTAGCAGGCAAAGGGCGCAATATGTTCAGCGCCTGGCAACAGCGGTCCGGCTATGTGCGAACGAAACGTTGCTTCACCGCCGACACTGGCTGCACCAAAACCGGCACCGTGAAAAGCATCCCAAAAAGAAACCGTTTTAAAGCGACCTGTGGCTGCGCGTGCAATCTTCAGCGCTACCTCGGTCGCGTCGGAACCGCCCGTGGTATACAGCACCTTATCTAAATTGCCGGGCGCAATGGATGCCAGTTTCTCAGCCAGCTCCACCGCCGGCTCACAGGTAAAGCGCCTCGGTGCGAACGACAGCTCATCAAGTTGTTGCTTTATCGCATCGAGCAATCGTGGATGTGCATAGCCGATGTGGTGCACCGAGTTACCGTGAAAATCCAGATAGCGCCGACCATCGAGGTCTTCTATCCAGCTGCCCTCTGCCCTTGCAATAGTTGATACACAGGGGCTGGACAGACTTTGGTGCAGGAACGCATCGGCGTCGCGCTTAAGCAACGGCGCTGACTTCGGGCTTGGGTTATTAGATTGCCACTGCGCCCGCACCTCCGATGTGTTTGATTCACCTTCTGTGTGGGTTAGCGTGGTACTCATGGCAGCTGTTTTTCCCGTGGCGGCTTACGACGGCCGCTTACGATGGCC
>CAYMFQ010000206.1:4295-7508 GCA_964389335.1 uncultured Granulosicoccaceae bacterium
TTGGAGATGGCCATAACTGCCTCATCGTCATCCGGCACGCGGACAATGGGCACGATAGGACCGAACGTCTCTTCCATCACCAGCTCGCAGTCGTGTGGCACATGGTCAACCACAATGGGTGGCAGCAACGCACCATCGCGCTTCGGGTGATACAAGATTTTCGCACCGAGCTTTTCTGCGTCAAATACACGCTGCTCAAACAGCTCAGCAGCTTTTGCGCTGATGATGCATCCGAGCACGGTATCAGGATCCATCGGGTCACCGAACTTTAGCGCTTTGGCTTTTTCCAGTACCTTCGGCACAAACGCGTCCGCCACCGACTCTTGCACCAGTATGCGTTTTACGGCCGTACAGCGCTGACCGGAATTACCTGTGGCTCCGGCAACGGCAATGGTCGCCGCCTTGTCGAGATCATCGTCGTTTAGATCGTTTAATACGATCAGCGGATCGTTGCCACCCAACTCCAGGGCGGCGCGCTTATAGCCGGCTTTTTCCGCGATCAACTTGCCCACAGGCACACCACCGGTGAAGGTGATGATATCGATATTGTCGTTAGTCACCATTTCATCGCCAATATCCTGCGGCCACCCGGTAACGATCTGGAACATCTCCGGTGGCAGCCCTGCCTCGTAAAGAATGTCAGCTAGCGCTATCGCTGTTAGTGGCGTTAACTCGGTTGGCTTGCACACGAGACAGTTATTGGTGGCAATTGACGGTGCGATTTTATGGCTGACCATATTGAGCGGATGATTAAACGGTGTAATTGCAGAGATCGCCCGCACCGGCTCGCGCTTGGTATAGATTTTTCGCGACTTGCCGTGTGGCGTCAGATCACAGGAGAAAATCTCGCCGTCGTCAATGATCGCCATCTGCCCGGCAAAGGTGAAAACATCACAGGCTCTGCCCGCTTCGTACAGGGCGTGTTGCTGACTGATGCCAAGTTCAAGCGTAAGCCAGGTGGCCAGTTGCTCACGCCGCTCTCCGATGAGCTCCGCCGTGCGCAGCAGAATTCTCTGTCGCTCGTAACGAGTGAGCTTCGATTTGTAGGCGGCGGCAATCTCAAATGCCCTGGCCGCATGTTCTGCTTTGCCGGCCGGCACCGTACCAACACACTCCTCCGTGTAGGGGTACAGCACTTCAATAACGTCGTCGGTGAAGACTTTCTCACCGCCAATACGCATACCTTCATTGCGCCTTGACAGGCCATGTTTTTCCAGAACAGAACTGCTCATTTCATTAGACTCGCTTTTCTAAATCAGGGATCAAAAAACAAACACCGACAGGCGCAGTCAGCCACATGTCGCAAAACCGCGGCTCGCGTGTGCATTCTCCTCCCTCACCAACCATATGTAAAATCATTAAACTCGATTATCCTATAGGAACTTCCTATGGTATCGAGCAGAGATTCCCGGTGAGCTACAGTCAGCTAAAGGCATTTCACAGTGTTGCCCTGCACGGCGGCTTCTCACGCGCCGCAGATAAGGTCTTTCTGACGCAACCTGCGCTTTCAGAACACGTGCGGCGACTGGAGCAGGATCACGATATTCTGTTGTTCCGCAGAGAGAAAAAGCGTATCTATTTAACCGATGCCGGCAGTCGATTGTTTGAATTGACTAAACAGCTGTTTGAAGTAGAAAATCAAATTAACGATTATCTGTCAGACAACCGCTCAGCGGTCGAAGGTGAACTTCGAATCACCGTTGATTCGGCCAGCCACATTGCAGAGATTCTGGGGCGCTTTCAGACCGAATATCCTAACGTGTTTGTATCGATGCGCACTTCTAATACGGTGGATATGGTTGCACAACTGCGCGCCTACAATACTGAAATCGCAATCGGTGGAAACATTGACACCGGCAAAGATCTGGTTCAGATAGGGCTTGGCAGCTCTCCGATAGTCGTCATTGCTGCAGCCGGGCTTCTGCCAAAAGCCACCACATCACTACGTTTTTCAGAGCTGGCAGAGCACCCCATTGTCTTCCGCGAGCAAGGCTCAAAAACCCGTGAACTCATCGAACAGGAAGCCACTTGTCGACACATCAGGCTTAAACCCGCTATGGAAGTCGAAGGGCGCGAGGCGATGCGAGATATTGTCGCCTCGGGTGCCGGGATCGGATTTGTATCCGATGCAGAATTTGGCAACGATAGCCGATTGCGGCGATTGCCAATTACAGACACTGACCTGCAAATGCAGGAATCATTGTTCTATCTTTCACAGCGAAGCGATTTACGTATTATTCAAACATTTGTTGAATTTGTAAAAGCACATTTAGCTGCCGAGTCAGTTGTCCGGAACAAAGAATGAAACGCCCCACTGATTGGTATCAATCCATTTTATGAAATGAAAACTCCGGAGGCCTGATAACCTGTAAGGTTGGAGAAATTAGCCCGGTGGCAGTGGGGCAAGTTATAATTCCCGGTACTGGAACACCGATACTGGACACGACAGACAGAGCAACACAGGCAGAGCAATATGAGCAGAGCAACATGATCGACATGTCTGACAATCGAAGCGTCAATGATATTGGCGGCTTGCTCGATGAACCTTTCAATCCTGAAGAGCACGACTACGAGCCCTGGGAAAAACGTGTGCACGCATTGCGCGAATTACTTGCCGTCAAAGGCCTGCTAAGCGCAGACGTGCTACGCAAGAATATCGAATTGCTCGGTGAAGAGAAGTATAAAAGACTGTCTTACTACGAGCGTTGGATCCACTCAATTTCACAGGCGATGCTGGAGCAAGGAGCACTATCGAATAAGGAGCTGGCCGATAAAATCAATGAGGTGAAATCGCGTTATGAGTGAAAATTCACCATCAGATACACCAAAGTTCTCACCCGGCCAAACGGTAAAAGTTATGCAGGGCTACCCGATTGGACACTATCGGACGCCTGCTTACTTTCGCGAATCTATTGGTGTTATCGAACGATGCTGTGGCGCTTTCGCAAACCCGGAAGAGCTGGCTTACGGCCGCAGTGGACTACCGAAAATCAACCTGTACAGGGTGAGAGCACGGCTTCGTGATATCTGGCCACACTACAACCAACAATCAAAAGACAGTATCGAAGTCGAAATCTATGAACACTGGCTGGAAGCTATTGCAACGGATGATGAACATGCCATTGGCAGACAGGGTCCGGAATCATGACAAAAGACACTAACAAATCCGGAAAAAAAGAGACCACCCACTCTCATACTGGCCCGGATGGTCAC
>CAYMFQ010000206.1:7608-8787 GCA_964389335.1 uncultured Granulosicoccaceae bacterium
GACGCGGGCCACACAGTGGTGCGTTAATCGTGGCTCGAGCCTGGACCGATTCCGACTACCTGCAAAGGGTCAGAGAAAATGCGACCGAGGCAGCCAAAGAACTGGGACTTGAACCCATGTGGCTCAACCTGATCGTTCTGGAAAACACGCCTGAAGTCCACAATCTGGTTGTGTGTACCCTGTGCTCCTGCTACCCATGGGCATTATTGGGGCTACCGCCGGATTGGTACAAAAGCCGGGCCTATCGCAGCGATGCAGTGCACAAGCCACGCGAAGTATTAAAAAGATTCGGCACCGAAATACCCGACGACATAGAAGTTCGAGTACATGATAGTACCGCCGATATGCGTTACCTGGTCATGCCTGAACGTCCCAAAAACACCGAAGGGTGGGACGAAGAGGCACTGGCTCAACTGGTTACACGTGACAGCATGATAGGTGTTACCAAAGCACTGGAACCTGGCCAGTCTGTTAGCCGCCCTGATCAATAAGTTCCCGGGTAGTGATCTCGCGCAGCCGAATTTCATTGTCCGTCAGAATTTCATGAATACGGGCCTGGTAGAGACTGCCGATTTCTGCTGACAAACGAGCCTTTTCTTCATCAATGATGGCTCGCAACTCCGCTTCGAAAGTTTCCTTATTGAAGTATTCATCGACTTCAATTATGGCCTTATCGGTCACCAGCCAGAAAGTGACGGCACCTGCGACACCGCCCACCGGTGCGCAGACCCACGCCAGTGGTCCACACAACATACCGGCAGCCGCACCGCTGGCAGCGCCACCGCCCACTCCTGTGGCAGCTTTCACAGCAGTCTTGGCAGCGGCTTTGGCGGCGAGCTTGGATGCGATCTTCTTGCTAATGGTCTTCGTCATCAGCGCTGCTGCAGCACCAGCACCAACCATCGCACCTGCACTCTTGAGCATCAGCTCACTGCCAGTAAACCGCTGCGATGCATCCTCCATTGACAGCGTGACGACCTTGCCAAGCAGAGCCAACTCGGACGGAGCCAGATCCAGCTTTTCACGCACACCATCGTTTATTTTACTCAGCGCCGCTGATAGTACCGTGTCGCTTTCGCTTTGAATGGACGCGATTGCATCATTCAGCCGTTGATCAAAATCGACCTCATCAAACAAAATACGCTGTAGCTCCGCACCCGCTGCGCCAGCCACTGCAGC
>CAYMFQ010000206.1:8887-9989 GCA_964389335.1 uncultured Granulosicoccaceae bacterium
CCCCAGGGCCCCGCTTAACAGGAAAAACAGCCAGACTGCCCAACGAAGGTGGCCGTCTTCGATTACAGCACTGCTCCTGATCATCAGCCACCAGGAGAAGGCTTCTGCCTCCTGTTGGGTTCGGATCAGCGTATCGATGATCCGGCATTTCGAGTTTAACTCGTTTGAGGCGGCCTGCATTGTCGTAGCAAGGTCCAGCGACGGATCGAGGTAGTCAGGCGGTGGTTCTCTGAGCTGGAGCAGTAACAACACGATGACAACTACAGGTACATTGATGGCAACCGCCCAGTTACGAGCGAAGATAGATCGGAATCCCTGGTTGACCTGGAACACACCATCCGCTGCATGCAACAGACTGAAGTAGAGCATTGCGATGACTATCGAGTCTACAGCCAGCAACGCCAGCATTTCGATGCTCCAGCCCGGTGTGCTGCTCAGCAGGATGACAGTAAGAATCGTGGCGATTACAACCGATGTCACCGTAATAATGGTGGTGCTGCGAAGTAGCCGGTGCAGCAGCGAGTCGCGAACGAAGTAACAGTTAGCCAGACATTGACGACGATGGCGAATACGGTCCCGAGCCGCCACAGTCGCTACCAGTATGATGATAAGCGGCAAGCCCAGCGCCCAGCATTGCGACGAGTATGTCAGTGACCATATCAGCAGTAGCAGTGGGCCAGCGGCTATCGCGAGAATCAGTGTGATCATAAAGCTCTGTAGGTCAGTACCGTGCTCATGCGAGTGGATAGTTATACATCATATCCCGCCAGGCACATAATGCTTGCAGTCTTTGAAAATACTCTTTGGGTGTCTGCAGGGAAAAGAATGACTGCGCTATTTCATCCCCCTTGCTCTTCCGTTTTTTTACCGACCCCGCGAAGCAGACGAGGCCTGAACTGCATGCAACGCCGCTGTATACTGCACCTAAAATTTGAGGAAACCAGGCATGTCCCACCTAAATGGCAAACACGTGGTAATTACTGGCGGTAGCAACGGCATAGGCCTTGCGACCGCGGAACGCTTTGCACACAATGGCGCCAAAGTGCTTGTGACCGGCTCTTCGCAAGCGTCGGTAGATGCTGCAATAGAGCACGGTAACCAT
>CAYMFQ010000207.1:0-9985 GCA_964389335.1 uncultured Granulosicoccaceae bacterium
CACCCTACGGCACATCGTTGTTATCGAGTAGCTGAAGATAGTACTTGTGTTCGATGCGCTGCAGAACGCTGACAGCTTCCTTTCGGTGCACGGCCTTGCTCGATGAATCACCCAATCGGGAGGCTAGCAGATGAGCCGCCCCGAGCTCAGCGGGCATCTGTCTTGTACTTGCTTCATCTATTGACTGGCCAAACTTCTTCGCTGCAGATCGCTGTTTGCCGTTTAGCGCATCCCACCACGCCTCAAACATCAGGGCGGCTGGCTTCGCAACAGCAAAAGCAGAACTATACTTTTTATAACTCTTCAGGTGTTTCTGTATGCGTCTGGCCAATTGATCATGGTCAACACCAGAGTGATCTTCACTCTGCCCCTGCTCTATCAACGTCAGCAATACCCAGGCTACACTGAAGAACCCGAAGTATCGCGGATAAGCGACCGGTGGCATCGCCTTATCAATAAGTGCCAGCGCTTTGTCAACATGCATAAGCGCTTCGTCCGTATTGCCCAGGCGCAGGTTGGCATCAGCCATTAATCCGTGCACATCAATCTCAATCAATAACTCACCAGCTCCTTCCAGCAACGTCTGACTTTGCTGCAGCTGTGATAGCGCTGCCTCTGCTTCGTTGCGCCACAATAACCGCTGTGCACTTGTTCTGACGCTCAAGGCCGCCTGACCGCGTGTACCCCTGCGCTCCGATGCTCCGTAGATCGTCTGATACAACTCGACAGCACGTTCTATATCACCCTGAAAGATACACGCATCACCAAGCAGCGCTGCTGCATCCGCATACTGACTTTTGTCCCCCTGGTTTTGTGCCAGAGCCATCGCCTCTGTAAGATGCTTTTCAGCATCAGTCCACTCACAAAACGCAATATGGTGCAGCCCATGTAAAACGAGAACGGTCGTGAGTTCAGTGACGCGCCCTTCCGCTCGGGCCATATTCAGGCTGCGCTCGCTATACCACTTCGACCAGTTCTGCTTGTGGATCAAGTCCATCGATAAAACCATAAAGCAGTAAACGACAGCCAGCTCTGAGGATGAGCCAAGCCGCTCCAGGGTATTCAGATTGCGAAAATTCGCATACAACATCTTTGTCGACTCATTAGAGCCCCACAACGAACGAGAGTAGCTTCTGAGTAGATAGTACTCCTCTTTAAGTGCGGCAGGATCAGCTACCTGCGCTTTGTTTATGTCCAGCTTCCTGATCCGGCTATATGCCTGCTTTGCCACCTCACGCAGTGCAGCACTTTTAAACTGACCATCGGTAACCGGCAATGGTGTGCCCGCCGCTTGCAACCCGGCAGCCGTTGCCTTCTGACACTGCGCTGCCTCACCCATTGCGTTAAGTGAGGTCGCAAGCCCGGCATTCAAATGCACCAGAAAGTGGTCCGGTTTATCGGCCCGTTTCTTACCGCCATGCAGCGCTTCATACAACTTAATGCCATCTGAGTAGAACTGACTGGCCTCAGGCACAGCGTGTTTCTGCAGTGCCTGGTCACCAGCCCGCGCCAGGTAGTCAACCGCTCGCTCCATCGCCTCAGGATTATCAACATCGCCCCCTGTTGCACGACTCCAGTGATAGGCGAGTACCGGCAGGTTGTCATCAACCGACGTGGATTTCTCGAACCAGCGACCGGCCCGTTCATGCAATTCAGTGCGGTGCTTATGCAGAATCAGGCCATAGGCCACTTCCTGCGTCAGAATGTGCCTGAATAAGTATTCATTGTCTTCACTGGTCTGATCCTTCTCCAGCAATTCGCCTGAGTCCAGTGTGTTTAAGCTGCTTTGTACGGTATCGCTGCGTGTAGGTATCGGGTAGATATCCCGCACTATCGCATGACCAAAACGCCTGCCGATAATACTTGCAACCTTCAGCGCCAACTGCTGCTCATCATCAAGCTGGTCAATACGACTGGCAATAACCCCCTGGATGGTCATCGGAAATTCAGCTTTATTTAAATCAACCACACCGGGCGCTAGCGCACAGTCAGCACCGGTAACCTGCAACAAACCTGCAGAACGCAGCGCGAAGGCAAGTTCACGAATGAAAAACGGAGACCCTTCACCTTTGTCTGCAATAAAGTCAGCTACGGCCTGATCAACGGATGTAACCCCCAACGCGCCACCAACCACCCTGGTAGTTGCATCACGGGTCAGTGGCCCGACTGTCATTACCTCCACTTGTCGCGCTGCGTCGGACTCGATATCGTAAACCTTATTGGCGGCAATACTGTCGTGCACCGGCCGACGACTAACCACAAGTAATACATTTTCCGTCAACAAAGAGGCTTCTATTAACAATGCCACCGATGCCGAATCAAACCAGTGCGCATCCTCCAACACAATGACCAATGGCGCGGCCGATGCCTGCTGCGCCAGTATCTGCGTGAGCAGATCGAGCGTATTGCCGGCGCGAACCTCACCGGTCATATCTCTGGTCAACTCGCTTTCCGGCAGATTCACATTCAGCACATCATTTAGCAACGACGCCAGCGGCACCAATTGCGGTAAGCTCTGCTCAAGATACTGCTGAACCACAGCCGTGCGCGACTCACGCCGCTCCGCCTGCACGTTTGCCTCATCAGCAAGGCGTTCCGAGTGCGAGTCAAGCCCAAGCAAATGTTCCAACACCGGCACCCAGACATAATAGTGAGATACGCTGTTGATCGGGTCAGCAAAGCCTGGTACGCAGCGCAGGTTTTTTTCTCGTGCCAGTTGCACCGTGTAGCCAATCAGGCGCGATTTACCGATACCGGCCTCACCCTCAAGCATCAGCAGTCGCTGTTCACCGGCAGCAAAGGCCATCAACAGCGCCTCAATGCGTTGCTGCTCCTGTTCGCGGCCAATCAGATCGTCAGCCAGACTCCGGCCTTCATCGACCTTGTGCTCGCGCCTCAAGGCTGGATCGAAAACATACGTTGCAAGCGGTTGATTCAATCCTTTTAACGTAACAGTCTCCTGAGGTTCAAACAGGAACCGTGCGGCAGCACTGTCCGCAATACGTTTTGTCACCAACGTCTGGCCGACATCAGCGTGAACCATCAATCGGGCCGCAATAATTACATCGGTACCAATGGCCCCAAACGTGCGGCGCAGTTTACTGCCGTACAAGCCCGCATAAACCTGTCCCTGCGACACACCAATACTGGCTTCGGCCAACTCTGCAATACCGAACTGACGCAACTCTGCGATCGTTTCAAGAGCCTGGCGTTCACTGTTTTCCACCGCCCTCACCGCACCGAACGCAACAAACAGGTAGCTGCCCTTGTCGCCGACGGTAATATCGATAACCACGCCATCGTGGCTGGTTGCTATCCGCTGCACTGCGCACACGAGTGTATCCAGCCGTGCATCAGCATCGGCGCTTTCGTAGTCCAGCTCGAACTGGATAAACACAGCGGTAATCGGTTTAAATCCACTGACATCCATTTCAGCACCACTGCCGAGCCTGCGCGCAACGGCATCATGCACCCACGGCAATAATGCGCTCTCGCTGATTACCTCAGGCGGTGTCCAGGGGTGTTGTGGAATGTCGTGATTAATTTCGCGCAACGCGGAGTAACGTGCAGCGCTGCCGGGTGCATCGTCAAAACTCGCAACACCGGCCAGATCGGCAACCACGCTTCCGGACACCAGCAATTGATTGGCAGTAGCCAGATCACTTGCCTCGGCCATTTGAGATACGATCGCTCCTCCGAACACCTCGAAACGCTGAATGGCGTCATCACCAACGATAAAGCGCTTTGCAGTGCCAGAGGCCACTGCCACCCGCACGGCAATATCAAATTCGCCTACACCGGCAATAACAATGGCAGGCAGACTATCGACGGCAGCGAGCATGGCTGCACCGGCAGCCGTTGCGCGTGAAGATGCACTGACTTCACGGTCTGTCTCATCAAACCAACAGGTAATTGCATCACCACTGAAGCCAACGACACTTCCGGCATACTGATGAACGGGCGCGATAATACCGTCAAACGCCCGCTCCATAGTTCCTGCAAGCTGTTCCGCTCCGCGTGCGACGCCTAGCTCTTCTGACAGAGCACTGGCAAGACTGGTAAAGCCGGAAAGGTCAGCTGACAGCACCGCCCCTGCGGCAGAGGGTGGTAGTGTTTCACCACTGGCGATAGTGCTTCTGATTTCCATCGGCACAAAAAGCGTTAACGGATTTGTGTGATGGGCACTCATTGGCTTCCTTTCCTCGGGTTCGATGCCAGTATAATTATAAACGCCTGCTGTAGCTGCACCGATAACGACACAAGAGATGCACGGCAAAACCCCTGCTACGGCGAGTACGGCTGTTAACCATGCGGCTCAAATCAAACACGCTCTGGCATAACCGGCCACCCTCTCGCAACGCCTGCGTTTTTCTGCCTTGCTCTGACGACTATGGCTGTGAAAAATCTGTTACCGAGCTTCCCGCACGACCCGCTAGCTCGCAGACTGCTGACCATAACTTTCAGGTACACCAGCCTCGTGCGCACTGTGCCACCGATCAAGCAACTGTAAGCGATGCGACTCGTACTCCTGCAGGGACTGCTCCCTTATGTGCCCATAGCCACGCAACTGATCCGGCAGGTTGGCAATGTCTGTCGCGAGCGTCAATCTATCCGTAGTCAAATCGTTGAGCAGCGTATCAATCATGGATCGATACTGCGCCAGCACTTCGCGGTCGGCTTTTCGTTCGGCACTGTAGCCAAAGATGTCAAGCACACTGCCCCGGAGAAAGCGAAGCCTGGCCAGAACTGTCATCGCCTTAAGCATCCAACTGCCGTACTCCTTTTTTTGCAGTCGACCCGTAGTATCACGCTTTGCCAATAGCGGCGGTGCCAGGTGAAAGACCAACTGGTAATCGCCATCAAACTTCTCCTTAAGCTTCGCCTCAAAACGACCATCACTGTACAAACGAGCCACTTCGTACTCATCTTTACAAGCCATCAGCTTATACAGATTGCGCGCAACCGCGGTGCTGAACACAAGATCAGTGCTGAGTTGTTTCTCCTTCGCTGCGACGCGATCAACCAGTGCACGATACCTCGCCGCATATCGGGGACTTTGATAGGCACTAAGCTCACTGACATGCAGCGCTACCAGCTCCTCAAACGACCGTGGCTGATCCAAACCCGCTGCGCTGCCGTCCCCCGAACCCCGCTTATCCACGTGCTGAGCGCTGTCTCTCTTTCCCAATGCAGAAACGGTTGCCATATCACGTGCCGCTCTGCGACCCCACAAAAATGCGTTTTTATTCATTTCAACGGCAACTGCGTTTAGCTCTATGGCAGCTTCAATCGCTGTAGCCGTTACTGGTATCAGGCCCCTCTGATAGGCATAGCCCAACATAAACAGGTTGCTGCCTATCGAATCTCCAAGCAACCTGGTGGCAATGGCACTGGCATCGAATGCCTCGATCTGCTCTGCATCAACCGCAGTCAGTAGTCGGTTGTCCAGTTCAACCACCGGAAACTGCATATTGCGATCACGGCTAAACTGGCCGGTAATCTGTTGATGTGAGTTTTGAATAATTCGGGTTTTACCCGGCACTAACACGTCCAGCCCGATATCACTGCCGGTAACCAGACTATCGCAACCAATGACCAGATCGGCGCTTCCAGCCCCAAGGCGCACCGCATGGACGTCGCGCTCGTGAGCTGCCAGCCTTATATGGCTTGTAACCGAGCCGCCTTTCTGAGCCATGCCAAACTGATCAACGGTCGCAAAGTGATTTCCTTCCATATGCACCGCCATACTAAGCAGTGCGCCAATGGTAACCACACCGGTTCCACCTACCCCGGTAATCAATATGCTATACACATGACCCTCGCCAAGCTGCGGACGCTCTGGCTCCGGCAACACACCTAAGTGCGGCGGCACCTCTATAACGCTGTCTGCTTTTTTCGGCTGACCACCGATGACACTGACAAAGCTCGGGCAAAAACCGTTGACGCACGAATAGTCTTTATTGCAGGCAGACTGATCAATTGCACGCTTGCGCCCAAACGGCGTATCCATTGGCACCACTGACATACAGTTCGACTGGGTTCCACAGTCACCACAACCTTCACATACTCGATCATTAATAAATATTCGCCGATCGGGATCATCCATGCGACCTGCTTTTCTGCGCCGGCGTTTTTCAGCGGCACAGGTTTGGTCATAGATCAGTACGCTGGTGCCGCTAATACCACGACATTCACGTTGTACGGCATCAAGCTCACGACGGTGTTTAATTACGGTGCCGCTGGCGAAATGCTCCGACGCCGTGTATTTGTCCGGGTCGTCACTGACCACATAGATCCGTTCGACTCCCTCCGCCCGCACTTGACGCGAGATTATTGCCGGCGTTATCTGACCATCCACCGGCTGTCCGCCGGTCATTGCTACCGCATCGTTAAACAGCACTTTAAACGTGATATTGACACCCGCGGCAATACACCCGCGTATCGCCAGCAAACCTGAATGATAGTAGGTGCCATCACCAATGTTTTGAAACACATGTTCCGTCTTAACAAAGGGCGCTTGCCCCACCCATGTAAGCCCCTCTCCGCCCATATGCGAATGCGTCACATTGTTGCGATCCATGTAGGTTGCCATATAGTGGCACCCCACGCCGCCATGCGCACGGCTGCCTTCAGGTACTTTAGTTGAACTGTTATGTGGGCAGCCGGAGCAAAAGTAAGGCACCCTGACGACACTCAAGGGCACTCGACGCTGACTGCGTTTTTCCAGCTGATCAAGCAGCGCAAGATGATGTCGGCTACTGTCAGTATCGTAAAAGTGTTTAATGCGTGCGGCGAGCACACGGCTGATCACCGATGGTGTCAGTTCCGGCAGCACCGGCAACAGTGGCTGTGCATTTTCATCCTGCTGGCCAACCACTCGCGGGCGCTGCGAATCCGGCAACGTATAGAGCGCATCGCGAACGTTTACCTCAGTCAGACGATGCTTCTCCTCAACCACCAGCACTTCCTCCAGCCCGCTGGCAAATTGTCGGACACTGGCAGTATCAAACGGATAGACCATGGCCAGTTTAAATACCCTGATCCCGACATCACTGGCAACCTGCTCGGTAATACCCAGATCAGCTAACGCCTGTCGAGTATCGGCATACGCTTTACCCGAGGCGATAATGCCATAGCGAGGCCGCGGCGAATCCACCACGGTGCGGTTTAAGTGATTTGCCTGTGCAAACGCAAGCGCTGCATCGAGCTTAAACTGCCGATGACGTGGCTCCTGTTGGTGCCAGGTATCCGGTATGCGCAGGTTCACGCCATCCGGCGGCAATCGAAAATTCTGTGGCGTGACGATATTGAACGCCTCGGCACTGGTATCCAGTGAGGTTGAGGCATCTACCGTATCCGGTATCGCTTTAAATCCGACCCAGGCACCACAGTAGCGCGACATCGCATACCCGTACAGGCCATACTCGATAATGTCCTGTACGCTGGACGGATAAAGCAGCGGCATCATCAACTCGACAAACGCGTACTCATGAGCAGCCGGCGCATCGGTGGATGTCAGCGCGTGGTCATCGCCAACCACCACCAGCACACCGCCGTGCTTTGCACTACCGGCCAGATGCCCGTGGCGAATGGCATCCATGCTGCGATCAAGTCCGGGGCCTTTGCCGTACCACATAGCAAACACCCCATCGACTGTCGCTTCACCAAACTCCCCAATTTGCTGCGTTCCCCAGATGGCCGTTGCTGCAAGGTCTTCATTGACCGCCGGCCAGAAGTGCACACGATCCTCCTGCAGCACCTTGCCGGCACGCCACAGTTCCTTGTCGATATTGTGCATCGGCGAACCGCGATAGCCGGAGATAAAGCACGACGTATTTAAACCCGCCGCCGCATCTCGACGAGCCTGCAGCAACGCCAGCCGTACAAAAGCCTGACTGCCGGTAATGTGGACACGCCCGTCCGTGACGGAATATTTGTCATCAAGCGATACGGTCTTCAGGGCCAAGGTGCTCTCCCGGTGAGAGCCTGATCATACCATCACTGCATCGCGGCCCCGCCTTTCAAGGGCCTGTGATACCACTTAAATCGCGCGGTGGAATATACCCATTCAGCTACGCAGGCAATGCCCGCTCATCGCAACGCAAAAACTCGCATTAAGCCCGGATTAAGGACCCTCACGATACACGATAAGTCACATTCGTTGGTTGACACACCCGTATTCGTCTAATATCTTAATGTCATGACGCAAAAAGTCGCCCAGAGCTCTGAATTCCGCTGCGGTACAGCACATACCCGACCGCGCACTGTACGCCCTGGACAATTGGGATAGCACAATGTTTACTCAGCAATCACACCCCGCCCGTCGGTTTTCCGACCAGCTCGACACACGCTACAGCGTGCTAATCGCGCTTGTAATTCTGGTCGGTGCATTGCTCCGTTTAATGCTGTTGACCAATCAGAGCCTGTGGTTTGACGAAGGGCAAAGTCTGGTAGTGACAGATTCATATACACTGGCGGGCACCTTTCATGAACTGTCCGTCAGAGCCGGCGGCGACAAGTACCAGCCGCTGTATTTCTTTATTCTGTCGATCTGGCGGTCGATCATGGGAGACAGCGAGTTTTCACTGCGATTGCTATCTGTTATCCCCGGTGTCATTGCACTAATTTGCATGCACGGCACTGTCACCAACATTTTTGGCCGCCGGCATGCATTCTGGTCCACAGCGTTTATCACTGTTAGTGCCTTCTGGATCTGTTACAGCCAGGAGGTGCGACCCTACTCGCTACTGTTCGCTCTCAGCGCAATACAACTGTATTTACTGAGCGCTATCTTCAAAAACGACCACAAGCCGCAGGCAACGCGGATTCTTCTCTTTGCTCTGGTAACCGGGCTTAGCTGTTTCGCAAGTATACTGCTCGCAGCCTTCACCGTGGCCCTGGCGCTGGCTCATATGACTATCGCACGCAGCGCCACAAACTGGTTTAAGTGGTGGGCACCTGCACTGATTGCCAGCATTCCCGCCGGACTCTACTTCATGGGTACACCTGCCGTGGCGCAACTGGCAGTAGACTCAACCAACGGCCTGGGTCTGCCACTGTACAAAAACAGCCTGTTCGCACTATACGGCGTGTTGGTCGGCCATTCGTTTGGCCCCCCGCTGGACGCGCTTCGCGAAAGTGGCCAACTGGCAAGCACGCTGGCTCAATACGGCTGGAGACTCACTGCACTGGTGATCGCTGTCCTGCTCCTGTCGGCTGGTTTTATACTCACTCAGGTAGCACTGTTAACACAGTCCAACAGTAATCAAAGCAGCGATCCAGGCAACGATCAACGCGTTGGTGCTGGCAATCGATTTTTCCTGGCGCTCCTGCTGTTCTCATTTGTCATGGCCATACTGGTAGCGAAGGTATCTGGTATTAACTGGATGCCCAGACATTCGTTCTACCTGACCATACCCGTTGCAGCGCTATTGCCACTCGCGTTTACCGCAGTCAAACAACACAAGAGCGCCGTTTTTAGAAACCTTCGACAAGGTGCACAGCTTGCCTTTATCGGCCTGCTGTCGATGAATATCTATGCAAGCTACAACTACTTTTATAAAAGCGAATACGCCAGAGACGACTACCGCGCTGCCGCAAACTATCTAATCAACCACATGACAGAAACCGACCGCGCAATCATGCTTTGGGGTGAGCCTCGGCTACTGTCATACTACGGCGACACAAGCACACAGGATCGATGGGAAATGGACCCACCACCAGTCAGTTCAGTAATGGACGGTGTATACAGCGAAGGTGGACGAGTGTTTGTTGCTATCAATCGGGAATTCACCTGGTCGAGAAGCATGCCAACTACCGACACACTTGAAACACAGGTAGCAAACAAATACAACCTGATCTCTGTACAGCGCTACGTAAACTTCAACATCTACGAATTTGAAAACAGTGCACAATCAACGGACGCGGTTCCACCTCTGTCAGCGGTTGGCGACACCGTAACTCAAACCATGTAAATCCCACAATA
>CAYMFQ010000208.1:0-9890 GCA_964389335.1 uncultured Granulosicoccaceae bacterium
CTCAGCTTACAATCCTTAGCGCAACTGCCGAGCAGTGCCACTTTAACCACGCGTTTAACCGGTTGTCGCATAATCATTCGGTCAACCCACCAGGGTGAGCCCAGTGTTGTTACCACCATTGCGTGCTTTAGTTGTCGCAGGCGTGGCTTTATCGGGCCGAAGTTGTCGCCGTGGTCGAACGCAATGCCTGGGCCCCACACTCGATCAAACCAACCCTTGAGCATAGCTGGAAAACCGAACCACCAGGTTGGAAAAACCAGTATCAGTGCTTCCGCCTGTTGCAGCCTGTCTGCCAGTTGTTGGTCTGCTGAAAGTTGAAAGGTGTCTTCGTAGTAGCTGCTTCTTTCAGAAGCGCTGAGGGCAGGGTCAAAGTGAATGGCGTACAGATCATCGACACTGACCTGATGGCCTGCATTTTCAAGCTGTGCGGACACTGTCTGAGTTAACTGCTTGCACAAACTGTCTGCCAGCGGATGGCAGCAGACGACTAAACACTTCATCCAGGTTTTATCCTCCCCACGGACCGATTCTGCAGGTTGCGATTCTATCGCATACGCCACCCACTCCGTAGTCTACCGTTGGCGTGATTCATTTGACAGCTTATTAGTGACAGGCAGTGGTATTACATGGAGGGAATGCAAAAAACCTATTTTATCAGCCTCAGTGGTGTCTGAGTTACCGGGCGCTGTGGTGCGAAAATCAACAGATCAATCATTCGGTATAGTACACCCAGTTTCGTATCCAGCATTGACTGGACTTCAACACTGAGTGATTGCAATTGTTGCTGTGCCTGAGGGGACAAAGCCGATTCTTGTGATTGCAAAAGTCTAAACAAACTATCCAGAGCGATTCGTGTTTGTACACCGGCATCGTGGGTTTGCTGCAACACGGTGTTTAGTACGATGTTAACGGTCCAGTGGGTGCCGGCAAAGTGCTTCTGATATTCGTGTAACAATCTGATCTGGTCGATCCGTGCACGTTCCAGTTGCCTGATTGCCAGTAGTGCTGTCCAGCACGACTGATCCTCTGCAGCCACCAGATTGTCTATGATGCAAAGCGCATCCTGTATCTTTGCAGAACCGGCTTCCAGGGTGAGTGTAACTTTTCGCATAGGCCGACCGTATAGCCTGACAGTGTTGTCGAGTGGCGGACAGTGTGTCATTGGCCACGCATTCGCCATTGACCTGGATCAACCAGCCCTGACCGCGCGATAAATTGATCTGTCTCAACCGAGGGTATCCATTGACCGCATAGAGTAGACACCGGAAAGTGCCTGCTTCACTGGTTCCGGCAGGCACTGTGATAACACAACCTGAAGGGATACCGGTATGGCTTATAAATCAATACTGACTTACCTGGACAACACTGAACGGTGTACTCAGTGGATGGAATATGCGATTGAGCTTGCGTTAAAACACAATGCAAAGTTGCTCGGTATCGCACCACGGGAGATTGCCAGCAGCCTGTATGTCGGTGATTTTGTATCGGCCAACTCCCTGTGGCTGGAAGATCTGCAAAAGCGCATTGATGCGGACGCGGAGGAGGCTGTCCTGAGGTTCGATGCAATGTGCGAGGAGCGGAGCTTGCCGGCCTATGAAGGCCGCTGTGTGGACGGATCGCCAACCGAGGTATTGCGTCGCGAATCTTTGTTCAGTGACCTTATCGTTGTTGGTCAGTATTTGCCGGACGCGCAGACACCGACCAGTGTGGCCGGAATGACTGAATCGCTGTTGATGGGCGCTGGTCGACCAGTGCTGGTAGTGCCGGCACTCGGTAGTTTTAAGCCTGATGTCGGCAACGTGCTGGTGGCGTGGCGAGAGAGTAAAGAATCCGGCATTGCGCTACACCAATCCCTGTCGATGCTGAAAATGGCTAATTCGGTCGAGGTGGTGGAAGTGGCGGGTAAGGCGGACAGCAAAGCAGAAGCGACTCTTGACCGGGTGGTGAGTTACCTTGATCTGCACGGTATACCAGCCTCGGACAAGGTCATAGTATCGCGTGAGGATGTTGGCAATATACTGCTTTCCCATGCCTGTGATGCGGGCACTGATTTGCTGGTGATGGGAGGGTATGGTCACGCAAGGCTCAGGGAATGGGCGCTTGGTGGTGTAACCAAAACAATTCTGGAGACGATGACGCTGCCGGTGTTAATGGCTCATTGAGTTTGCGGACATCGAGTAAAGCAGACTTCAGCTATTGACCTCGGGCGTAAACAGATATCCGGTACCGCGGATGGTTTTAATCAGTGTTGAGGGTTTATTGTCATCGCCAACCAGTTTCTTGCGCAGCCGTGCGACCTGATTATCAATGGTTCGGTCGTTCGGCAGCCATTCGTTTCCCTTTAGCAAGTCCATAATCTGATCGCGGCTCAGCACGCGCCTTGGCGAAGTGACAAACAGCAACAGCAGATCAAATTCACCGGTTGTGAGCGGGACACTCTTGTTGTTTGCATCGTACAGTTCACGCGTGGTGCTGTTCAGAGTCCAGTTTGCAAAGTGGTAGGTGTCAGTGTTGTTATTTTCTGATGCCTGTTGTGCTGTCGAATCTGCCTGTTGTGTGCCGGCGGTGTTATAGCGCCTTAGTACAGCGCGTATCCGCGCCACAACTTCTCGTAATTCGAATGGCTTGCTGATGTAGTCATCCGCGCCAACCTCAAGACCTACGACGGTGTCGATTAGATCGCCCTTGCCACTGACCATAATAATTGGAACCGGGTTGTTTGCTCGCAGCTCACGCGCCAGGTCCAGGCCATCTTCGCCATCAAGGGTAATATCGAGTGTAACCAGGTTGATGTTGTGCTGCTGTAGCGCCGCATTCATGCCAGCGCCATCGGCGGCCTCATGTACCGTAAAGCCTTCCTTCTCAAGGCATCTTCTTAAAAGCTTCCTGACAGCGGGTTCATCATCGACGATCAGGATTTGACTGCCGTATTGTGACACGATGTATTCCTGAAAATTAAAAACAGCAGGCGTGGGCGAGGTCACACACATACGTATCTCAGCCGTTTTAGTATATTACCTGAAGTTGTCTGACGTGTCCCGTTTGCCAGAGTGCGATTGCCGGCTAGACACGGTCAGTGTTTTGATTTGATGCAGGTCAATGGTTGCTTAAAGGCGGAGCTTATTATCTCCTTACAGCGGCAAACAACCGTGTTTGCTGAATCTGGTAACAACCGTATAGCCAGACTGAGATTGGAGAACTCAAGATGAACTTAAACAACCTGTTTCCAGTACTTCGTCCGCGTAAATCTGATCCGGATATGTTGCACGACCTGCGCACTGAAGTGAGCCGTGTGTTTGATGACTTTAACCGCCTATTCCCAATGTCTGACGACCTGGATCTGACTAAGTCCGGTGGTTTTATTCAGCCAAAAGTTGACGTCCGGGAAACCGATAAATCAATAGACGTTGTCGTCGATGTGCCAGGTGTCAGGGAGTCGGATATCGACGTGCAGCTCGATGGCTGCGCACTGATTATCAAAGGCGAGCGTTCTGATGAAAAAAAGCAGAACGATGATGAATACAAGATAGTTGAAAGAAGCTATGGCAGCTTTATGCGGTCCATCACTCTGCCGTTTGAGCCGGACTCCGACAAAGTAGACGGCACGCTTGAATCTGGTGTGCTGACGCTGTCGATTGAAAAGCCGGAAGGCGCAACGAGCAAGGTAAAGACAGTAAAAATATCATGCGCTGAAACTTCAGCTGACTCAGCAAACAAGAGTGGCAATCCAGCGACCGAAAAGCAGGCCGCTGAAGCGGAGCCGGTTGCATAGAATCGATAGTGCAGTGCCAGCGGGTCTCAGATCCGCTGGTTATGGTGACCGTATCCCCTGAGTGGTTCTGGTTATGAGTGTTCATGTATCCGGGTCGGCAAGTTTGTTTTTCAGTTTGGGTAGTTTGTTGTTACTCGGTCTGGCCGCGGATTACATCGGGCGCAGAACGTCGCTTCCGCGGGTGTCACTGTTGATTTTGATCGGTTTTGTACTTGGCCCTGGTGGGCTGGCGCTGCTACCACACCACGCCAGTGACTGGATGCCGGTGGTGGCAACGACAGCGTTGTTGCTGGTTGGGTTTTTACTGGGAGGTAAATTAACGCGAGCCAACACACTGGAAAACGGCGCGGTTGTTTTGTTTGTATCCGTCAGTGTGGTATTGGTGACGATGATCTGTGTTATTGGCGGCCTGCTGTGGCTCGACACATCACTGACTGTGGCACTGTTACTGGGTGGCATTGCCACGGCGACCGATCCTGCCGCAACGCTGGATGCAATCAGGGAAACGCGTGCCCGGGGTAGGTTTACGGATACACTGCAGGGTATCGTTGCCATTGATGATGCATGGGGCCTGCTCGCGTTTACGCTCATGCTTGCCATCGCGAGCCTTGCAGCCGGCAACGAGGGCATGGGCAGTGGTGGCATTGGCAGCGAGGGTATATGGGTTGTGGCCGGCCATGCTCTGTGGGAACTGGGTGGTGCGGTGTTGCTCGGTATCCTGCTCGGCGTGCCAATGGCGTTTATCAGCGGTCGAATCAAACCCGGGCAACCTACTTTACTGGAAGCGATGGGTATGGTGCTGCTATGCGGTGGCATAGCGCTCCACGCGGGTGTTTCATACATTCTGGCCTCCATGGTGCTGGGTGTCATAGTGACCAACTTTGCACGCCATCACGAGCGACCATTCCATGAGATAGAAGATATTGAATGGCCCTTTTTGGTGCTGTTTTTTACGCTGACCGGGGCGTCACTCACCATTGAAAGTGTGTCTGCGGTATGGCCTGTGGCGGTGGGTTATATAGCCTTTCGGGCGCTGGGCAGGTATCTCGGATGCTGGCCGGGGGCGGTGGTAGCGGGTGCCATTCCCGGTGTGCGTAACTGGATGGGCGGTGCGCTGTTACCACAGGCCGGCGTGGCAACCGGGATGGCGCTGATTGCAGCGAGTCAGTTTCCACACCTGGCTGATATTGTCATCCCGGTGGCTATTGTTGCGACACTGTTTTTTGAGTTGATCGGGCCGATTTGTGCCAGAGTCAGCTTGCGTAAATCGGGCGATGCGCCCCCTGAGCAACAGCGCTGAATCGCGCGGATACAAATTGATACAAAACGGGTAAACAGCATTACAAAGGTGTGGTTTTGTGGTGACACAGCGTTGCTTAAATAACCCCTGACACAACGGCAAACCAGGCAGGGGGCACCAACCATGTTGAGCTACGCGCACACAGAGTTGTCACAGGCAGAGCGAGTTACCCGTACCGCCTCACTCACCGACTGGCTGGGCGACGGTAAGTCGGCGAAAATAAAGATAGGACACAGTCTGACCACCACCAACGAACGCCCGCTTACAGCGCATGAACATTTGTTTATGGCAGGTGACTCGCAGACCCATATTTATCAGGTGCTGGACGGAGTTGTAGGCGTCTACAAGATGCTTACCGACGGGCGGCGTCAGATCGTCAGTTTTTGCTATCCAGGAGATCTGATCGGTGTCGAACAGTCCGGCACCTGGATGCACCATGGCGAGGCGCTCTGCGACGCGCGTGTACGCTGCATCTCCTTGGCGACCATTGAGGCGCTGGTAAAGTCAGAGCCCGGTTTCGGACAGGCGCTGGTGGCGTCTCTGGCAACTGAATTGGCTGAAACCCGTGACCAGCTACTATCCCTGGGCCGCAAGTCGGCGCTGGAAAAAGTAGCGACATTTCTGTTGCGTATCTCACGCCGCAATCAGCGCGAGAATCTCGATGAAACGCGCCTGTTTCTACCAATGACCCGATCAGAAATAGCGGACTATCTGGGGCTTACCATTGAAACGGTCAGTCGCAATATAACCCGTCTGAAAACGACCGGACTAATTCGACTGGAAAGCATGAATCAGGTTCGAATACTCGATATGGAGCAGTTGACCGAACTCGCGGAAGGCGATTGCGATTGAGTGTCCGGTAAGGGACAGAAGCCCGGCGGGTGCGTTCCGCCGGGGAAACTGATAGATCTGACATGTGTTAGTCGGATGCATCAAACAAGGACAGTGTATAGGTTACCTTGTGTGGATCGGTGTAATCGCGCGTTGGTGTCATGCCAAGCTTAATCGCCAGCTGTTTCATATCCTGATTGTCCCAGGCATCCACCGCTTTAAGGATGGCTATACCGTGTTGCCTGGCGTAGCCGATGAGCGAGTCCATCAGCGCTTCGGTAAGGGAGGTGCCCGGAAAAGCGCCGCTGATATCGACTGCCATCTTATGAACGTGAATGTCACTGCTGTCGGTGTGGTAGCGAGCAACGCCAACCATACGGGGTCTCCCGGTGCTTTCAGGGTCACTTTCAATAACGGCTACAAAGGCCATGGAATCGTGGTAGTCGACATCGCACAGTGCGATCAGTTCGTCAGATGAAAAGTGGTTTAGATCTATCCCCAGACGGTTGCGCTGAATGTCGTCCGGCAGGTTATGTATAAAAGCGTCGTAAAGCTTGATATCCCGGTGTTCTATCGGACGGATGCAGATGTCGTTGCCGTGTATTGTCACCGTGGTATGCCAGGGGGCACCGGGAGTGAGTGTTGTATCGTGGCTGCCCGCATTCATGTTGCCTGTCCGTATTGATCGTTATCTCTATTGTTACAATAAGCGGACGTACGGGATTGATCGCCGTCAAATCAGTGGTAACATCAAAACTGAATTGGTATGCGCGACCGCACTATTACAACCGGCATTGGCAACCCTGAAACAATGAGTAACAGCAAGCTCGACTCCATTATGGAAGCGGTCAATGCCGCCGTACTGACGATAGACAGGCATGGCACCGTGGTCGAGTGTAACGATGCGACCTGCCGACTGTTTGGGTATGAAAAAAGCGCGTTAGTCGGCAACAATGTAAAAATGCTGATGCCGGATCCTGATCGCTCGGGCCACGATCAATACATTCACAATCACCTGAGTACCGGTGTCAATCGCATTATCGGCACCGGTCGCAAGGTCAGAGGGCTGCATCAGTCAGGCAAATTGATTCCACTGCACTTGTCGGTTGCCAGGTTCTCGGAGGAAGAAGAGATATTCTTTACCGGTATCCTGCACGACTTAACAGAGCTGGACGAGGCATTGTCAATCAGTCAGCGGCTGGGTCAGATTGTCGAAGAGTCGATCAATGAAATTTATACTTTCAATGGGCAAACGCTCGCTTTCACCAGTGCGAACCGCGCTGCACTCAGTAACCTGCAATATACCCACAGTGAGCTTGAGAAGCTTACCCCGGCACAGTTAACAGCTGACATTGATGAGCCAGAGCTGCGCGAGATACTCGCACCTTTGCTGGCGCGCAGCAGCGAGCGCATAAACCTGAACACGCGCTTCCGCAGGAAAGACAATACGTTTTACGAAGCGGAGGTTACCCTGCATTACTCGTCGGTGCTTAATCCACCGGAGGTAGTTGCGATAGCACAGGACGTTACCGAGAAGCTGCGACTGGTCAGGTCAATACATCGCAACCAGCGCATGGAGTCGATTGGGAACCTGACCGGTGGTATCGCCCACGACTTCAATAACATACTGACCGTAGTCATGGGTAATCTGGATTTGCTGCACGACGAGATCAGTGAGCCATCAAACCTTGAATTACTCGATGATGCACGAGACGCCGCCGACATGGGGGCAAGACTGACCAAGCGCCTGCTGACCTTTGCCAGGCGCAGCCCACTGACACCGAATCGGACCAATATCAATCGGCTCATCGCTGACCTTACAGATATGCTCAAAAGGACACTGGGCAGTAACATCCAGCTGGAGAGCATACTGAATGACGAATTGTGGGATGCCACTATTGATGTATCGGAACTCGAAAACGCACTGGTTAACCTCGCCATAAACGCGCGAGATGCGATGCCGGACGGTGGCAGGCTTATTATCGAAACCGCAAATACCTCACTGGACGACGAGAATATTCTGGGTCGGGATCTGCAACCGGGTGACTATGTTCGCATTTCAGTCACTGATACCGGAACCGGTATTCCCGACGATATAAAAGACTCAATCTTCGAGCCGTTTGTCACCAGCAAGAAAGGCGGTAAAGGATCCGGGCTTGGTTTAAGTATGGTTTACGGGTTCGTTAGTCAGTCTGGTGGATGTATATCGGTCTATAGTGAAGTCGGGCAGGGAACCGTGTTTTCGCTATATCTGCCCCGGTCGCAAACGGCTGTCGCCGATGAAGACATGCCGCTGTTGGCTGATGAACCACAGGCAACTGCACAAAAAACCATTCTTGTTGCCGAGGATGATGATCGTGTGCGAAACCTGACGGTAAAGCGGTTAGCCAAACTGGGCCATAAAGTGCTTGAGGCCGCTAATGGTTATGTGGCACTTGATCTGTACCGGGAAAATCCGGACGTTGATCTGGTTTTTTCAGATGTCGTTATGACCCAGGGCATGACCGGCTACGACCTCGCAGTCGCAATACGTGAGATAAACGAAAATACACCGATACTGCTAACCTCCGGTTATGCCGAAGACATCGTCAATGCAGAAAAACTGGAGGCTTCTGGCCTGTCATTGTTGCGCAAGCCCTACCACCAGAGCGAGCTTGAAGAAACCCTGAATCAGCTATTTGGCGCTTCCTGAAGAGGCCGGCAGCGGTCTTTAGCCTCGGGAATTTTTGATGTTGGCTGATAGCCGTGCAGGTTATTTTTTAACTTTCAAGTGTGCAGGCTCCGGCATTCATCGATAATTGACGAAAATCAAGTCAGGTTCCTGCCATATTGAAGATACTGCGATTTCCATTTCCGGTTGTCGCCTGTATCCGCGCATTGCAGAACGCAGTCCCGATCCGTAAGCCGACCACCGAATGGCAGATCAAGGGGCGCTACTATGCACAAAAATACCTGGGCTCTGGTGGCCAACGGTGGCAGAGCACGGCTGGTAAAGTATCTCGGTGATTCCGATGCACGGGAAATTATAGATTTTAACGACGGTCACGCCAGCACCGGTGAGCTTATGTCTGACCGCGCCGGGAGAAGCTTTGCTTCTATGGGTAAAAGTCGTTCAGGTATGGAGCTTCACAGCGATCCTGTCAGAAACCAGGAGCGCTTATTCGCTCAGCAGCTGGCCGGTTACCTCAGAGAACGAATGAATCAGGGAGAGTTGGAAACGCTGCTGGTGGCGGCATCACCGCGCACACTCGGTGATCTGCGCAGCGCCTTTCCAAAGTTGCTAAGGGATCGGGTTATACTTGAATCTGACAAGGATTTAACCGGGCTTGCAGAGCCGCAACTGCTGCATGCTCTGGTCGAGTTGCTAAGTGATAAGTAGTAGAAAAAGAATGTAAGCGTCTGTACAGATGCGCTAGAAGGTTACAATGCCCGGGTGTTTGTCTACCTGCAGCGTGTAGCGGGTATGTCTAAACCGTGCGGTATCGAGTCTTGATGACATACCCAGTTTCTTCGCAATGTGCTGCATGTGTGTGTCGGCATTGCTGTCTTCGGTGGTCAGGGTCTGTACCCCATTCTCCGCGGCGTCCAGTACCAGGCTGTCAATGAGTTCCAGTGCCAGTCGGGTTTCGCTGAAATTCTCGTTAACCACAACACTAAACTCGTGGTTGAGAGTGACCGGATTGCGAATATACACACCAAAGCCGATGGCCTCCGCGGCTGTGCCACCGTGCCCGGTTTCGGTAACCAATTCGCTTTCCGCGCTGGCGTCTTGCTGCGCGGCCCGCACAGCGACATAGACCGACGAGTCAGCTGAATCGTTGTTGCGGTACTGGCGGAGTGGCGCATCTATGGTAAAGCTCAGTTCACCGATTACGTTAGCGTTTGGGCCGATGCAATCTGCATAACACCTGGCTGCAATCGGATCTGTTGCCACCAGCGGTCTGACCAGAATCATCTTGCCGTCAATAAAGAACTCTCTTGAACTGG
>CAYMFQ010000209.1:0-9843 GCA_964389335.1 uncultured Granulosicoccaceae bacterium
TATATGAAGGTGCCACCAATTCGGCCGGAGTACAACCAGGGGTCTGTGGCAACAGTGTCTGCAAGACTATTTTCAGCTTTGACCCGGGCGTTAGACTAAAGCTTAAAATGCTGTTGATGCTGCCCTTCTCGTCCACGGCGAGAAATTTGTTGCGGGTTATTCGTCTCAACAACAAAGCCGTATGGGGCGACCTTTTCGGCGGTAAATTCAAAGACCGTTCTCACGCGATTTATACCTATCATCGCCACATCGATGAGGTTCAGGCCAGCATACCTGCAAATCGATTGCTGATATTTCGCGCTGCTGACGGCTGGGAACCCCTGTGTGAATATCTGGGAGTACCCGTACCGAACGAACCGTTTCCGCGGGTCAATGCTATGGATAACTTTCATGACTGGGCTCGCAGTATGGTTCGCGATGTCCTGTGCCTCAAAGATCAACGATTGAGTACCACACAGCAGTTAAAGACCAGTCAGCCTCCGGCTTGATTAGCGCCGCGCTACGCTTTTAAATGTGGATTCACACCATCCGGAGTACGCATTTATGACAGCGCGATTTGAAAACAAGGTGGCTATTGTCACCGGTGCGGCACAGGGTATCGGCAAGGCAGTAGCACGACGTCTGGCGCAGGAAGGCGCAAGCGTGCTGCTTGCAGATACCGATGAGCAGGCAGCGGCAGTAACACTCAGTGAGCTTCAGGCAGGCGGCGCGCAGAGCGATGCGATGTGCGTCGATGTATCTGACCGACAGCAGGTAGCCGCCATGGTCAGGCATGCGGTAAGCAAATGGGGTCGCATCGATATACAGATATCCAACGCTGGCATTATGGATCGCGAACCGTTCCTGCAAATGTCGGACGCGCTGTGGAATCGCATCATCGATGTCAACCTGCGTGGCACTTTTATCTGTGGTCAGGAAGTAGCGCGGCAGATGGTTGCGCAGGGCGGTGGCGGCAGAATCGTCAACCTGGCCTCAAATTCCGGCATCTTTGGCGGTCGCGGCAGAGCTGCTTATGGTGCCAGCAAGGCCGGTATTATTAATCTCACCCAAACCATGGCCATTGAACTGGCTGAGCACAACATACTGGTCAATGCAGTAGCACCCGGCGCAACGCGCACCAGAGCGGTCAGCGGCGATGTACCTGGACCGAGCGTTTACAATCGCGCACCGCTGGCACGCTTTGCCGATGCCGATGAAATAGCAGCCATGGTGTGCTTTGTTGCATCGGACGAATGCTCGTTCACTACCGGGCATGTGCTTGCTGCGGACGGCGGCTTTACCATCGCCGGGGTCATGGAAGGTTAAGGGCAAACTCAGCTTCGCAAAACTCTGCAAATTAGCCGGAATTCAGCAAAAACCCCACGATTGCCGATTTGACTTGACCGTGCACATCAGCTAGTTTTCCGTTGTTTTTCAGCACTCTGGCAGCAATTGGCTGTTCCGCTGGGGTAACCGATTTCCCTTTAGTTCGGCGTTAACACTTAAAGGATGCACACATGTATGCAGTAATCAAAACCGGCGGTAAGCAATATCGGGTCAGCCCAGGTGACAAGTTGCGTGTTGAGACGCTGGACGTCGACGAAGGCGAGTCAATCAACATCGACCAGGTATTAATGGTTGGAGACGGCGACAACATTTCGGTCGGCAGCCCGCTGGTTGATGACGCCGTGGTCAGTGTGAAAGTACTGTCCCACGGGCGCGGGGAGAAAATCGACATCGTCAAGTTCCGCCGACGCAAGCACTACCGCCGGCGCATGGGCCATCGACAAAATTACACCGAAATAGAAATCACGTCGGTTAACGGTGTTACTGCCGGTAACAGCGAGTCGACGGCCGCCGCAAGTGCTGCAGGTGCTGTCGCTGCTGGTGCCGTTGCAGGCGCCGCTGCCGCAGCAGATGCAGCAGATACTGCGGGCGCTGTGGCCCCCAGGTTTCTGGATGGCCCGAACGGTGAACCCGACGATCTGCAAAAAATTCTCGGCATCGGTTCAGTACTGGAAGAAAAGCTGCACGACATCGGTATTTATCACTACAGCCAGATAGCGGAACTGACCGACGACGATATTGCCAGTATCAATACCCACCTGAGTTTTCCAGGTCGCATCGAGCGGGATGAGTGGATACCACAGGCGCGTGAGTTAATGGCAGGTGGCGAGGCACGCCAGCTGAAGTATCTTGATGGTCCTGAAGGCGAACCAGACGATCTAAAGCTCATCTCGGGCGTGGGACCGGTTTTGGAAGAGCGGCTCAACGAACTTGGCATCTACCACTTCTGGCAGGTAGCGAAATTCGAACAACGCGACATTGATCTGGTTAACGATGCAATGGCGTTTCCGGGTCGCATTGAAAGAGATGAGTGGATACCACAGGCACAGAACCTGGCTGACGGCGGGGAGCCGCGCTAATAAAGCAACACGGCGGTTAAACATCACACCGACAGCACATGCGCGGGCCGTCATGGACGCGCATTTTGCTGCGCTTAACGCACGCGATGTCAATGCGCTTGCGTGTACCCTGCACTTTCCTCACTACCGGATGAGTGGCACTCGGCTCAAGGTTTGGGATAACCACGCACATTATCTTGACGATTTTCTGCAGCGCGCCGGCGATGACTGGGGTTACTCCCGTTGTAATGATATTCGCGTGGTGCACAGCAGCGACAACAAAGTGCATCTCGACCTGGAAATACAGCGGTTTCGACACGACCATACCCTGCTGACCCGCTTTCGATCGCTGTGGGTTATCACCTGTGAACAGGGCATCTGGGCAGCGAAATTCCGATCATCTTTGGCATCACAATGAAAACATGACGTACTGACCAGCTTTTGCATGCGGCTGAGTCCGCGGCCGCTATGTAAGACCCACGGAAAGCCTTACCGGTATTTAATAACGCATTCTGCCCAACGCTCCCGAAAACCGGCCAGGTTATGTGATAGTTTCCGTATCACGAGTCGCGCGTCGCTCGATATTTTGCTGAGAAATACTCGTGATAAAAAGCGTTACCAGAACTGTCAGTATGCTCGTGTTTGTGCTGCTCGCTTCCTGCGACAGTGGCGACTATCACCTTCCCGGTGATACAGACCCGGGTGGCCTCGATTCCTCTATGCAGGCAATGGCCAGAGCCGTCGATGGCACACTGGTCAATGCCGCAAGCCCTGCCAGCAACATTTTACGCACCACACAGGTTGTCGGCGGCGCTGAGGTTCCGGATCTGCGTTACCCGTGGATGGCCGCAATCTACTTCCGCGATGCCGCCAGCGGTCAGTTCTTTCCCGGGTGTGGTGGATCGCTGATAGCGGCGCGCTGGATTGTCACTGCAGCACACTGTGTGGTCGACAGCAGCACTGGCCAACAGCTCAGCCTGGACGATACAAGGTTCCTGATCGGCAACCGCAACCTGACTGCCAGCGGCGGGGTTTTTGGCAGTTTCTCCCGCATTGTTGTGCACCCCGACTACACCGCTGATCCGCTGCAGTCCGATATTGCTCTGCTGCAGTTGTCAGCTGCAGTGAGTTTTGAGCCAATTACACTGGCAAACCTCGTCCACCCGGTGCCACAAAACGGAGAGAGAGCTATGGCTGCCGGCTGGGGCTCAACGTTTCAGGGTGGCGATATTTCTCCGCTGCTGCGTCAAGTTGAACTGCCCGTGGTCGCACATAATGCATGCGCGCCCTTCTACAGCAATATTCCGAATATCAGCCTGAATGAGTCTTCCGTGCTGTGCGCCGGCGGATCACAATTTCAGCGTCGCGATGCCTGTCAGGGCGACAGTGGTGGTCCGCTGTTTGTGCCCCGCGGCAGTGGTTTTGTACTTGCGGGTATTGTCAGTGCAGGACTTGGCTGCGCACGCCCGGGCGTACCTGGCGTCTACACCCGAGTGGCGGGGTTTTTTGACTGGATCACTACTTTCGTCAGTGTGCCAGGAGTGTACGATGGCAGCAGCGAAGACAGTGTAGTTGCCGTGGCCGATACGGTCCGCATGCTTGACGCCAACAGTCGCATCGCCGCCAGCGTGGCACGCGGTCGAACCAATATTTACCGCACTACACAGGTTAGTCAGGTAACGCTCGAGTCGACGCGTGGTGACGCAGATCTGTACGTATTCAGCAATGCCGTGTTTTCTGCAGAATCGATGGTGTGCCGGGCCGAAGGCGATACCGCCGTTGATCAGTGCTCGCTTGCAAATGGCGGCACGTTCTTTATTGCAGTAGCCGGATTTGAGAACGCCGACTATACGCTTACAGTCACCGATGGCTCCGGCGAAATCACCCATACCGAGCCGGCGACGCTGGCACCTGACACCCCGGTCAGCGGCACTGTGCCCACCAATATCACCAATGTCTATCAGGCCCGCGCCGGGTCGCGCGCAACTCTGACCACCTGGTCCGGCAACACTGACCTGTATATATTTTCAAGCGAAACCTTCACGGCGGATACGCTGCTGTGCCGCTCCCGTCTACCGGGCACACAGCAGGACATCTGCGACTACCCGACGGCAACTACGGTATTTATCGCGGTGGCGGGGTTATCAACTTCGAGTTACTCACTGAATATCAGCAACACTGTAGCCACTGCCGCCGCCAGTGGCAGCCCCTGTGTCGATGCGGACGGTGATGGCTGGGGCTGGGACGGCAACGGTTCCTGCCGTGTTGATGCACGCAGTCAAACCAGTTCACCACTGCCCGACGCATCAGTGGTCGATGCAGCATGTATCGACCCGGACGGCGATGGCTGGGGCTGGAATGGCGTTAGTTCCTGTCAAGTCGACACAACCGCAGCCAACACAGTCCAAAACACACTGCAGGACAACTGCATTGACGCAGATGGTGACGGCTGGGGCTGGAACGGTTCAACGAGCTGTATCCCCTAGCAGGGAGTCTGAACAACAGGCTTTTTATCCGCTATGGATTTGTTAGCATCAACTGCTAAACAATAAGACAGATCGCAAGGTACTAAAACCAGATCCATGGCCCTTTCTCATACGGCGTGCCGCAACGGCCGACGCTGGCTGTTGTGGACAGCACTGTGCCTATGGCAGCTCAGCGGCTGTGTGCTGTCAGGCGAGCAGGACTCACTACTCAGCGGTTTTCCCGCACCAGGCGACAACTTTCAACAGCATATAGTCGATGTGCGTCAACACCTGCTGGCTACCCGAATGTCGAGCCGCAGCGAGGCTGACGTTGAATGGAATCTGCCATTTGAGCTCGGTGCTAACCCGGACGTCAGCTATAAGGGCAGGTACCTGCTGATACACGGGCTGAATGACTCTGCCGGTATCTGGTACAGCCTGGCCAGATCGCTTGCACAGCGCGGATATGATGTGCGGGCTATTCTCTTACCCGGTCACGGCAATACGCCCGAGGCACTGCTGACGGTTAGGTACCAGCAATGGCTGCAGGCAGCAAGACTGCACTTTCAACACTGGTATGACGACAGTGTGCCGTTCTACATAGGCGGGTTCTCACTCGGCTCAGTCATCGCCACGGTACTGGCGCTGGAGCAGGATGGTATCGACGGTCTCTTTTTAATTTCACCGGCCTATCACAGCTCGCGCAATCATCTGCTGCGCTGGGCGTCACTGGTGGCGCCGTTTAAACCCTGGGTGTTTGGCGGCATGATTATCGAGGACAACCCGGTACGCTACAACTCGATACCCATCAACGCTACCGCTCAGTATTACAAGACCACACGATACCTGTTGAAGCGCTGGCGTTCGACAATCGACATACCGGTACTGATGGTTGTCAGTGCCGAAGATTCAGTTGTCGATATCGATAAAACCAGACGTGCCTTCCAGCGGCGCTTTGGGTCTGACCGCAAGCACCTGTTACTGTTTGACGCCGGCGAGGAGCAAGCCCGCCAGTATGAAACTCGTGTGCACAGTGCCTATCCCGACAGGCGCATATTAAATCAGTCGCACCAGAGTCTGCATGTTGCACCGTCGCATCCCCTGTTTGGTGAAAACGGAACGGTACTGGTGTGCAATGGCAATGAGTGGGCAGTGTTTAGCCGCTGTCTGTATTACCAGGGTGACGATCGATGGTATGCCGCGGAAAAGACGCCCGCACCTGACGACAAACCAGTCGCCAGAATTACCTACAACCCCGACTATGATCTATTGCTTTCGTATCACGCAAAGGTACTTGAATCAGACAACAGCGAGAGTCAGGTCGATTAATCTCGACCTGACCCTCGCCTTTCAGGTTACGTTGTTAGCGTTGGTAGATTGCCTCAAGCGCAAACGCACCGCCACGGCCGAGCGACAACACTGAGAAACTGTATTCACCGGCTTCGATATCCAGCTCCAGTTCTACCGTACCGCGGCGACTGACTTCACCAGCAAGCGTATACCATTCGCCGTACTGCGAATCATACTCGTCGACAAACACCATCATACGAGAGCCGTTATCACTGGTCAGATTCAGTCGTAAGGTACCGGCTTCCAGCGCGATCGTCTCAACCTCACCCGGCAGATAACGCTCATCAAACCAGCCTGCCACTTCCCCTTGATAGCGATAGCGATCTTCACTGGCTGTGTTGTCCGGGTTTGCGCCAGTGTCTGACGGTTGCGTTGGCTCTGCTGGTGCAGCCGGTGAATCAACCGGAGGGCTCTGGGTTGAGCCATTGCCCGTGTATGGATTAACCGGCGCGTAGGCGCTGATCCAGTCATAGTAATTTGAGACGCGCGCATAGACGCCAGGCACACCCGGTAAACCACACTCCTCACCAAAGCTTACCACTCCTGCCTGCACCGACTGCCCGCCACGCGTGACAAACAGCGGTCCACCACTATCGCCGTAACACGAATCCGCATCACCCGATGGGGTACCGGCACAGACCATAGAGGTTTCATCGATATCATTGTTATAGGCGCGATTACAGCTTTGATGATCAACTATCGGCACAGTCGCCTGTCGCAGCACATCGCTGTAAGGACCGGTCTCTGATATCTGGCCCCAGCCCAGCACGGTTGCGTTTTCACCATCTGCAGGTGCCGGGTTATTCGGCGAGGGTAACGCAATGGGGGATGCGTTACTCGCAGTGTCTAGTTGTAGCAGAGCCAGATCCGGATAACCGTAAGCGTTATAGTCGGGATGTATAACGATTCTGGAAACGCCAATACGTTCGCCCTGACGATCATTCAGGTCAGTTTGACCCAGTAATACGTCGGTGCCCGACGCTCTGGCATCCTCAACACAGTGTGCGGCTGTTAATACCCAGTCGGATGCGATCAGTGATCCACCACAAAACTGTGCCTGTGCAGGGCTGGAAACCGACGCCTGCAACAGGGCGACCATCCACGGGAACGGTTCATCGTCAGCGACGCTGCCTCCAACCACCAGCGGGGTACGATCCGGCCTTTGATCCACGCTGATAGTCTGGTTCGCTGCGGCAGGTGACTCGGTCATCTGACTGTCTGCGCCGTTACCACCGCAGGCGCCAAGCGCTGTGGTTAATGCAGCGGTCAGTGCCGCCAGCAGGGTATTCTTGTGCCTGTAAATAAACTGCATTTGCTACGCTCCATTTGCTTGTGGGTGCAGCAAAAATTTACGGCAGCTCGGGCCATTCTTCCGTTGCAGGCATGTGGTGTCGATGTACCCGCGTGTGACAATAAAGCGGGTTTTGTATCAGACTGATACAAAACAAATACTCAGTGACAGCATTGATCCACTAAACTTCAGAACATGCCAGCCTGCCACTCAAGCACCTAAAATCTGAGTCATAACCATGTCCGATGCACATATCCTGCTGGTCGACGATGACGACTCGCTCAACCAGCTGGTACAGGAATATCTGCAGACAAATGGCTTTGTCGTGTCTGTCGTCACCGATGGCAATACGGCGGTTGACGAGATAACAGCACTCAATCCTGACTTGGTGATACTCGATCTGATGCTGCCAGGCCAGGACGGGCTCAGTGTGTGCAGGCAAGTCAGACCGAACTATAACGGGGTCATTCTGATGTTAACGGCACTCGATGATGACATCGATGAAGTTGCAGGCCTTGAGACCGGTGCCGATGACTATCTCGCCAAGCCGGTGCGACCCAGAGTACTGCTTGCCAGAATAAGAGCATTGCTGCGCCGCACTGAAACACCGGTTGCACAACAGCAGCCAAACCTGATCACCACCACACATCTGACGATAGATAAAAGCAACCGCCGTGTCTGTGTCGATGGTTCGCCTATCGATGTTACGGATGCCGAGTTTGCCTTACTGTGGCTGTTTGCAGAGCACCGGGGTGAAATACTGAGCCGCGATGTCATCAACAAAAGTCTGCGCGGTTTCGAACATGACGGCTACGACCGATCAATTGATCTGCGTGTGTCGAGGCTGCGCAAGAAAATTGGCGACAATTCCAGGGAACCCGTGATAATCAAAAGCGTTCGTGGAAAAGGCTATCTGCTGACACCGTGAATCGTCTTTTAATAACCACCGTACTGGGCTTTGTTATTGCCCTCGGCGCCTCCGCCGGCGCATCCTACTGGATGGCGCTAAACCCGTTATTCCAGGCTAATTCGCAGTCGATGGTCAGCGACCTTGAAGCCGTTGGCAACGTGGTGTTCGACACACTTGAAGAAGTTCCGGAAGCGCAGTGGAACGACAAACTTGATGGCATAGAACATATTGATAATTATTTCATCGAATGGTTTGACGCGCTGGATTACCCGGAACTGGTAGAACATCAGGCATCGCTGCTAAACAACAATCGAGTACTGCACAGCCTTGACGACGGCACACCGGTGCTCGAGCTGTTACTCAACCATGAAAAACTGGTGGTGGAAATAGTACCCGTCGAAGGCTACGAAAAACGTCGCTGGCTGAACGGCGCAACTACGGTAGGCGTGGTGTTACTAATCGGACTACTGGCTGCCATTCTGACCCTCGCACCCACAGCAGCACGGCTCAACAGACTGAGATCACTGGCACAGCGTTATCAGGAAGGTTTTTTCAAGGACCGAAATGCCGATCATTCCGCCGATGCGATTGGAGATCTCGGTGGCTCGATTGAAACCATGGCTGATCGCGTAAAGGTACTGATAGCTGATAACGAGCAACTGGTTGAAGATCAACGAGATCTAATGCGTGCAGTCGCGCACGAGTTTCGTGCACCCATGGCCAGAATGCGCTTTGCACTGGAGATGCACGAAGATACCGCACTGTCGCGTGAGCAACAGGTGTTGTCAGATGGACTCGATGAACTTGACCATCTGGTGACTGAAGTACTTCGCTACGCGAGACTGCAGCGAGAAACACCTGACCTGAAACTGACAAACATCTCACTGACCGAATCGCTTCAGCGTGCCGCGCAGGATGTGCAGGTGTTACGACCGGATATCGATGTGCAGATTGAAACTCCCGTAGCGCACACTCGGATAAATGTGGATCCGGAGCAGTGGCATCGAGCTGTTCGCAACCTGATAAGCAATGCTCTCAAATACACGGAAAGTGTGGTCATTGTGCGGAGCGAAGTGGACGGCAATCAAGTCACCGTGCACGTAGACGACGATGGGCCCGGTATCGCGCCTCACGAACGCAGAAATATACTCGAACCTTTTGTACGCCTCGACAGCAGCCGCACCAGAGCACGGGGCGGATCGGGGCTGGGGCTGGCGATTGTCAACGCCGTGTTGTTAAAGCATGGGGGCAGCCTGCAGATTGCCACCAGTCCGGAAGGCGGTGCGCGCTTCAGTGCCGCTGTGCCAATTCAGTAACGCACAGTAAGTCATATAAAAAGCAGAAGCCCACAAAAAAGCCCGCAACGGGTGCGGGCTTTGAAACTGCCTGAAACGCCGGTATTAAATTACTTTGTGGCGTTCTTAATCTTCTTCAGTACGGTGA
>CAYMFQ010000210.1:0-9835 GCA_964389335.1 uncultured Granulosicoccaceae bacterium
CAAGAACAGCTTCTACAAAACGAACTCGCCAACCGGGTGGTTGGCGAGTGTGTTGAATTACTACTCAGAACTCCGTCAACCGCCAGGTTTGCCGAATACCAGGTCAGGCAACCAAAGCGCCAGTTGCGGGAACAGCAGTACTGCAAGAATGCCGATCAGTTGCAACCCGACGAACGGTATGATCCCTCGATAGATTTCCTGCATTTGCACAGACGACGGCGCCACACCTTTCATATAGAACAGGGCGAACCCAAAGGGTGGCGTCAGAAACGAGGTCTGTAAGTTCGTCGCCACTAGTATCGCAAACCAATATATCACCTGCGCCTCAAGAAATTGCCTCGCCGCCATGTTTGAGGGCGCCTCCAACCCTAAGTGACCGGCAAATTCAGGAGCGAGCGTACGAATGACCGGCGCGAATACCGGCAGGATAATCAGGATAATTTCCAGGAAGTCGAAAAAGAAACCGAGCAGGAATATCACCACCATCAACAGTATCAGCAGGTGCCACGGACCAAGGTCGAGGAACTCGATAAACTCGATGATTAGATCTTCACCGTAGACGTTACGGAAGATGGTGGAAAACGCAGTTGCACCGACAAAGATGAAAAAGATCATTGCAGTTGTCAGCGTGGTTCGGTCTACCACATCTTTTAGAACTTTGAAGTTCAGGGTGCCGTTGAACGCGGCCAGGATCATCGCACCGAATGCACCCACACCGGCTGCCTCTGTGGGTGTCGCCCAGCCGCCGAAAATGGAACCCAGTACCATGACGATCAAAAAGATCGGCGGTACGAAGCCAAGCAGTATGCCGCCCCACAGGGTATTTCCTTCCAGTCGGCCAATTGCCATTGATGCAATAAACACAACAAAGAATGCCATCAAGCCCCAGTTAACACTGGGCATAATGCCAGCCTTGGTGAGGTAATAGGCGGTACCGATAGCGATCGCTGCAATTAATAGATAAAGAACAACGTTGGATCGTCGACTTGGGTCAAGCACGATCGCATCCTTCGGCATAGGTGGTGCGACCGAGGGGTTTAACGTACTAACGGTGATGATATATAAAAAGTACAAACCCGAAAGCACCAGGCCAGGAAGTATGGCACCGATAAACAGGTTGCCCACCGATACGGCAAGCAGGTTGGCCATCAGTACCAGCATGATGCTTGGAGGAATCAGAATACCGAGCGTGGCACTCGATGCGATGGTACCGGTTGCCAGCGACGGACTATAACCGCGACTCAACATGGTCGGTAGCGCCAGCAGTGTCATCATGACCACCGATGCACCGATGATTCCGGTCGTCGCCGCCATAATGGTACCCATCACGGTCACCGACAAAGCCAGTCCACCCGGTACACGACGAAGCATTACCTGCAGAATGTGCAGCAGGTTCTCGGCGACTTTCGACTTCTCGAGCATCGTGCCCATGAATACAAAACAGGGGATCGCAACCAGAATCGGGTTTTGCACCGCTCCGGATCCACCGTCGCCGCCCCAGATACGCTGCACCACCTGATAAAAAACCGCAAAATCGATGAACTCAAGCTTCCATGCGACCAACCCGAATATGGTTGACACCCCACCCAAAGCAATAGCAACCGGCAACCCGGTGAACAACATTAACGCCAGCACCAAAAACATATAGGCGCCAATAAACTCGTAGAGATGATCGTAGACCACTTCCCACATGACGATGGCTCCCGCTTATTGTTTTTGTTCGGATGAAGGTGAGGATCCCGCTGCCTGCTCCTGAGCCAGCAGCTTCTCGGCTTCGAGGCGAGCTTCTTCGAGTGCGGTTGACTGATCTGAGAAGATCGCCAGGCCGTCGATCGCTTCGTCTTGTGATTTTTGATCCCCGAACAAATACGCAATCAACCGAAATATCGTCGCGAGCACTGCTGCCAGCACGACTATAAAGCCTAACACCATGAAGGACTTGGGTATGTAGCGCATGGGTATACCGGTCATGGAATCAGAACCTTCGCCCTGCCTCCACGACAATGCCACCATGTCGCCGGAAAATTTGATCATCAAAATCAGGAACGGCAGGCCGAGAACGATCAGACCTATCAGTTCCATCCACGCCTGTTTGCGTCGAGGCAACATCTCGCGAAAGATGTCAACTCTCACGTGCGCGTTATAGAGGTAACCGATACCAAACGAGAACATCAGCAGTAACGCGTGAAAGTGCCACTGCAGGTCTTGCAGGATAGTGGATACAGAAAAGCCGTAATCGGCGGTAAAACCCGAAAAATATAGCCTTGTCACATCAATTTTGCGGGTGATCACGTCAAACATGATGACCAGGATCAGCGGGATAATAATCCACCCAACCCAAAGACCCACAGTACGGGCAAGTCGATCCAGTTTATTGGCAAATCTGATGATACCGCTCATAGCGCAAGGCCCAATCCACACATGTGTGGTTTAATATTAGTAGAATTATGGGTAACAAACGGGCAGCGCAGCATTGCTGCGCTGCCTCGGACCACTGCGGTGTTACTTCAGGTAGCCACGCTCACCCCAAACCTTGTACTTCTCGTGGAACGCTGAGTAGCTCTCCCACATGGCTTTGGCATCAGGGTTGGTGCTTATTTCTTCTTCCAGTACTTCTTCCCACGCTGCGCGGAACTGATCGAGAATTTCATCGGGCCAGACTTTGTTTTGCACGCCGTCAGCTTCGTTGTCGATCATTGCCTGGAACTGAGACGCTTCACCTTCAGCGAACTGCTGCGCGATGTTTGCGTCACACGCTGTTTCCAGCATGGCCTGATACTCATCGGGCAGTTCGTTCCACTTGTCCATGTTGATCAGCAGCTCGTTAGTGGTAGCCTGCTGGTGCCAACCCGGGAAGTAGTTGAATTTCGCAATCTGGTAGAAACCGTAAGAACGGTCAATAGCAGGCATTGAGAATTCAGTTGCGTCGATAGTACCGAGTTCCAGAGCCGGATAGATATCACCACCAGCCAGCTGCTGGGTAGATACACCGAACTTCTGCATTACTTTCGCGCCCACGCCGAAGAAACGCATCTTCAGGCCTTTCAGCTGATCGAGAGACGTGATTTCCTCGCGGAACCAGCCAGAGGTTTCCGGAGAGATGAACCCGCACAGCAGGTACTTGATGTTGTCACGCGCATACAGTTCGGAGATCAGCTCGTTGCCGCCACCGTGCTTGATCCAGGCCAGGAACTCGCCCACACCAGGACCGAAGGGCCATGTTGATGCGAAAGCAAATGCCGAGTTTTTGCCCTGATTTGCACCAGGAGTACCCCATGCAGCTTCAAATCCACCCTGACTGACCGGATCGTAGTAAGCGTAACCACCGGCAAGTGCACCAGGCTCGAAAAACTTGATGTCGAAGTCTCCGCCAGACATGCGCTTGACAGCTTCGGCAATACGCGGACCCGGCGGCCCGATAACCGCTACGTTAGAGCCGAAGGCACCGTGCATTTTCCAGCGCACCTTTTTAGCGTGCGCCTCACTGGCCAGAGTCGCGGCGATAACGGCCGCACTGGCTAGTACACCAGCCTTCTTCAACAGGTTTTTTTTCATAGAATCCTCCGTTGGGTCCAAAAGAATTTAACGGGCCTGCTCTGGACCATGAGGTAGCAAGACCGAATAAAGCAAGAACCGCCGTTATACTACCCCAGCACTGGCTTTGACTCAAAGCCCATCCTGGAGAGATTAGTTCGGGGCAGCGGAACCAACTATTGATGCCCGACTGAAAAATCGTTTTGACCGGTTTTGTCAACGCCACGCAAAAGCCACAGCGGACGCCTTGAAAAATCAATTTTATACCCCGACGCATCCGACGGTGCAATGAGGTCCCGCCGAAAAACCGACGTGGCCGGCATATAACGAATCGCGATTCCGGCACGACGGTGAGGCGATGTATTCTCGTTGGAGCCGTGAATCAGGTAGACATCGTGCAGTGACATTTGCCCGGCCTGAAGTACTACATCAACCGGATCAGACTGCTGTAAGTGCTCGTCGTCAACGGCCTGCGTCAGTGTCAGCCGCTCTCGACTATCTGTATGGTGGCCGTAAACCTCGGAATCGCGGTGGCTGCCGGGTATGACTCGCAGACAGCCGTTTTCCACCACGCTGTCGTCAATCGCCACCCATACAGTACACGTGGCAAGTGGTTGTATTGGCCAGTATTGCCCGTCCTGATGCCACGGCACCTCCATGCCGTCCGCCGCAGGTTTGCAAAATAGCTGACAGCCCCACAGCACGATGTCCTCGCCAATGACTGACTGCACCTGATCGAGAATGCCTGGGTGCATGGCCAGATCCAGTATCGCCTTAGCGCCTTTTACACCCTCAGCGTTGGGGTGGGAAATATGTGCGTTGACAAGGTGCTCGGGGCGGGTATCCGGGTTTTCCCGAATCAACTGATCAACCGATGCCCGCAGTGAGGTTACCTCAGTATCAGACAGCCGAAAGGACGGTACGACATAGCCCTGTTGCTGATACTGCACAATTTCGGCTTCATTGAGCCCCGCCATAGTGATCCTCCACGGTTTGTTCGGTGCATCATTTAATATCACAAAAAAATAGCAATGACACGGTTCAGCCGGAGTAGCAGACGACTACTCATTAGCAGGCAACTGATGTAAATTGTAGTAGCTGATCACCAGCTTCGTCACGGCTCGCTTCAGCCGGTGCCACAAAACAGAACACGGGAGGGGTGAGACACAATGGCTGTTCTCGACATCAACGAAAGCGAATGTCTGTATTACGAGTATGTCGCACCAACCTCGGCGGATAAATACACATACGTATTCTTCAACGCGCTGACCGGTGACACCACCATGTGGAAGAACACGGTCGCCGACGCGCTGATCGATGCGGGCCATGGCATGTTGATTTACAACATGCGCGGCCAGGCGGACAGTCACTTCAACCCTGACAATGCCCTCGATCAGGACCTTATCGTGTCCGACGCCACCTTGTTGCTGGAAACCGTCGCACCGCAGAAACCGGTATTTGTTGGCCTTTCGATCGGTGGCATTTTTGCAGCCTGGACTGCATTACAGGGGGCACACTGTGAAGGCCTGGTGTTTATCAACACCCTGCGACGCGACGGCGCTCGACTCAAGTGGATCAATGATGCCGTCGTGCGGATGGTGGAAGTGGGCGGACCAGAACTGATTCGCGATATTATGTCGCCGCTGATCATGAATGAAGACTGGCTGGGCCAGAACCGCCCCAATGTGCTGACCGATGATGCCTACACCCCCATTGATCAAAAAGGCGGCACCTACAATCTGCTCGCCAGTGCACGCAGCACCAACTGGGACTTTCCCTACGAAAAACTCAACATGCCAACACTGGTGCTGACCGGCGCACACGATCGAGTATTTCGCGATCCGGCAGACGTCGAAACGCTGTACGCACGCCTGCCCAACGCACGTCGTATTGATGTACCAAATGCCGGGCACATGATCCCAGTGGAGCAACCAAAGGTCCTCAGCGACGCGTTACTTGATATGGCACCCTGGATTTCAGGCAGTTAGCTTCGGCACACAGCCATATTAGCTTCGCTTGAGCTTTTCGATCTGTCGTTCCCGATAGGCAACATACGTAGCGCCACCAAAAATGATGACCGCACCCAGCCAGGTGTAGGCGCTAACGTATTCGCCAAAGAACAGAAACCCCAGTAACGCGCCCCAAAAGATTTTGGCGAAGTCAAACGGCAGCACCACTGTGGTGTCTGCGTAGGCAAACGCCTTCGCCACACACAACTGACCCAGCGTACCAGCACCAGCCGCCAGCGCAAGCCACAACCACTGTGTGCCGACCGGCCATGTCCAGAACCAGAGCGCCGGAATAAACGAAAGCACCGTTAAGAACACCGTGACGTAAGCCGTTATGGTTAGTGGTGAGTCGGTGTTCGACAGGCGCTTGATGATAATCATGGTCAGCGCCCAGATTGACGCGGACAACAATACCAGCAACGCGCCGAGTTCAATTGGCTGCGCACCCGGTCTTAATATCACCATCACGCCACAGAAGCCGGTGATGACCGCAGCCCAGCGCCGAAACCTGACTTTCTCTCCCAGTAACAACACCGCCAGCACCGTGGTAAACAACGGCGCGGTAAAGCTTAGCGCCTGCACTGTCGCAAGCGGTGTGATCGAAAGTGCATAAAAGAAAATCAGCATCGCGAACACATTAATCAACGCCCGAACCATGTGCCAGTTCAGGTGCTGTGTTCGCAACAACGCCCCACCGTTTCGCACAATAAACGGCAACAGAAAAACAACGCCAAACAGATTTCTGAAAAAGGCGATTTCAAACGGATGTATGTCTGCACTGAGATACCGCACACAGGCGTGCATAGAGGCAAAGAACGCCGTGGACAGCAACATGGTGACACAACCGGCAACGACACTTTTACGATGCATCAGGTTTTTTTACCTGAGACCGGTGGGTGCAAGATCACCAATTGATTGCTCAAGCCCGGATTGCTCAGCTTGTGTTACCCGGCTCTTTTCTATTTGCGCCGGTACCGGCGTATCGAAACAGTATTGCGGGTCCTGTTGCTGGCGCTTCCATGTGCCGCGCATTTCCCTCCATGCCCCGTACAGGGTTCGCGGTACCGGCATGTTATCGGCAACCGCCTGATGCAGCCGCCTCAGGTTATAACAGGGCACACCGGCAAACATATGGTGCTCGGTGTGCCAGTTCATGCGCCAGTACAAAAATTCAAGCAGCGGATTGAGTCGCACTGATCGCACACACTTGCGGAAATCATTATCGTTCTGCCTGAGCCCGCAATGCTGAGTCATACCCACAGCATAGGCAAAAACGTTGGCGATAAACGATGGCAGCGTAACAATAAAAATCCAGATCCACTGACCACTCCACAACGCGCCAGCCACAATCAGCCCGTGCGCTGCCAACAGAAATCTCGACCACCAAATCGATTTCCGGTGCTGCTGTGGCTGATCCCGATGCAGAGCGATCAGCCATTCATTACCGGGGATACTTGCATCACCGGTGCGGCCCGCTGCACCGCGAATGGTCGCCACAAGCGTTGCCAGCAACCCGCCCTTGCCAAAGGTTCGCCCCTTTTGCGTAAAGAGGTTTATTGTCAGCATCTGCAGCAAAAAGGTACCACCGACCCGCGGCGACAGCGGCAGCAGGTTTTCCCGGTCTCCGTGCGGGTGCAGTGTATAGCGATGATGATAGGTGTGACTGCTGGCGTAGTCGAACGGATCCCACCAGCTTATAAAACTGAACACATATAAAAAGAGCCGGTTCAGCCAGGCGGTGCGAAACACCGTGCCATGACCCAGTTCGTGGGGCGCCACACCGACAAAAAAGCTGCTGACAATACCGTGTGCAAAGAGCGCGATTATCGTCGTAAGCAACCAATACAGCTGCCCGCTGCCCGAGTACATAGACCAGCACAGCCACACCAGACCTGCCGTGCCCAGCCACAGCGCGAAATGCCCGCCGGCCTGCAACCATCCCTGCGTGTCACTGCGTTGCAACAGTTTATGCAATACACGGGTTTCGATTGGACATCGATACCACTTTACCCGGAGAGATTGCCTGACTTCACTTAGCGGCGGATAGCTCATGCACCAGCACCAGACCAACGAAGCTGACAGTATCCTGCGAATCTGCGCTCAGCGCAAAGTTGACGTCGCCGGTGATATTGCTTACCCCCTTTCTGTGCGACACTGCCGCACGAGTCCCCGCGAGCAAACACCATGAACTCTGCGCAGCACGTGACAGCACGACAGACCTTTGAGCAACTGCTGAGCGCGGCGACGCAACTGATCAATACCACACCGGCGATGTCGGAATTTGCCGCAGTACCGGATGACCTGCAATACCGCCACTGTGCACCGGTGACAAAGCCTGTAATCGACTGTCTTCACACTGCGATGCCTGAGGCTTCGCATCGCACACAACCTTTGATCGATGCGTTGCACGCGGTGATACCTCATGCGCAGTGGCGCACCACCTACACGGCTGCTCAGGTCGGGGCGCGCTTTGTTAACACCTATGGATTTATCGAACTGTATGGGCCGACCGGGCACTACGTCAGTGAACAGTCACGCGCGTTCATCGGTTACTGGGGTGCTGACCTGTTCTATCCGCCGCACAGCCACGAAGCAGAGGAAATCTACTTTGTTGCAGCGGGTAGCGCCGCGTTTGCGATTGACGACCAGCCCGCTCAAATGCGCAGCGTAGAGGAAGTTCAGGTTCACACAGCGTTTCAGTCACATAGTATGCAAACCGGCGCAGACAATGGTGTACTTTGCCTGGTACTGTGGCGCGGCCCGGGGCTGGCTGATAACGCCAGCCTGAATGAAGGGTAAAGTTAGTGCTGCACCGGCTCCACCGCCATGTCCAGGTGCAATGCCGAATCAGTGTATGGCAGCGAGGCGATCACATCGTCCTTTAACGTAATACCGAGACCCGGCTCCGTGGGCGGGATAACATAACCATCCTGCCACTGCCAGCCGATGTTCACCATGGACGTATACGGACCATCAAAACGGCCAATGGACTCAAGAATTAAAAAGTTGGGCGTGGCTGTGGCAATTTGAATGTTGGCCGCTGCGACCACCGGACCACAATACAGATGAGGGGCAATCTGCGCCGAACGCGTCTCGGCCAGAGAGGCAATCTTCTTGGCTTCAAGCAGGCCACCTACCCGCCCCAGATCCATCTGCAGGATAGATGCGGCACCGGCTTCCAGCACACGCGCAAACTCGTGCTTGGTACACAGCCGCTCACCGGTGGATATCGGTATGGATGTGTAGCTTGCAACCTGCGCCATATCGGCGGGATTTTCCGGTGGGATCGGCTCTTCAAACCACAATGGGTCAAACGCCTCGATAGCGCGCGCCATGCGCCGTGCACCGCTGACCGTGAACTGGCCGTGTGTGCCAAACAGCAAATCCACACGAGTGCCAAAGCGTTCGCGTAACGTTGACAGAAAACGCACCACCAGATCGATATCCGCCAACCTGGGCTGATGGCCATCGTAGATCGTGTAAGGACCGGCAGGATCACACTTGATGGCAGTAAAGCCCTCGCGCACACGTTGCTCGGCAACCTCAGCCGCAAGCTCCGGATCGTTGTACACATTCGGCGTATCCGGGTCGGGATAGACGTCACCTTCAGCGGGGTATAAATAGGTGTAGCTGCGCAGACGACTGTTAACCTTGCCCCCAAGTAAATCGTAAACCGGCCGGTCCGCCGCTTTGCCAATGATGTCCCAGCAGGCAATTTCCAGCGCGCTTAGCACACCCATTACGGTAACATCCGGACGCATGGTGTAACCGGCACCGTACGTACGGCGCCACAGACGTTCTATGTCGTGCGGATCGGCACCGAAAAAGTGACGGCCGAATACTTCAGTGGCCATCGCCGCGCAAAGATCCGGGCCAAAGGTTGCGTTGTAGATTTCGCCGACGCCGGTTATGCCGCAGTCCGTCGTCAGGCGCACAAAAATAAAATAGCGACCGCCGTGGCGTGGTGGCGGATTGGCACAGACAAAGGTTTCGATCTGACTGAGTTTCATGATAGCAATCGATGGCACAGGGCGAAGCGGCGATAGTAACAGCTCAGCCAACCAACAAGTGGATTAAAAAGTGACCGATACCCCAGGCGAATCTGACAACCCGGACAAGCTTAGTGACGATGCCTTACTGGCCCTGAAGATTGCCTTCACTTACATGCCCAACCCGATAGAGGTCACGAGCTTCGACTATGGTGACCGGGTTGATAAGGTGCTGCAGGATATACAGACCGTGCGGGAAATGCTGTTGATCAATGACGTGGATCCGGATGAAGTCGGCGACGA
>CAYMFQ010000211.1:0-2390 GCA_964389335.1 uncultured Granulosicoccaceae bacterium
CAACAGAAGAGGCCATCAGTTATCTGCGATCCACTCGCAGCGAAATGTTGGCATAGGGGTTCCGCGCTGCGCGCAGTCTTACACGAAGTCTGCGCGGCAGACTCTTAACCTGCAATAATCATGTTCGTCACCTGCAGGCTGACGATTAATCAACACGGCTAAACTACAGTCGTAAGTGAGGAGCAAGCATGCAACTTTCCAGATTACACATAGCAACACTGGGTTTTTCTCTCGCCGCAAGTGTCGCAGCGTTTAATGCAAACGCGGGCATGGACGAAGCCAAAGCGCTGATTGACAAGCACAGTCAGCTGCCCACTTTTGAAGCACCAGGTGAAGCGTTTGACGCCAAAGCCTGTATGGCTGACAAGAAGATGTTTGTCGTGCCCTTAACCAATGCCAATCCGTTTAACGCAGCCATCAGCCAGGGCTTTGTCGATGCAGCGGAAATCGTCGGGTTTGAATTGCGCGACTGGGAAACACAAATGGACCCGGCGGGCTGGATTCAGGGCATCAATACGGCGGTTGCTGAAAAGTTTGACCTGATCGATTTGCAGGGTGGATTGCCACCGGAGTTTCTGGTGCCGCAAATCACTGAAGCGCGCGCTGCCGGTGTCAAGGTAACGGCCACGCATAACTATGATGCAACAACGCAGGAAGTACCGGAGTTTCTCGACAATGGTGCTAACACGGATTATGTCACTGTTGGCCAGATCATCGCGGCGTGGGCAATGGTGCAAACGGGCGGTAAGGTCAATGCGCTGGTGCTGGGGCCTGATGAAATTACGCCAACGGCGCCACTGCGCGATGCGATCATCAACTACCTGAAAGACAACTGCCCCGATTGTAAATCAACCTATATCAACGTACCGGTAAACGACTGGGCAACCAAAACCCAGCCAGCGGTACAAAACGCGCTGCTGGCGGATTCGTCGATTAACTATGTATTGCCGGTATACGACTCCATGTCGCAGTTTATTGTGCCAGCAATACAAATCGCCAACTCCAAAGCCAAAATTGTCTCTTACAACGGTACGCCATTTGTGCTCGATATGATGCGTGAAGGCGACATCGTCGAGATGAATGTTGGCGAGAGCCTCGGCTGGGTGGGCATGGCTGGTACTGATGCCAACATGCGTTTGCTGTGTGGTCTCGACGCAGTAACAAAGCTCAATACACCGGCGTATATTTTTACCGACGAAAATGTCGCCACCGCAGGTAACCCAGCAACGTTTAACGACGGCTATGGCGATGTTCACATCGAAGGTTTCAAGAAGCTGTGGGGTATTGAGTAGCCCCTGATGGTTGATCGGTTGCGCCACGGCATATAGCGTGGCAACGGACATTAATCGAAGTGTGGCGCTTGATATCAGGCGCCTCAGCAAGCGTTTCGGTGGTGCCGTGGCGCTCGATGATGTGTCGTTGTCGATACGGCGCGGCGAAGTGCATGGCTTGTTGGGTTCGAATGGGTCCGGTAAGTCAACGCTAATTAAAGTGCTGTCCGGCTTCCATACCCCGGAAGCCGGTGCCGAGTTAACGCTCTACGGGCGCAAGCTCAGTTTGCCGGTCAAATCGTCGCGCCTGAGTGAGCACGGTTTATCGTTTGTGCATCAGCACCTGGGTCTGATACCCGGTTTGTCTGTCACCGAAAATTTGTACCTGGGCAAACTGTCCAGTGAAGACAACTGGGCAATTAACTGGACCGCGGCGCACGAGAATGCCCACGATGTTTTTGACCGATTTGAGCTCGATCTGGAACCGACAATGGATGTGGGCATGCTGTCTCCGGTGCAGCAGGCATTGTTGGCGATTGTGCGAGCGTATATGACACTGCAGCAGTCGGCAGAAAACAGTAACGCCACTGATCGGCCTGGTGTACTGGTGCTTGACGAGCCTACACCGTTTTTACCCAGATCAGGTGTTGAACAGTTATTTCAGTTAATCCGTCAGTGTGTCGCGACTGGAGCCAGCGTTATTTTTGTCAGCCATGATGTTGATGAAGTCCGGGAGATTACTGACCGCTCCACGATTCTTCGCGACGGCCATCTGATTGATACAGTGACAACAGCGGATACTAGTCACGAAGCGTTTGTGTCGCGAATAATTGGCCGCAGTCTCGAAGACTATGCGGGAGGAAAAAACAACCGACAGCAGAGCGCTGTCAGGCTCAGCGTCGATGGTGCTGTGCTTAACACTGCTCTTAAAACCACCGGGCCGCTGTCTTTTACCGTGCAGTCGGGGGAGATTCTCGGCATCACCGGACTGATCGGTTCAGGCTTTGATGATGTACCAGCGCTGCTCTATGGTGCTCACAAAAAGGGTGCGGGCGCGCTTACTCTTAGTACACCTGAAGGTCAAACACAATTGCACCTGGCTGACTTAACGCCCGCACG
>CAYMFQ010000211.1:2490-3766 GCA_964389335.1 uncultured Granulosicoccaceae bacterium
CAGGTTTTGCTGCTCGATGAACCCACACAGGGTGTGGACGTTGGTGCACGACAACAGTTATGGGATGCGCTTGATCAGACTGCAGCCGGTGGCACGGCAGTGCTGATTGCATCAACAGACTACGAGCAGCTTGCGTCGGTGTGTCATCGAGTGCTGATATTTTCACAGGGGCAAATTGTAGCCACCCTGACCGGACAAGACTTAACCAAAGATTTAATCGCTGAATATTGTTATCGGTCAATGACCGGCTCCACGGGTACCGCATGACAGAAAATCGCAGCCCTGCACAGCAGGAAACCCTGCAGGCCTATGAAGCGCGCATCGCGGCGCTGGAAGAGAAGCTCGCCACAGTCGAGTCGTCAATGACGCACGGCACCGCCGGCGGCCGCGACTGGAAAGACTGGTTTGAACGATACGGCTTACTGGTCGCGTGGCTGGTATTGATATTGTTACTCGGGGCCGCCCGGCCGGAGCAAATGTTTGCATGGAATTCTTACGCCACTATGTTTGGTTCCAATGCAATGATCGTGGTGCTTACGCTGGCACTGTTAATTCCGTTAACCACGGGTGACTATGATTTATCCGTGGCAAGTGTGATGGGCTTGAGCTCAATGCTGATCGCCGTGTTGAATGTAAAACTCGGCTGGTCGGTAGGTGCTGCCATTGTGGCGGCACTCGTGGCCGGTGGGCTGATTGGCGCGATAAACTCTTTGTTCGTTTTATACTTTGGTATTCACTCGTTAATTGTGACCCTCGGTACCGGTTACTTTGTTAATGGCGTTATTCTGTGGGTATCTAACTCCAATACCATCGCCGGTATATCAATGGGGCTGGTCAAAGGTGTTATTCTCACACGAGTCTTCGGTATACCGATTGGGTTTTATTACGCATTAATTTTGGCAGCGGTAATCTGGTATGTGTTTCAGCACACCAGCCTCGGCAGGCGTTTGCTGTTTGTTGGTCGAGGCCGTGAGGTCGCGCGACTGTCTGGTGTTAATGTTAATCGGTTGCGTGCAGGCTCGATGATTGCAGCCGGTGTCATTGCTGCGTTTGCCGGTGTTTTATACACAGGCATGCGAGGCGCGGCTGATCCATCCTCTGCGCTGGCGTTTCTGTTGCCGGCTTTTGCGGCGGCCTTTCTTGGCTCCACCGCAATTTACCCTGGCCGTTTTAATGCACCGGGTGCTTTTATCGCCGTGTTTTTCCTGTCGACCGGCATAATGGGTCTAAACTTTCTGGGTGTGGACAGCTTCGTGCAGAACCTGTTTTATGGTGG
>CAYMFQ010000211.1:3866-5609 GCA_964389335.1 uncultured Granulosicoccaceae bacterium
TTGAAGCGATGAATGCCAACTGACAATAATATCAAGGGCGTCATTCTGATGGCCCTGGGTTTTTTTTCGTTCTCGGCCTGCGATACGCTGGCCAAGCTCCTGACCGACGATTTTCATCCGTTCCAGATTGTCTGGATGCGGATGTTTGGTCTGTTTCTCGGTGTTTGTATCCTGTTGATGTTGCGCGGGCCTGTTTTGCTTAAGACCACTAACCTTAAACTGCAGGTGTTGCGCGGTGTCGTGGCTGTGGGTTCGGCGACCTGTTTTATTGTGGCGGTGGGTTATGTTCCGCTTGCGGATGCCGTGGCCGTAACGTTTGTCGCACCGTTTATTGTCACGGTGCTGGGAGCGCTGGTGCTGAAAGAGCCTGTCGGTATCAGAAGGTGGCTGGCGGTTGTTACCGGTTTTGTCGGTATGCTGATTGTTATACGGCCTGGCATGGGCCTTTTTCATCCGGCGATTGCACTGGTGCTGGTTGCCGCAGCGTTCTTTGCGGTAAGGCAGTTGGTGTCGCGCTGGCTGAGTGGCGCGGACCCGATTATGACCACGGTAGTCTACACGGCGCTTGTGTCGTTCGGGCTTACGAGTTTTGCTCAGCCGTTTGTATGGGTCACACCTGCCAGCGGTAAACTGGTGTTATTGATTGTGGCCATGGCAATCCTTGCGGCAATTGGTGAAGTGCTGATTATTCGCGCGCTCGATATCGCCCAGTCCGTGGTACTGGCCCCCATACACTACACATTGATTATCTGGGGCACGTTTTACGGCTTTGTGGTGTTTGGTGATCTGCCTGATCACTGGACACTGGTTGGCTGCGGGATAATCGTCGCGTCCGGCTTATACACCAGCTATCGGGAATATGTATTGTCACGCCCCCGTGCCGGGTAGCGCGCCGGGTAAGCGCTACCGGGTAACTGAGCCGACCGCCTGCGACCGCCTGCGCAGGATAGCAGCGCGGCGCAGAAGAACCCCTGACACTGCTGACAGTCCGGTGTCAGTAGCGTATTGCTAAGCTAGCTGTTCTCAGCAGCCGACAGTCAGGAGCATGGCATGGGTGTCACTACGGATTGCCTTACCGAATCCTTTACTCGATTCATTGAATCGCAAAGTGTGTTCTTTGTGGCGACGGCCGCAACGGAAGGTCGGGTCAATGTATCGCCCAAGGGGCTCGACTCTCTGCGCGTGTTAAGTCCGCAAAAAATCGTATGGCTGAGTGTTACCGGCAGTGGTAATGAAACTGCAGCGCACGTGCAGCAGAACCAGAGAATGACACTGATGTTTTGTGCGTTCGAGGGTGATCACATGATACTACGGGTATACGGCACCGCACGCGTTGTTCACAGCAGAGATGCTGACTGGGACAGGCTATACGGCTTGTTTCCCGACTATGCAGGTGCGCGCAATCTATTTGAACTATCCATTGATCTGGTAGCCACCGCCTGTGGCAGCGGGGTGCCTGAAATGTCCATTGTCAGAACGCGGGCTGAAACCGATCTTGTGCCATGGTACGAAGCCATGGGCGAAGATGGCGTCGAGAAATACTGGCGTAAGAAGAATGCCAGGAGCATCGATGGATTGCCGACGGGTCTGCTCGAAGAATAGGAGGTTACGCGGCTGTAGGTGGTATGCAGTTAACGAAACCCTAAGCATAGATGATTCTGCATGTTGGTACACTTCCGGATGTGGGGCAGTCGACGCCGTAACTTGCAGGTTCTCCGATCCGCGTTGCGTAGTGAAGGCGGC
>CAYMFQ010000211.1:5709-7985 GCA_964389335.1 uncultured Granulosicoccaceae bacterium
CGGCACTGGGAGACGCGTCACATGCCGACATCACCACGGAGTCGGCCACCCTTGACGGTGAATCGGTTTCAGATGCATTGAGCAGTTTGATCGGTTTAAACGAAACCACTTTCGATATCCTTTTAATTGATAACAACATTCTGTACGCAGGCGATATCGACGGTGACCTGGACGGCTCCACCGAAGCATTGCGCCCGACTGAACTGGACACACGTGTGGTTTTGACCAGGCAGTGATAGTGAGGTTGCGATAACACGGGCGTCTGGTGCACACCAGGCGCCCTCTCAACACCAGCTACCGAAATAAGGTGCCCTATGACCAATGACGTCAGTGATCGATTAGCGCGTTGTTACACCGGTGTGGTGCACGATGTTATGCGAAAAATGGGGTGCAGGGATTTTACGCTGCCGCGCACCTTGCGTCCGATCATGCCAGAGGTGTCAATGGCAGGGCCCGCATTCACTATCCTCGGCAAGGTTGATCCTATGGCAGATCCGCATGAGACTCTGCTTGCATGGACAGGGCTATTGTCGCAGTGCCCGGCTGGCAGCATCTGGGTGAGCCAGCCCAATGATGACACGGTGGCGCATATGGGTGAGTTGTCTGCGGAAACACTGGCCGACAAAGGTGTTCGAGGCGTGGTGGCAGACGGTATGATTCGCGACGTTAACTTTCTGCTGGCGCAACAGTTCCAGTGCTGGTGCAGCGGCTTCACTCCCAGAGATATCGTCGGTTGGTGGCTGCCGGCCGCCCACAGTGTTGACATCAGAATAGGCGACGTCGACATCAACCCGGGAGACTACATGCTCGGCGATCGAGACGGTTTAATTCGTGTGCCCGCGAGCATTGTAGAAGACGTGATCGATGCAAGTGAAACCGACATCAATACCGAGAGCGAAATACGCAAAGCAATTCGCGGTGGCATGGATCCACAGCAGGCCTATTTAAAGCACGGCAAGTTCTAGCCCTCAACATCCACCAAAGCAAACTCCCGCCACAGGCGCACATCTCCGCATGTGTCTGCCAGGACTGGCGCCTGTGACTGTCTCGTAGTTACTGTAACTTGCACAAGGCAGTAGGTCTGGCGTTAATATGTTGCAGCGGTCGGATTGGTCCGCCGCAACAACGGAGGAATACGATGAGAATGAACTTTGGTATTTTCATGGCGCCCTTTCATGCGCCCGGTCACAACCCGACTCTGTCACTGGAAGATGATCTGTCGTTGCTCGAGCACCTCGATCGGCTTGGCTACGACGAGGCATGGATTGGCGAGCACCACTCAGCTGGCAGTGAGATCATCGCCTCGCCGGAGATCTTCATGGCTACTGCCGCGGCACGCACGCAACGCATTAAATTGGGTACCGGTGTTGTGTCGCTGCCGTATCACAACCCGCTCTGGGTAGCCGAGCGCATGGTGCTGCTCGATCACCTGACACGCGGGCGAATCATGATGGGCGTAGGCCCCGGTGCACTGCCCACCGATGCCGCAATGCTTGGTCTTGAGCCACCGCAGATGCGACCTCTGCTCGAAGACTACATGGATATTGTGATGCGGCTGCTGACCAGTGAAGAGCCGGTCAGTTACGAGTCCGAGCGCCTGACGCTGAAAGATGCCCGGCTGCACCTGCGACCGTACTCTGATCCACTGTTCGATGTTGCGGTGGCTGCTGTAGCGTCACCGTCCGGTGCCCGGCTTGCCGGTCGCTATGGTGCTGGTCTGTTATCACTGGGCGCCACAGTCGCCGTGGGTATGGACGTATTAGCCCACCACTGGACGATACAGGAACAGATGGCCGCACAGCATGGTCAGGTGGCAGATCGTGCCAAGTGGCGTCTGGTCGGCTTAATGCACCTGGCTGAAACCGAGCAACAGGCGCGTGATGATATGAAATACGGCATGGAGCAGTGGTTCCGATATTTCCAGAACGTAGCAGCGTTTCCGCAAATGGCTGTCGAGGGCGGCGACGTCGATGAAATGATCGATTTCGTTAACGGTGGTCTCGGTGTGGTCGGCACACCTGACCGCATGATCGAACAAATTGAAAACCTTATCGAGCAATCCGACGGTGGCTTTGGTACCTATCTGACTCTGGCACACAACTGGGCCAACACCACGGCCACCAAAAAGAGCTATGAACTGTTCGCCCGCGAAGTGATGCCGCATTTTCAATCCTCTGGCGGAGGATTACAGGCAGCGGCGGATCGTGCGCAGGCTCAGCGTGCCGGGCTTGCCGAAAAGCAAATGAAAGCCGTTGAAGAGGCCACCGAGCGTCACG
>CAYMFQ010000211.1:8085-9810 GCA_964389335.1 uncultured Granulosicoccaceae bacterium
CGCTGTATCCCAACTTTTAATATTGCCAGAGCACTAGTCAGGAATCGAGTGGGCTGACTACCGGTACCATTCCGGGTCTATTCATTACATGGGTATAAATCATTGTGGTACTTACATCACTGTGACCCAGTAGCTCCTGTACAGTGCGAATATCGTAACCAGCTTCCAACAGGTGCGTAGCGAAAGAATGACGCAGACAATGACTATTTACCTGTTTGTGAATGGACGCCTTGTGTGAGGCCTGTTTCAGGTGACGCTGAAGTGATGATTCATGCTGGTGGTGCCGGCGGGTAATGCCGCTGCGGGGATCTACTGAAAGACGACTGCTCGGAAAAATATACTGCCAGGCTTTTTCTGTGGCTGCATTGGGATACTTTCGGGCGAGCGCATCAGGCAAGTACACCTTTCCGAATCCCAGTTGCAAGTCGGAATTATGTAGTGCTGACACATTGTTAATCTGCGTTTGCATTAGCTCAGCGATTTTGTTGGGCAAAGGAACCCTGCGATGTTTTCCTCCCTTGCCATCGTGCACCGTTATTATGCGATAGTTGAATTCGATGTCTTTGATTCGGAGTCGCAGACACTCAATCAATCTCAAACCGGTGCCATACATCAGAGAGGCCATGGTGTAATGAACGCCGGTTATATGATCAAGCAGGCATTTGATTTCTGCCGGGGTTAAAACCACTGGCAGCTTTGCTGGTTTGCGGCTGCGCAAATGATCAAGCCCTTCAAGGGGGCGTTGAAGTATTTCCTTGAAGTAGTACGCCAGCGACGTGAGAGCGAGGTTTTGTGTAGCTTTGCTTACATTTCTGCGTAGCACCAGTCCAGACAAAAAAGACGATGCTTTGGCACCGTCTAGTTCATCGATTTCCGACTTGACGTTATCAAGCAGAAAACGCTGAACCCAATGGCAGTAAGTTTGTTCGGTTTTGATCGCGTAGCGTCGTTGACGTAGTTCACGACTAAGCGCCAACAGGCTCTTTCGATGCCCTTCTGGAAGAGAAGATGAGAATAGCGGCTCGACCGGATTGGATCCATCAGTCTCTCTGGCAATGGTCGGATGATTAACCGGTAACGAGGCTGCATTGCGTTTGAGTTGATCCCACTCAATGCTTCCCGACCACGATAACTTTGCTGTATCAACTAATAAAATTTCGATTGCGTTAATATACTGGCGTTGTTGCCAGTCGTGCTGAAATTGTGCTGGCTGCAATTGTTGCAAATGCAAATTGACAGTGTCCGCATCAAGATCCGATAGTCGCATACCGGTAAAATAATTGAGAAATGCTTTAACGTGCAGAACATACCAACGGTGAACAGAGCTCTTTATTTTTCTGTTTGTCAGCGAAATTTTGTAACTGTGCCAGCCACTTGCGTTATTTAGTGCTATCGAGTTAGGATGCGCTGTGGTGGCATTTCTGTCCGCCTCTACGGGCGAATCTGCATGAAAGGATCTGTTGTCCACGGCATTCATACTTCAACCTCAATCAGCTGGCCAAAAAGCGAGCGCAATATAACTGTATGAATAAACAGTATAGCAGGATTGTTTGAATTGCAAGTGTTGGTTCGGCGACATGCGCTGATTTGATATAAGCGAACAAGTTATTTGTTGGGAGTAATGGAAATGATCAGTAAGCGAAGCATAGGGAGTATCTCTCAAACACTGCTCCTCGCGGGCTTATTCCTAATAGGCCCGCCGCATGTTATTTATTTAATTCCCGC
>CAYMFQ010000212.1:0-9800 GCA_964389335.1 uncultured Granulosicoccaceae bacterium
CGCGATCATCGATCGCGCGTGCCGAAAAACGTCTCTTTCTGGATGGGCACTAGTTCGCCGGTGGGAGTTGATCCCCGATCGGCGAACTCTATTATTTGGCACTCGTATAGTTGGCAACTCGGCACAAAAAACAATCCATCGTGAAAGTCGAGTAGCGGCAGATCCTCGCAACGGGAAAATTACCTTTCGCTATGTAGGCGCATCGTCCTTGAACTTGCCGACATAGATTTTCGCAAGCGGTCGGGCATAACCATTGGCTCGACTGCTGGTAAGCTTCATGCTGACCAGCCCTTCAACCATTTTCACCGCTGCACTAACGCCGTCGATAACGGGCACGCCATAATATGCAGATAAGCTTGCTGCGTAATCGGCCATGCCTGCGCATCCGAGGACGATCGCCTCTGCGCTGTCATGGTTTATTGCCATATCAATTTCATTGCGTAGTGCACCGTCGCTGCCACTTTGCTCAAGATCCAGTACTGCAACTCCGCTTGCACGCACAGACGCGCAACGGCTCGCCACCCCGTAGTTGACGGTGAGTTTTTCAAGCGCCGGTAGTGATCGCTTAAGCGTTGTAACGATTGAAAACCGATTTGAAACCATAGTTGCGGTAATGCAGGCAGCTTCGCACAGTCCAACGACAGGTCCCGACGCGAGACACCGCGCGGCGTCGAGGCCGGTGTCATCGAAGCAGGCAATAACGTGGCCGTCGCAGTCGTCATGACGTCGAATTTGTTCCAGTAAACCCGGAATCGCAAAAACCTCATCGTAGTAGCCTTCAATGCTTACCGGGCCATAGTCCGGCTGACTGCCGATGATTGTGGTGCCGGTTGCTGCAACGGCTTGGGCTGCGTGTACGGCCGTTGCGGTCATCGATGCGGTGGTGTTAGGGTTAACGAAATGAATTTTCATAGCGCGGTACGCTAGCACAACACAACCCGCTACTGTAGCTTTGCAGAACCCTTTGAATCAGCGCCCGGGCCCCTGGTTTGTGCCGGTTACCTGTGCTGACGAGGGGGCTGTGAACTGAATTGCAGCAGCCTGCTGCAAAAACAACAGCGTTGCCCCGGAGGAGTTTAAGTACAATAGTTAATTACTTATCGGAATCGGACAACGAAAACGATAACACATACGCATTGGTGATGGATGTCGGAAATAGCTGATAGTGAAGATCTTAACCTTGTTGCACTCTATAAACGATTCGGCAGTGTCGTTGCGGTAGACAGTATTGATCTGACCGTTTCCGCCGGCCAATATTGTTGCGTGCTGGGGCCTTCCGGGTGCGGCAAGTCTTCCACACTGCGGATGATCGCCGGGCACGAACGGGCAGACAGCGGCAGTGTGATGCTGGGGTCGCAGAACATCACCACGCGTCCTCCTGCCAGTCGCGGCACAGCGATGATGTTTCAGAACTATGCGTTGTTCCCTCATCTCAACTGCGTTGACAATGTAGCGTTTGCGTTAAAAATGCGTGGCGTAAACCAGCAGACCCGGCGTGAACAGGCAATGCAAATGCTCGAGCGAATGCATATGACTGAACTGCACGCACGCAAGCCCGCGCAACTATCCGGTGGACAGCAGCAGCGCGTTGCTCTCGGGCGCGCACTGATAACCGAGCCGCAGTTGCTGCTGCTTGACGAGCCACTTTCCGCACTCGACCCCTACCTGCGTATAGAAATGCGCACCGAGTTAAAGCGCCTGCAACGAGATCTCGGCATCGCGTTCGTGCATGTAACCCACAGCCAGGAAGAAGCAATGGCGTTGTCGGATCTGGTGGTGGTGATGAACGAAGGAAAAATAGAACAGCAGGGCAGTCCCTACGAGGTGTTTAACCGACCGGCAAGTGTGTTCGTCGCGAAGTTTATTGGCGGTCACAATGTCGTTGAACATAACAATCAGATATTTGCGGTGCGCTCGGACAAGATTCGCATGGATCGTGGTGGCGATAGTGTCATTCGCGATATAGAATTCCTCGGTCATACCGTCAGGCTGTCGGTGCAGAGCCCGCAGTCTGATCTTACGGTTACCTGTACCGACGATGATTTTTTTGTTGCCCCCTATGAGGCTGGTGATTCGGTCTCGTTACACTGGAACCAAACAGATCTACACGCATTGATGTAGCGCACGTTCGTATGAACGTTGTAATGCTTCTTAACGTTAAACTCAGGAGAGTATCAGATGACAGATTCTATTGATCATGGCCGGCGAAAGTTACTGAAAACCACTGCAGGAGCAGCGGTAGCAGGGTCATTTATCGCGGGTGCGCCATATGTCATGTCGCAGGAAAAAAAGGTACTGCGTTACCTTGGTACAGCGGTCAACCAGTCCGCTGAAATTGCTGCCAAAGCCAAGGAAGACCTGGGTATCACAATCGAGTATATCCCGGTAACAACTGATGAAGTGACCAAGCGTATCATCACGCAACCCAACAGTTTTGACTTGGTAGATACCGAGTACTTCAGCCTGAAGAAGCTCGTACCGTCCGGAAACCTGCTTGGTATGGATGCCAATCGCATCAAGTTGTTCGATGAAATTACACCGGCTTTCACTAAAGGGGAAATAGCCGGCAAGAAGATTGGTGACCAGGGCACCGCACCGAAGAAAGTGTTTTACCTCAAGGGCGAAAATTCCACCGAATTCTCAGACGAGCCAACGGAATGGGTTACTCTCATTCCAACCGTCTACAATGCCGACACGCTGGGTATTCGACCCGACCTGATCGGCCGCCCGATCACCAACTGGTCTGAACTGCTTAACCCCGAGTTTAAGGGTAAGGCCTCCATTCTGAACATTCCATCTATCGGTATCATGGATGCGGCAATGGTCGTCGAGTCAATGGGTGAGTACACCTATCCTGACAAAGGCAATATGACCAAAGACGAAATCGATATGACCATGAAGATTCTGACTGAAGCCAAGAAGGCGGGTCAGTTCCGCGCTTTCTGGTCAGACTTTAACGAGAGCGTGAACCTGATGGCTTCCGGTGAGGTGGTTATTCAGTCTATGTGGTCGCCGGCGATTACCGCAGTTCGTTCAAAAGGTATCGATTGCGTTTATCAGCCACTTGAAGAAGGCTATCGCGCCTGGGCTGCCGGCTTTGCATTGCCGTCAACCATCAAAGGCGAGAAAGCTGATCTCGCTTATGAGTTCGTTAACTGGTTCCTGTCCGGTTGGGCAGGCGCACACCTGAACAGACAGGGTTACTACTCTGCGGTACTGTCAACAGCCGAGGCCAACATGGAAGCCTACGAGTGGGATTACTGGATGCTGGGCAAGCCGGCAGAGAAAGATATTATGTCTCCGTCAGGTCAAAAGCTCGCGTCTGCTGGTGAAGTTCGCGACGGTGGTTCGTATGAAGAGCGTATGGGTGGTGTTGCGTGCTGGAATGCGGTTATGGACGAAAACAAGTACATGGTTCGCAAGTGGAATGAGTTTATTGCAGCCTAACAGCCGGTTGTAATTTTTCGGCGCCACTGCAATGGCCTCTGCTCTGGCCGTTGCTCTGGCGCCGAACACAAAAGAATTCTACCTCTGTATCGGCTCGTGACCGTATAATGGTGTCAGGAGTGAGGAAATTGCCTGAACACTAACCGGTTACCATGCTTTGCTGAAAGCTCATCATAGTATTAGTACTTATCTGCTGGCGCTGCCCTATGTGCTGGTCTTCGCACTGTTTTTCCTGATACCGCTGGTATTGGTTGTTGTCGTCAGTTTTTGGGACTACACCGAATACTCCATCATCCCCGACTTCATTGGCACCAACTATGGTGATATTTTCCGTGGTTGCGTGAGTCGGCTGCCGGAACTCTGTACGGTATTTGCCACATACCTCTCGACGCTGAAGTTTGTATTTCTAACCTGGATCATCACGTTGATACTCGGGTTTGGCGTTGCCTACTATCTTGCGTTTTGTGTAAACAGCCTGGCGATGCAAATCGCGCTGTTCCTGCTGTGCACGATACCGTTCTGGACCTCAAATGTAATACGGATGATCAGCTGGATACCGCTGCTCGGTCGTGGCGGGCTGGTTAACCAGTTTTTGCAGAAAATCGGGCTAATCAACGAGCCCGTAGACTGGCTGCTGTACTCCGGCTTTTCCGTGACGCTGGCATTCGTACATCTGTATACGCTGTTTATGGTGGTGCCGATCTTTAACTCGATGATGCGCATTGATCGCAGCGTGCTCGAAGCCGCTTACGACGCCGGTGCCAGCGGCTGGCAGATGTTGTGGAATGTCGTCATACCTCTGTGTCGCCCCGGTATAGCCATCGGTTCTATATTTGTTATCACCATCGTGATGGGTGACTTCATTACTATCGGTGTTATGGGTGGGCAGCAGATTGCATCCATCGGCAAAATTATTAATGTGGAAATGAGCTACCTGCAGTTTCCGTCCGCTGCGGCCAATGCGGTTATTTTGCTTGCAATAACGTTGATGATAATTGTAGCGATGTCCCGCATTGTGGATATCAGGCGGGAGCTTTAGTGTGATTCGAATCGGCTGTGTGTTGAGCGGTACGCGGAGGAAAAAGGCATATGGCTAGTCGCTTTACAAAAATCTGGCTGGGTTGCTTTTTCCTTTTATTTTTATTGTTTCTGTACGGCCCGATGATCACCATCTTCGTGCTGTCATTCCAGGGGCCGCAGGGTGGTCTGACCTTTCCCATGAATGGCGTGTCGACACACTGGTTTGGCAAGCTCTGGGAAGGTGTCGGGGTGGTTGATATATGGCGCGCATTCAGACGCTCTATTTCGCTGGGGCTGGTGGTGATGGTGATTACCGTTGTGTTTAGCCTGATGGCCGGACTGGCTTTTCGCAAGAAGTTCAAAGGCTCCGGATTTGTGTTTTACGTAACCGTTGCCAGCCTTATTGTGCCGTCGATCGTTGTCAGCCTTGGAATAGCGTTGCAGTTTCGTCTACTGGATGAGCAAATCAAACACCTCGGACAAACGCATGAGGTGCAGTGGGTCATTGACTACTTTACCACCAGTATGGGCCTGTTCAGTTCAGCGCTGGGTGCCCAGCTTACCTGGACTCTGCCGTTCGGCTTGTTGATCATGTTTGCCGTCTTTAACCGCTTTGACCCTTCTTACGAAGAGGCAGCCCGTGACCTCGGTGCTGGTCCCTGGGCAACCTTTAGAGAGGCGGTGTTGCCGATCATCGCACCGTCACTGGTGGGTGTCGCACTGTTTGGATTCACGCTCAGCTATGACGAACTGGCGCGGACGTCACAGGCTATTGGCGGGTTAAACACACTGCCGCTGGAACTTCGCGGTCTGACAACCACGGTCACAGACCCATCAATCTATGCATTGGGCACACTTACCACAGCGGTCAGCTTTGTGGTTATCGTAGTTTCACTGCTGGCGTTCTGGTTGCTGCAGCGCCGCCGTCTTTCGCACGGCAGCGACGCTGGTAAAGGGCTGGTCTAGCGGCTGCGTATACGTCTACCGCGTAGCTCGCTATGCGGTCATTGCCGGGGCGTTTAGTTGAAAGCGCTCTCGTAACGACGCTTTTAACTTCTGTCTCTCGGCAGCGTTTTCACACGGTATCCAGGCAACCCGCACCGTCGGATCTTTGCGCAGCGCTGCAGACTGAAAGCGCGATTTCGTCATCAGCGAATGCTGCAGATTATCGGTTTCAAATACGTGGTAGACCTCTTCAATATCCTCTGAATAAAACAGAGCAACACAGGCCAGATGAGGTGCGCGCCCCTTTTTGGTAAGCGGCAGGGAGGGCTGACAGAACGGGTCTGGTGACTGGGTCATATACCTTCCTTCTTTGATATGAATTTTCCCGACGGTACTAACGTGATATATGTGGGTCAATGGTCTGCGACTCAACCGGATAAGTGTTGCGTTATTTCATTATTATTTTGCTGTTGAGGCTGTCATTCCTGTGGTTAATGAAATCATTCGAATTGGTTATTAAACGGGGTTGGTCTATACGGATCATCGTTTGTGCTAGTCTTCAGTTGGTCCCAAGTGGGTCGCGGCAGTTATCCTGCTGCTTATTCAGGCAATTTGCACAGCGAATGTTGCCTAGGACGAGGTGGCACAATGGGGCAACCAGAGCAACCAATCGCCGTCATTCGATACACGATCGATTCAAGTGACCACATCGTGTCGATAGCCGGGCCGTGGTCTTCCTTTGCGCTAACCAATGATGCCTCTGACCTGGCCAACCCCGATTGTCTGATTGGCTCGTCAATCTGGGATTTCCTCGACGGTTTGGAAACAAAGTCTTTATATCGCCAGGTGTTTCAGGATGTGAGGCTCAGGGAGACGAAAGTTGTGCTGCCGTTTCGGTGCGATTCTCCGGAGCAGTGTCGTGAGTTGGAGCTGTCTGTAGCCTATGATGGTGAGAATCGGCTAATAATCTCCAGTACACAAAATGCGAGGGCTGATCGCGACTACGTCAGCCTTTTAGACTCAAACCAGCATCGCGGCACCGACTATATTGATTGCTGCTCGGTATGCAGGCGCTTTTCCAGCGGTAGTGGCCTTTGGGTTGACGCTGAAGAGTTTTTGCAGAGCACGAGAATCCTCGCCAGCCCGAATATCCCGGTTATCAATGAGCGGGTCTGTGATGAGTGTGCCGATACCGTTGGTGTAAATTACCTAATCAGCCAAAGTGGTGTAGGCAGTGGTGCGGGTGAAAAAGTACCATTGGTGGTGTTTCTGCACGGTGCATCTCATCAGCGGCATTTGATGCGGTTATACGCACCCCCTCGGCTGGTTGCTCAGGGGAAGCTAATGGACGTGCCGCCGTTCGTATTGTTGTCTCCGCTGAACAACACCAACCATATGTGGGACATAGACTATGTAGCAGATCTCATCGAGCATTGTTGTACCGAGTACAACATTGATCGAAACCGCATTTATGTAACCGGTGTCAGTGCCGGCGGTACCGCTATCTGGAGAATGCTGGCCAGGTACCCGCGGCTTTTCGCGGCTGCCATTCCAATTGCATCGGTCGTAAATCTGTTATCGACTGAGGCGACGCAAACACCGATATGGGCGGTGCATGGTGTATTGGATAAAGTAGCTTTACCGGGGTATTTTGTGCGACGTATGGAAAACCTGTCCGGGAGCCACACCCATTTAAAATGGACGTTCTATAAGGACCGGGATCACGATGCATGGTCACTCGCGTACAGACAAAAGGAAATCTGGAAATGGTTGTTTTCCCAGTCGCTGGAGACTCAGGCAACCGTATAGCTGGCAGGTTTCCGTATTCGGTCTAATTTGATAGCGTAGCAATTAAGCTTACTATGGGGGCGCTGTCTATGGAGTCTGCAACGACGACATTGCTTATCGGCACGACAAAAGGCGTATTCCTGTTGTCTGATACTGGTGATCGACAGCAATGGAATCTCACGGGTCCGCACTGTGATGGGTGGGGTATCAATCATATGGCCGCTGATCCTCAGAGCGGTGAGCTGTGGGCGGGTGGCGGTGGCGACTGGCACGGTGCAGGTGTGTGGCATTCCGCTGATGGCGGCAATCACTGGGAGTTAACAAGACTCACGCGTGGCACTATCGATGACTGGGCTGCCAGGGATGCACACTTTGCCGAATCGATTGGCTGGAGCGCCGACTCGCTGCCTTTCACCGATGAGTTTATACAGATTTGGTCGCTGTGCTTCGCGCACGGTAAGCTTTATGCGGGCATCAAGCCGGCAGGTTTGCTGGTCAGTGAAGATCGTGGCAAAACATGGCAGCGGCTGCACAGTCTTAATGAACATCCGTCAGCAAGCACCTGGAACCCGGGCGGTGCCGGGCTGATTCTGCATACGATTGTGCCGCATCCTCAGCATCGTGACTGGCTTTGGGTGGGCATATCTGCTGCCGGTGTCTTTGCCACAGAGGATGGTGGTCAGTCGTGGGAACGTCGCAATCGGCTATCCAATACGCAAGTGTGCGAGGGGCATGCACATCCTGCCGCGCCGTCAGGTGGTGAGGTAGGCCACTGTGTCCATAATATGGTGCGTGCACAAACCAGTGATGAGCTTTTGTACCAGCAAAACCATCATGGTGTGTGGCGCTCAAAAAACGGCGGACGCAGCTGGGACGATATCACCAGCGGGTTGCCGTCCACCTTTGGGTTTCCCATACACGTGCATCCGCACAACTCCGAGGTACTGTGGACCATTCCGTTAAACGGTGACGACGCAGGAAGATTTCCACCTGATGCCTCTGCGGCAGTCTGGTGTTCTCGCGATGCCGGTGAAACATGGACTGCACAACGAGACGGATTGCCACAAAAAAACTGTTACTTTACCGTGCTGAGACAAGCCATGTGTGGCGATAGCAACAACCCCGCAGGTGTGTTCTTTGGTACCAACAGCGGTTCGATCTTCGCAACAAGCAACGAAGGTGAACAGTGGCATGAAATAGCGCGTCACCTGCCGACGATATTGTCCGTTGATTGTCTGTCACGTGACGCATAAACGCATTATGAAGCATGCAACATCCGATTTCCCACATCGTAGGGTGTGGTGAGTGGTGCGAACCGCACCAGTGTAATATAGACGTCAAATAACAACATTAAAACAAGACATGTGGTGCGCCTCGTTGCACTCCGAGCACCCTACATAGAGCGGCTTGCGTGGTTGCAATACCGATTAAAATTTGCAGTACCTTAACTATCGTTGCTCTGTCTCAGCTGAATAAAGAAGATAATAGTTCCTGGCGGTCGCGTTAATCTCTGTATCTGCCACCGCGCGCATAGCCTGTACTTTTACTCGTGTCGCCTCAGCGGTGTGTTCATCTGCGGCAAGCAGGCGGTCCGCCACTTCCATTGCCCATTGATAGTCGGTCTGCGTTAATGCGCTCTGCGCAGTGCTGAGCAAATTATCCGCACCACCAGCCAACTGGATAACACGCAGTGCTTCCTCTCGTGGTGAGAGTCGATTCAGATTGGTGGGGTTGCCGTCGAACCAGCCCAGTGTTCCGGTAGCGTAGGCGCGTACGGCCCAGCTAACCTTGCCGTAAAACTCGCGCAGATAAGGTTTGTTTGCGAGTGCTTCCGGCAACTTTATATTATGTGCGAGTTCATCAATGCTGACACCGTTGTTCATGCCGTTAGCAGTTTCACTGATGACATGTTTAATCGCATCGCGATAGTCGGTGAGTGTTTGCTGAATGACATCGGCGCCAAACAGAGGACGTGAGTGTCCGGGGGCCAGCACCTCTGCATTAAACGCCATGAGCAGATCGAGCGTATCTGCCCAGGCATTGAAGTCTCGATAGCTGGTGCCGCGTATGGCGTACAGGTTTGGAAATGACTTGTAATAATTGTCGCCACAGATCAGGACTTGCTTGTCTGCCAGCCACACGACCATATGATCCGGGGTTTCTCCCGGTGCCTTAACCAGAGTCATCTCAACCCCTGCGCGACTCAGGCTCACTCGTTCTTCCGCAATAGACAGCGTCGGTTCAATAAAGCCTGCGCCCATTCCCTGCATGGGACGGTCACCCGGGCCACAGCCGAGATTGACGCGTTCATCAGGGTATGACAGGCCCATGCCAAACTGACGTTTGGTGCGCGCCATCATTGCCGGCAGGGGAGTCGGTCGGGACTGATCAACGCCTACCAGATCACTGTCGAAATCGTGAGCGGCGATCACTTCAACGTTCTTGTCGGCAGCAAATACGCTGGCGCCGGAAATATGATCGCGATGAGAATGTGTATAAATAATCGTACTGACTGGCTTGCTGGTGATTTTTCGGAACTCGGCAAGCACGTTTTCAGCAGCACCGGTTGACTCGCTGGTATCAACGATAATCACGCTGTC
>CAYMFQ010000213.1:0-2681 GCA_964389335.1 uncultured Granulosicoccaceae bacterium
GACTGGTGCGCGAGCTTATTCAGGATACCAAAGACGCCGTGGGTGATCGCTGTGCAGTAGCCGTGCGTTTTTCCGCTGATCAGCAAACGATCGCCGACGGCCAGCCGCAGGCAGGCGAGCATCGGGACATGCTTGCGGCACTGGCAGATCTGCCTGACCTGTGGGATATAAACATCAGTGACTATTCGTACGAAATGGGTACTTCTCGCTTTGTTAAGGAAGGCGCGCTTGAAGACTATGTTGCTTATGTAAAAGGCATTACTGATAAACCCGTTGTCAGTACCGGTCGCTTTACCTCACCTGACACCATGGTTTCGCAGATTCGCCGCGGCATTACTGATTTTATCGGCGCTGCACGACCATCAATAGCGGATCCTTTTTTACCCAATAAAATTAACGAAGGGCGAGTCGATGACATTCGCGAGTGCATAGGCTGTAACATCTGTTACACCGGTGACGGGCATGGTATTCCACTGCATTGCACACAAAACCCAACCTTTAGTGAAGGCTGGCGTCGCGGCTGGCACCCGGAGAAGATCGCAAAAAAGAACAGCGATGCAACCGTACTTGTGATCGGTGCCGGGCCAGCCGGCCTTGAAGCCACACGCGCCCTGGGGCAGCGTGGCTATCATGTGCTACTGGCAGAGCGATCCGGTGAGTTGGGTGGCAGAGTCACACACGAGTCAAAGCTACCGGGCTTGTCCGAGTGGATTCGCGTACGCGACTACCGTGTGCGACAGATACAACAGATGCCTAACGTTGATGTGTATCTCACCAGTGAAATGACAGCAGAAGACGCACTGGACACTGGCGCCGCACACATTGTGGTGGCAACGGGTGCCACCTGGCGCGCCGATGGTTACGGTCAGCATCACCCGGCCGCGCTCAGACTCCAGGCACCAGCGAAAACTGTTTACACGCCTGATGATATTTTTGCAGGACGGCTACCCGGCGGCAGAGTGACCCTGTTTGATGATGACCACTATTACCTCGGTGGTGTGCTGGCCGAGCACCTTATGCGAGCGGGGGCCAAAGTTACTTTGATAACACCCGCTACCAGCGTGTCGGCATGGACTTCGTATACCGCTGATCAGCATCGCATCCAAACGCATTTGCTGAAGCTCGGGGTGCAGATTCGCACCGCACAATCCGTCGAAGCTTTCGATGGGGCCGCGGTAATTAGCGAGTGTATCTACACTGGTGAGCAGACCTCCGTACCATCTGATGCGCTATTGATGGTAACAAGCCGACAACCGAATGATGCCCTGTTCCAGCAACTCTCGCTGATGACCGATGGCAGCGAGAACAACAGCACGGTCAGCAAAATTGGCGATTGTGATGCCCCGTCAATTATCGCCACTGCGGTGTTCGAAGGCCACCGCTACGCACAGCAACTTGAAAGCCCTGCCGAGCCCTCGATCCGAGTTGATAAAGTGTACTTTGATGAAAAAAGTTTCGGCTGATGCACAATTTGCAAGCCAGGAAAAGTCCTCTACGCGTCATTCAGCCTATCCTCAGGTGCCATTCACGGTGACGTATACCGTAAACACTCACAAATCTATGTAATACTGCGACTATGCACCCGGCACTCACCGCCGGGCGTGCCACACTATCAGAGGAAACCGACATATGATGAAACTCGCCCGTCGAGCGCTGCCACTGGCGCTTACCCTGACTATTGCCCCCATCACGTCATTTGCAGAAGGCACGCTAAACGTCTACAACTGGGCGGAGTACATAGGCGAGGAAACCATCGCCAACTTCGAAAAAGAATTCGACATAAAAGTAACCTACGACAACTACGACTCGGTCGAAACGGCAGATGCCAAGCTGCTGGCCGGCAACTCCGGCTACGATGTGGTGTCGCACTCGAGTTCATCTATCGGGCGACTTATCCCGGCTGATATCCTGATGGAGCTCGACAAGTCAAAACTCGACAACTGGCAGCATATGCGCGAGGACGTACTGGGCCAGGTTGCATCAAACTGGGACCCGGACAACAAGTACATCGTGCCGTATATGTGGGGCACTCACGGCGTTACTTACAATGAAGAGCTGGTCAAAGCCACGCATCCGGACGCACCGATTGGCTCAATGGATATGATTTTTGATCCGGCGCATATGGAAAAGCTCGCTGAGTGCGGCGTGTCCTTCCTCGACTCACCGAACGATGTTATTCCGATGGCACTTGCGCACCTTGGACTAAACCCAAGCACTACTGACAAAGCGGACTACGAAAAAGCCGGTGAGTTACTGGCCTCCATCAGGCCCTATATCAAAACCTTCGATAACTACGCGTACCAGCGCATGCCGGAGAAGGAGTTCTGTGTGTCAGTAACCTGGGGTCCGGATGGTTTGCTGGCTATGTCCGGCGCTGCAGAAGCCAACACCGGTGTGATACTGGATTTCTTTAACCCGCCGGGTGCAGGCAAGGCTAACCTGTGGGTGGATGGCTGGGTGATACCCAAAGATGCTAAAAACGTTGAAAACGCACATAAGTTTCTTAACTACATGATGCGACCGGAAGTGGCAGCAGGCGACAGCAACTTCACCTGGTATGCCACTGCCAACAAGTCCGCCATACCGATGGTTGATGAAGCGGTTACCGGCAGTATTGCTGCATTCCCGCCGGAGGAAGCGGTAGCAGAAATGTACACACTGAGCGTCATTCCGCCCAAAGC
>CAYMFQ010000213.1:2781-9772 GCA_964389335.1 uncultured Granulosicoccaceae bacterium
GCGCACAACTACAACACGAACCATCGCAGACTGTATTCACTGCAAACCCGGTGCGTACTGACCACACTGACCCTAACCACAACGCGCACGATTACACGGCCGGCCAGCAGGCCACTATGGCTTTGCGGCCAGAGAAAATACTCATCGATAAATCTCCGCTGACGCACTGCGAAAACCAGCTGACCGGTGTTGTCAGAGAGATAGCCTATCTCGGCAAGCTTTCGACTTATCGCGTAGAGACCAACATTGGTCTGACTATGGAGGTGTCTGCCCCGAATCAGGTCAGAACAGCCGGTATCGGCCACCGCATTGACTGGGATGATCCGGTACATATCGGCTGGAATAACAACAGTGTAGTACTGCTGGCAAACTAATGTCGCAACAGCTATCCACACTCGAGCGCATCACCGATCGCCTGCAGACACGCTGGCAGGCACTGGTGACCGGCATCCCGTTTTTCTGGCTGCTGCTGTTTTTCCTGACGCCGTTTTTTATTGTCCTGAAGATCAGCCTCGCAGAGTCCATCATTGCAAGTCCGCCGTTTTCAAAGCTGCTGCAGTGGGATGATGGCGGGCTGCCCTCAATCAGTGTCACCATCGATAACTATGCCTACCTGTGGGAAGACAGTTTGTACGTTCGCACCTACATCAACTCGATAAAAATCGCACTGATCAGTACGCTGCTTTGCCTGCTGATCGGCTACCCGATGGCCTATGCCATTGTGCGCACAGAGGGCACTGCGCGATACATTCTGCTGCTGCTGGTAATACTGCCCTTCTGGACGTCATTCCTGCTACGTGTTTATGCATGGATGGGGCTGCTGGCAGATCAGGGAACCTTTAACAGTTTTCTGATGTGGCTCGGGGTCATCGACAAGCCAATCCGCTTACTGTACTCACAGTTTGCCGTGTACGTGGGGATTGTCTATTCGTATCTGCCGTTTATGATATTGCCGTTATACGCCAACATGGAAAAGCTCGATACGTCATTGCAGGAAGCCGCTTCTGATCTGGGCGCTAAGCCGGTGACGGGCTTTTTTACCATCACCCTGCCCCTGACACTCCCCGGTATTATTGCGGGTTCTCTACTGGTGTTTATTCCGGCAACAGGCGAATTTGTGATCCCCGATCTGCTTGGCGGCGGAAACGTATTGATGATCGGCCGCGTGCTGTTTAGTGAGTTTAATGCCAATCATGACTGGCCAGTCGCATCCGCTGTGGCTATTGCCCTGCTTATCGTGCTGGTATTGCCAATGATGCTGTATCACCGCGTGCAGGCCGCCGAAGCGGAGCGCCAAACGTGATGGCTGGCCACACTGGCGACACACTTAACAGTGCTACAGACGCGGACCACCTTTGCAGGAGGCCGTTGCTGTGAATGCCGGTCGCTCGCGTTTTTTACTTGGCGTACTGTGTTTTGGCTTTGCGTTTTTGTATGTGCCCATCATCTTAATGATGGTGTATTCGTTTAACTACTCCAAGCTGGTACCGGTGTGGGGTGGCTTTTCAACCCGCTGGTACACCACGCTGCTGGAAAGTGAAGAGGTATGGGCAGCGGCATCACTAAGCCTTAAAATCGCGTTGTTAAACGCCACGTTTGCCACCATGCTCGGAACACTGGCAGGCATCGCACTGGCACGCATTCACCGTTTCCGTGCCCGCACGTTGTTTACCGGCATGATCTCCGCACCACTGGTGATGCCGGAAGTCATCACCGGTCTGTCACTGTTGTTATTATTTATCTCACTGAACCAATGGATAGGCTGGCCGGCTCAGCGTGGCATTACCACCATCACCATTGCGCACATTACTTTTTCAATGGCCTATATCGCCATTATTATTCAGTCGCGGCTGGCCGGCACCGCTCAGGATCTTGAAGAAGCGGCACTGGACCTTGGCGCAAAACCGTTCAGAGTACTGTGGGACATTACACTGCCTCAGCTGATGCCCGGTATGGTGGCCGGATGGCTGCTGGCGTTCACCCTGTCGCTGGATGACCTGGTGATTGCAAGCTTTGTTTCCGGCCCCGGTGCCACCACTCTGCCTATGCTGATCTACTCGCGTATCAGGCTGGGGCTAAGACCCGATATTAATGCGCTGGCAACACTCATTATTCTGGCGGTAACCATTGGCGTACTGATTGCCGGATGGCTGATGATTCGCCAGCAACGCGCCAGGCAGCAGGCAGCTCAAATGGAATAACTTCACGAACTGCGACTATTGGTTTGTATCCGCAACATCTGACTGTAACTGACGGTTCAGTGCCTGCAACGTCCCCGCTGCCGGCTCATCGCTCAGACGCGCCACGGGCAACGCACTTTGCACGCGTTGATGAAAGTACTGAACCCCTGCCTCTATAGACGACAACACAGGCTCCGGAAACACGCTTGAACGCATGCCTTCCTGCATGTCTCTGACAAAGCTCTCGTCTTCAGCTTCTGTGATACCGTTAATACGGCTGCTGAGGTAACGTGCGGCTCTGGTTTGTCGGCGACTGTCTGCCAGGCCAAACTGCTGCCCGCGGTATATGGTTTCATTGACGGACACGGGTATGGTCATATAGAACTCAACCATTTCCGGATACAGCGCAATGACAGCATTCGGAAATAAGCCGATATACCACCAGCTTTTCTGTCTGTGTTCAGGCAGGTGCTCAAAATGCGGAAGTAACTTCTGATAGTGCCGCACGCTCCACAACCTGGCAGGCTTTTGATTAATAACGGCGTCGGAAATTGGCAGACCATGCTCAATTCGGTCGTTATAACTTTGACCATACAGCTGCTGCAGTGACGGATGACCCACCGGCACGTGATAGCCTTCATTATCGATGTCGTGAATTACTTTCCAATTGTAGGGACGCAGTTGCTCATAAGCCGGCGTCAGCGGTTCCATATTATCAATTTGGTATGGCGCCACTTCATCAGCAACACTGTGCAATTGCTCGGCAACCGATGTTTCGGGCTCGGTAAAACAAACAAATACAAATCCGTGCCACACCTCCACCGACAGCGGCTTTAGCCCCAGGCGAGCCTTATCAAGCGCATCAAACGTCTGTGGTAATGGCACACCGTGCAATGCACCATCAAGCCCGTAAGACCAACCGTGAAACGGACATGAGATACGATGGTTGCAGGTGCCGCTGTCAGTCACCAGTCGGGCACCGCGGTGTCGACACACATTGTGAAAGGCACGCACAAGGCCCTGCTCATCCACGATAATCAGCGCCCGCTCACCTACGGCGTCGAATGTAATGTAGTCACCCGGACTACGCAATGCAGACACATGCCCGGCCAGCATCCAGTGGTTCTTAAACAGCTCCGATTCCAGTTCGTGGAATTCCGCCGACAGATAGGTCCACGGCGCCAGTGTGGAGCGTTGCCGTAGAACTGCGTTTGACTCAGTGTCGTTGTTCATAACAGTCATCATATCCGAAATAATATCGACAGGGAAAAGCCACCGCGCTATCGTGTTCTCTGACCCGGAGACCAACATGTCCTCTCATTGCCAGTTACTTATTATTGGAGCCGGCGCCGCAGGCATTGGCGCCGCACATGCCGCACACAGGGCGGGTGTGCCATACAAAGTTGTTGAAGCATCACACCGCGCAGGCGGACGCGGACTTACGGAAGAACTGGCGCCCGGTATTCCATGGGATCTGGGCTGTCACTGGCTGCACAGCGGCAGCATCAACCCACTTGCCAACATTGCCGATGACCTCGACTTTCACTACGACAAAGCACTGCCAACCCGGGGCTTTTATCTGCACGGCAGGCGCGTGTCAGCAACAGAAGATCTCGACTACCAGGCATTCACTGACAGTGTATGGGAGCGCGTGGAAGCCCTGGAAGCAAGCGGTAAAGACGTTGCGCTGAGTGAACTGATTGATTTTGACAGCCAGTGGGCACCCTACTTCGCGTACTGGCAATCGCTAATGACTTCTCGCGATGTCGACTGCTTCTCCGCACTCGACCTGGTTCGCTACCAGGACACCGATGAAAACTGGCCCGTGCGTGACGGCTATGGCAGTTTACTTGAGCGGCACGCGAGCGCCATTAACGTGGAACTGAACACTGCTGTTGAACATATCGACTGGAGCGGAAAAGAAATTGTCGTCACGACCAATCGCGGTACGCTGCGCGCGAAGCACGTAATTGTCACGGTATCGACCGGAGTGCTGGCAGCCCGCAACATCACGTTTAACCCTGCGCTGCCCGTACCAACACAAGAGGCCATCGCCGCCCTTCCGCTCGGCACATACAATAATTTCGCCATGCTGTACGGCAACGCAAACGATCGCAACAACATCAACACGGATGACGCCACCTTTGACCCACACTGGCCATTTGATGCCGATACACCAGACCGCATTGACTACAGCAACGGCGACGACATTAATTTTGCCTTCAAAATGCGCTGCTCCGGCTGGCCATATATCTACTGTGCCGTAGCTGGTCGGCAGGCAGACTGGCTGGAGCGCCAACCTGCAGCGGCATCAGAAGACCTTATGATGACCGCACTGACCGATATATTTGGCTCGGACTTTAAAAAGAAAGTAACCCGCTTCAAATGCAGCGCATGGGGTAATGACCCACTTATCAAAGGCGCCTATTCCGCCAGTAAACCCGGATGCGCGCATCTGCGCGCAGCATTGGCAAGCCCTGTCGCCGAGCGACTTCAGTTTGCCGGCGAGGCGGCATCTGAACGCGCCTTCTGCACTGCACATGGCGCCTGGCAAAGCGGCCGCGACGCTGTTATGAATTGTGGGCTGGCAATATGAAACGCCGGGCTACGCGGACATCTGCCGAGTCTGACTACTAATCGGCGATAAAGTAGTACTTGCGTAGCGTCTCTGTAATTTCCCAAACACACTCAGTACCTTTGGGAATGAAAAAGGTGTCGCCGCTGCGAAAGGTTTGAGGCGACTCTCCGGCAACAGTGACTGTGACTGAACCAGACAGTACTGTCATCATTTCGTGCACTGGATAGGATTTGATTTCTTCCCGGCTGGGTGCGCACTCCCAAACACCTGCCAGGCGACTTTCGTCATCAGACGAGAAATACGTATGGTTTGTTTCGGCTTTATTGTCAGTAGTGAATGCATCAGCCGGTGTAAAAGTTGATGGTGACAAACCTTGAGCCGGATCAGGTTCGAATCGGTACATGCTGTCCTCTTTAGTGATGGTTAGTTTCTCTTCTATAAGCAATGGCACGGCAAGCAATGGCACGGCTGACAGCGGGCACTGTTGCTATTGTATTTGTTGCGCCACTTCGAGCGCTTCTGACATTGCCAGCTCCACTGATCGTGGCGCCACGCAATCACCGATTCTGTACATCATACAATCCGCGTTTACAATGTGTTGATCGGTGCTGTATTGCAAAGCCCCATCCGCCTGACACCCCTGCCAGTTCACAATCAGGTCAATGCCGGTTCGTGTATCGGTTTGTGTCGTATAGGGGTTCTTTAGATGGATAACTTCTGCATCAACTCGGTCAACCAGTGTTTGCGCCGTGAATGTTACACCCCGCTTCCCGAGGCGCTCGTACCACGCATCTCTGTTGGTAGGATCAAGGTCATTGGCAATGGCCATGTCTTCGCTGATAATCTCGACGTGTGCACCCTGGTCCAGCAGCCATTCAGCACAGACCAGCCCCGCCTGCCCACGGCCATCGTTTACGATAAGTGCGCGGCGCACGTTACAGTGATCAAGATCGAGCAGTTGCCTGGGCGTTAGTAGCTGACGACCCGCGTGTGCAGACTGCCCTGGTAATGCATGCATCTTATCAATCGCGCCGATAGCGACGATCACAGCGTCGGCCACCAGGTCATCCAGTGTTGTGATGTGGCGGTTATATTCAATCTCGATACCGTGATGTCGCAACTCAGCCACACGCCATTCAACGATGCGGCGCAGCTCGGCTGTCGACTTTACACGTGCCCAGTCCTGCAATTGACCACCGGCCTGTGCTGATTTTTCATACACTCGAACGCTATGGCCTCGCTCGGCACATAGCCTTGCGGCCTCGAGCCCGGCTGGTCCGGCGCCTATCACCACAACTTCTTTCTGGGTGCTAGCGCGCTTTAGAATTTTACCCGGCCACCGCAGCTCCGGGTTATGCATGCAGCTAATGGCTTTACCTGCATAGCGATTGGCTATACAGGTGTTTGCACCCACACAGGGCCGGATGCGTGTGCGATTGTTCGCGACTATCTTTCGAACAATGGCCGGGTCACATATATGCGCTCGGGTCATACCAACCATATCGGCGTGTCCGTCTGCTATAACCCGTTCGGCATGCCGCGGATCAACGATTCTGCCAACAGTAAAAACTGGTATCGACACAACGTGTTTGATGGCAGATGCCAGATCGACAAAAGTACCGTGTTTGGCAGGTGTCGGGGCCCAGTGTTTCGAACGCCCGGTGTGGGTGAAGTTAGTGTGTGCGATTATGTTCAGGTAATCGACCAGCCCCCGCTGACTGAGTTCGCTACAGACATCCTGCATGGTCTCTATAGTTAAACCACCGGGTTCAAACTCATCGCCAGGCAGCCGCACACCAAGTATCTGGTCGGTACCGAGAGCAGCTCTGACCGCCGTGAGTAATTCAATCAGGAAGCGCAGGCGATTCGCCATTGAACCGCCGTACTGATCTTCCCGACGATTGGTCAATGGTGACAGAAACGCCTGCGGCAAGAATCCAAACGCTGCCAGTACTTCCACGCCATCAAGGCCAGAAGCCCTGACCCTGGCAGCACCAGCGGCGAAGGCTGCAATAACCTCGTGAATTTCATCGACCGACATCTCGTGAGATATATGGCCTGTTATTGATGACCTGACACTCGATGCAGACCAGCTAACAACGCCTGGTTTATCCAGCTTTACTGTGCCGCCGCTGTGAGCCAGTTGTGCAAGCATACGGCCGCCTTCAGCGTGAACCGCATCGGCCAGTCTCTGATACCCTGGCACCACACTGTCATCCAGATTCCACAATGC
>CAYMFQ010000214.1:0-9682 GCA_964389335.1 uncultured Granulosicoccaceae bacterium
CGTGGTGCTTGTAGCAAACGGCAGGGTGATGCCTGCAATAAAAACAGGCGATCTTTTTGAACAAGACTAGCAACGCGGGCTCGACCCGGGCCCGCAATTATTAACTACTCTTTACTGGCGTCATTAATCGCAGGCAGAGATTGATAGTCCGGCAGGTTTAACGAGTAGTACAGCGCAATGGCCTGGCTGCGGTTCTTAACGGACAGTTTGTCGTACAGGTTGCGCAAATGAAATTTTACAGTGTTCACGGCAATACCATGGTCTTCTGCCAGTTCTTTATTGGTACGACCAAGTGATAACGAAGCGAGCAGGGCATTTTCAGTTCTGGTCAGTGACTGCAGAGGGTCACTGAGTTCGCGCACATCCAGATACGGAAAAACCATGTTACCGGCGGCGACATCTGCGACCACATCAAGCAACCTTTCTGTAGGCTCTGCGTGGCTAAAGAAACCGGCGGCACCCGCTGCCATTGCACGCTTCGGAATGTCTGCGGTTTCGGCGTGTGTACAAACAACGACACGCATCGGGCATTCCTGATCTCTTAGTACTTTGATCAGCTTTTCGGCGCCAAGTGTCGGCAATGCCCAGTCGATAACCAACACGTGACTCGGTACAGTCAGCGATGTCTGTAAACACGCCTCCGCTGAATTAACCGTGCTGACGAGGCTAAAGCGACCATCTGATTCGAGTATTTCCGATAAGGCAGCCAGCATCAGTGAGTTGCCTTCGGCAATAGTTACTTCGACTTTTGCGCTGGTTGCATTCGATTGCGTCATATTCGTTGACTCCTCCGGCCGATACCCGCAATTGATCCTGCTGCTGTATCACAGATCTGATTGATCATGCACTAAAGTATTGGGAAAAACCAATACTATTATACCACCGAAAGCAGTAGCAATAGCTGTTTCCGTTGTTCGAACCAGTCGATTTAATACAGCCTATCTTTTGGCGACTATCGAGAACGGCATGACACATACGATATACCCGCAACTGGAGATACCCAACACACTGGCGGCCGGTCCGGGGCCGGGTAACACAGATACACGGGTGCTTGAACGGTTTTACCGTAGTGGCACGGCAGATCATATGCAGGCGGATGTGTTACGCGGTATGGTCGAGTGCAAACACATGCTCAGATCGGTGTTTGGTACGAGTAACTGTTACACATTCGGTGTGGCGGGGACTGGCTGGAGCGGGCTGGATGTAATGATGAGTGCGGTACAGCCCGGTGACTCGGTAGTCGCGTTCTGCAATGGTACGTTCTCCGGTATCGATGGTCTCACGCTGCGCATGAAAGCCGCCACCGCGGCAGAACTGGCTGCCAATCCGCTGAACCCGACTGCCAGCTCAGTGACCTGCATTGACATCCCACACGGTGAGTCAGTTGGCGCACAACACATTGATGCCGCGCTGGCCAAACACAAACCCAGGTGGGCGTTTATGGCGCACTGGGAAACCGGCTCCGGTCGCGTTAACGATCTGCATGCTTTCTCTGATGCGTGCGAACGCTATGGTGTAATGGGTCTGGTAGACGCGGTGTCGTCGCTCGGTGTATCCGACTTTTCTATCGATGACTTTCCGGGTGTAGCAGGCTGGGCCTCGTGTCCGCAAAAAGGTATCTGCTGCCTACCGCTAACCTATGCTCCGGTTAGCTTCACCGATCAATATATCGATGCATTGTCGACATCCGGTACACGAACCTTTGTACATCATCCACTGCTTGAAGCGCGACACTGGGGCATCATTGACGGGCAGGATGTTGAACAGGGTACCTATCATCGCACGCATTCAGCTTATGCAGTGGCGGCGTTTCACGAGTCTCTGCGACTGACGCTTAGCGAAGGGTTATGCAATCGTGCAGTATCGTATCGTTTTCACGAGCGCGCATTGCGCGAGGCAGTTGAACTGATGGGATGTCAGGTCACTTCGAATATGCCAAGTCTGGTAGTGCTCAACCTGCCTGAGGCACTTGCCGGGCGCGAAATGGAACTGGTGCAATTGTGCCGCTCGAGAGGCTTTGCATTGTGGCCGACACTGAGCAAGCCGGTGCAGGTGCGTATCGGTATACTCAATCAATTGAACGAGTACGCCATCACCGACATTGTCACACGCTTTGGCAACACACTAATTGAAATGGGGGCCAGCGTTGACATGCAGGCTGTGCAGCAGCATTTAAAGCAAACGTTTCAACGTCCGGTTGTACAGCAACGGCCATCGGTTGACGCGTACGAGGCCGCATAGCAATTAGCCATAAGTGATTCGGCGCGTCACAGCAGGCGCGCCGCACAGTGCTGGCGGCCTGCGCGTAATTTCGATAATCACGGCGTATTGATTCGTGTAATGTAGGGCCAACAGCCGGGGTTATCAGAGTAACGCTTGTGGACATACATGAATATCAGGCCAAGGAGCTTCTAGCCGGCTTCGGCATTCGCATACCGGATGGCGCGCTTGCGTATAGCCCGGAGCAGGCGGCCTATCAGGCACGTAACATTGGTGGTGATCGCTGGTGCGTTAAAGCACAAATCCACAGCGGCGGCCGCGGCAAAGTAGGTGGCGTGCGACTGTGCGAAACAGAAAACGACGTATATACCGCAGCCGATCAGTTGTTTGGTGCACGGCTTGTTACGGAGCAGTCGGGCGCGCGTGGCAAAGTGGTATACCGGGTGTACGTGGAAGGTGCGCTGGCGATCAGTCGCGAGATGTATATCGGTTTGGTGCTCGACCGACAGTCTGAACGCATCATGGTAGTTGCGTCTCCGCACGGTGGGATGGAAATCGAAGACATCAGTGCACAACTGCCGGAGTCCATTGTACGTTGCATCGTTGAGCCGGCGGTTGGTATGCAGGCCTTTCAGGCGCGTGACATCGCCTTCAAGCTGGGTATTGGCGCGGCCCATCTGGTGCAGGCTACCGATACCATTCTGGCTGCGTATCGCGCCTTTGAAGAGCTCGATGCCACCATGGTTGAAATCAACCCACTGATACAGTCTGACGACGGCTTTCTGTATGCGCTCGATGCAAAGATGACATTCGATGACAACGCGCTGTTTCGTCACCCTGAAATCGCAGAGTTACGCGATAAATCACAGGAAGACAGTCGCGAAACCCAGGCGCTCGACAGGGGGCTAAAGTACGTTGGTCTGGACGGTAATATTGGCTGCCTGGTTAATGGTGCCGGGCTTGGTATGGCGACGCTGGATATGGTCGTTAGTGCCGGTGGCAGCCTGGCTAACTTCATCGATATCGGTGGCGGTGCATCGCCGGAACGTGTGGCCAAGGCATTGCGACTTATTCGAGCGGATGAACGAGTCACTGTGTTGCTGGTAAATGTATTTGCCGGTATCAATCGCTGTGACTGGATAGCCGACGGCATTCTACAGGTGTTGTCTAACGAGCCGCTTGACATTCCGATTGTGGTGCGTATCGCCGGCAACAATATCCAGGAAGGGCGCAAAATACTGTCGCGCAGTGGTCTTCCTATTGTGCGGGCCAATACACTGGCCGAAGCAGCACAGCGTGCGGTTATTGCCGCTGAAAAATCAGCGGCTGTGGCAACGCCTGAAAAAAACAAACGCGGGTCGGGCGCTTGAGTATTCTGCTCGATGCCAGTACCCCGGCACTGGTGGTTGGTGTCAGTGGTCGTATTGGTGCGTTTCACACACAGCGCATGCTTGACTATGGCACTCGTATCGTTGGCGGTGTTACCCCGGGTAAGGGCGGTACAACAGTGGCGGGCGTACCGGTGTTTAATACCATCAAAGAGGCCGTTAATACCACCGGGGCTAGCGCAAGTCTTGTTATGGTACCGCCACCGTTTGCGGCCGATTCGATTATGGAGTCAGTTGATGCGGGTATACGATTGTGTGTGGCGATAACCGATGGCATACCGGCTCAGGATATGATTCGCGTCAAGCGCTACATGAAGCTCAGTAAGAAGTCAGAACGTATGCGCCTGCTTGGGCCCAATTGCGCCGGTGTCATCACGCCTGGTCAGGCATTGATTGGTGTAATGCCGGGCAGTGTGTACACACCAGGCGCGGTCGGTATTATATCGCGCTCCGGTACTCTCGGTTATGAAGCGGCTTATCAACTGACAGAAGCGGGCCTGGGTGTGTCAACCAGTGTGGGTATTGGTGGTGATCAGATTACCGGCAGTACCTTCCTCGACATCCTGAGACTCTTTAACGATGACGCCGATACCACGGCGGTAGTTATGCTCGGTGAAATTGGTGGCCCGCAGGAAGCCGAAGCCGCCGAATACATTCGTGAACATTTTCGTAAGCCGGTTATCGCCTACGTGGCCGGTGCTGCGGCACCGCGCGGTCGGGGGCTGGGTCACGCTGGTGCCATCATTACTGCATTCGGCGACAGTGCCCACGAAAAATCAGATCTGCTGCGTGATGTCGGCGCAGTCGTTGCCGACGACGCTGCATCGATTGGCGCAACCGTCGCAATGGTTTTAAACACATGAGAGCAAAATGAGTTCCTCGTCCAGACCATCCATCATACTGACGCGGCGCTGGCCGCAGGCCGTTGAAGAAAAACTGGCTGTACACTTTAACGCGAACTTCAACACCGAAGACACAGCTTTTAACAGCGATCAGCTGCGAGACGCACTGTGCAATTACGACGCCGTGTTGCCGACCGTCACTGACAAACTCGATGAGTCGGTATTTGCTGCATTACAGCCGGGTGACATAAAAACCACCATCATCGCTAACTATGGTGTCGGCTATAGTCATATCGATCTGGACCACACTCGCCGTCTTGGCATTACCGTGACTAACACACCGGATGTGTTAAGCGCCTGCACATCAGATATCGCCATCATGCTTATGCTGATGGTTGCCAGGCGCGCAGGCGAGGGCGAGCGTGAACTACGTGCACGTCAGTGGACGGGATGGCGACCTACGCATCTGGTTGGTTCCAGAGTGACCGGCAAGACCCTTGGCATCGTCGGCTTTGGCCGCATCGGGCGCGAGACTGCACAGCGAGCGGCAGGCTTTGATATGTCGATTCGTGTTTACAACCGGTCGGCGGTTGACCCGGACATACTGCAGCAGTACAACGCAGTACAGGATGTGAGTCTGCAGGCGCTGGTTCAGCATTCAGATTTTGTTTCGCTGCATTGCCCGGGTGGCGCCGAGAATCGGCACCTTATTAATGCCGATGTTCTGTCACACATGAGACCTGACGCGTTTCTGATTAATACCGCCCGCGGCGAAGTTGTCGATGAGGCGGCGCTGATCACTGCGTTGAATGCCGGTACTATCGCCGGTGCTGCGCTCGATGTGTTTGATGGTGAGCCCGAATTAAATGCACACTGGTATGGCGTTAAAAACGCTGTGTTACTACCCCACCTGGGTAGCGCAACTGACAGCACTCGCAATGAGATGGGTTATCGGGCGCTGCAAAACCTGCTGAGTTTCTTTGATAAGAAGACACCGCCGGATCAGGTGGCGTAACTCACCGTTAGTATCATGTCTGGTTCCAGTGCCTCGATGCTGGCAAGCAAGCCCGACGTATCTGTGCCGGCACGCCCGTCTCGCATGCGCACACTTACGGTCGCTTCGAAAATCATCATTGAATCCATCGGCGCTTCAAACTCTCTGCTGCGCAGGTCGATAAGCTCCGAACCACGATCGACGTACGGGCTTAGCAACGCGAGGAGGTCTGTGTGCAGACCACTGCGCGCTGCACAGGTGGCGGTGACCGTAAGCGGTTGTGATGCCACTGCGAACCGCGGTCGCGTCGCTACCACCTGTGCCAGGCAGTCAGACATAACCGCCGTATCAGGGGAGGCGGGCTTCTCGGTCAGTGTCGTATACATGGCATTATCCCCTTGGCACATACTGCTTGGGCGCGTACCAGATTTTCTGGTTGTGCAGTTTGCCGAGCAACATCTGTATCTCCTGCATCTGCGAATTCAGTCGCTCGACGCCTGCGCCAGGCTTATCACCCGACTGTTTATCAAGCATTTGCAGGCAAAGTGTTCGCGCGCGCTCCACCAGCGCGTTCTCAATCAATTCAAGGTCACCGGGATTGATATCAAATTTCTTTTGGTATTTAGCCGTCATACCCTGATCCTTGTTAGCAGTAGGTGTAGGAATGATGGTGGCAGCGCTGAGGTAAATCTACACAAATCGGGTTAATGTGTTTGAGGAAATGTTGACAAACGATGTTTTTGTAAAAATGTTAATAGAGCTATGTTATGGCAAAAATATTTGTAGGGTCACGTTTGCGCAGACTCCGTCGTGAGCACAAACAATCGCAGGCGCAGATGGCGAAGGCAATCGGTGTCAGTACTGCATACATCAATCTGCTTGAAAACAATCAGCGCAGTCTGTCGGTTAAAGTGCTCACCTCTATCGCTGATGAATATGGCGTAGACTGGCGCGATCTCATTCAGGATGGCGGTGACAGGCTGTTGGCTGATTTGCGCATGGCGGTGCAGGATCCGCTGTTCAATGCAGCTGCACCTGATATTCAGGAGCTTCGGTCGGCGGTCGATCATGCTCCGGTGCTGGTGGAGCATTTCCTACATCTGTACGGCAGCCACTCCACAATGATTGAACGCGTGATGCGAGCTGCCGGTGACCAGTTGTCAGACGCCGCGCTCGAAGCCTCTCCCGAGGCCGTGGTGCACGATTTTTTTAAACTGCACGCTAACTATTTTGCGCAACTGGATGAAGGCGCTGAGAATCTGAGGGAAACCGAACCATGTGAGCCGGATGACGTTTACTATCAGTTAAAAGCGCGTCTCCGCGAGCGTCACAATGTTCGCGTCGATACCGTTGCTATCGAGGCGATGGATCGCTCCTTGCGCATCTATGACGAGAATACCAGGCAGATTCACTTATCCGAGGCGCTTGACTTCCCCAACCGCACTTTTCAGCTGGCGCATATGCTTGGCCTGATTGAGTTTTCCAGCCTGCTTGATGAGCTCACTGCTGACATCAACAGTGAGACAGGAGCCGTGCGTTGCCGTGTGGAACTGGCCAACTATTTTGCCGCTGCCTATCTGATGCCGTACAAGCGCTTCAAGGATACCGCCGATGCGTTGTCGTACGATATCAACCGCCTGAGTAAAACCTTTGGCGTATCGTTTGAGCAGGTTTGCCATCGAATGACGACACTACAGCGTAATGGCAACCGAGGTATACCATTCTTTTTTATTCGCGTTGATCGTGCAGGTAATGTTACCAAGCGCTTTACTGCGAGCTCGATCAGTATTGCAGAGTACGGCGGTGCGTGCGCCGTATGGGACCTCCATGCCGCCTTCAGTAATCCGGGTACTATCATCCCGCAATTTGTGGAACTGCCGGACGGTAAGCGCTTTTTCACAATCAGCCGCACCGCTGACAGACCTGCCTACAGTAGGGACTCTCAGGCGCGACGCCAGGCTGTGTCACTCGGTTGTGAGTTGCCGCATGTATCTGATATCGGGTATGCGCAGGCTTTTAACCTCGAAGACGAGCAGCTCTATGCGCGAATAGGACTTAACTGCCGAATATGTCCAAGACAGTCGTGTGCGCAACGTGCGCACAATCCATTGATGGTTGAGTTATCGGTTGATCCCAGCCGACGAGGGGATACACGGCTGGAGAGCTGATTGCCCGCCAGCCGAATGTTGTAACGCTTAAGTGCCGCCTCGTGCATTTGTAAGCAGACGGCACCTGAACCATAAGTCTTATGCAGGCTTTGGCTGAAACGCACTACACCATGCCTGGGCAGGGACCGCCTGACCGGGGAATATAGAACATAAGCCCTGGTCCGCACCTTCTTCTGCCTGATACAAAATGCAGCCATCGCACTTTTGATCTTTATCTGATTCAACCACGTACTGCAGTGCTTTCGCAGTGGTGGACTCAGGGTCTACCATGGGTGTATCGTCAGCCATTGCCGCACGGTTGGTTATGGCGGCTAGAGGAATGGCTACGGCACCGCTGGCTAGCAATTTGTTGAAATGACGTCTTTTCACGCTGGCTCTCCGTTGAGTTAAAAATTATTTTACGCAGTCACATCGACTCCAGATCATTGCGTATTGAACACCGGTTGACGGTTACAATCCGTTTCGAATGCATGGCAAAAGTCTTAACGTGTTAAAACTACATATAAGCGAGAGTGTGCCTTTTATAGAGGGGCTAATAGGCAGGTTCCATGCGACTGCTTGCCGGAACTTCGTGACGATTGGCCGGGATACTATACAGCGCCGCAAATGCGAATGCCGCCTGCATCATACCGCCCACCCGTTCTACGCCACCGATTAAGCCACCGCGTTTCTTTGCGTTGCTGATCCGAAGCGATGCACGTTGCAGCCGCTTCAGATTTTTACTCCATCGCGGATGATCGATATCAAGCGTAATCGGAAACACCTGCTTTGATATTTCTGATGTCTTTTCAAATACAGACTGTCCGTACCAGTCCGGGTCTACCCCAAGTGCCTGGTGGAACACAGGTCTTTGATGGTCCCGCACGTACATGGTTGAGTACACGGCTGTTAGAAAAAACTTAATCCACAGCACGTTAATGCCCGATGTCAGTTTAGGGTCGGTTTTCATCAGCAGTGCAAATGCCTCGCCGTGACCGAACTCATCGTTGCACCACTCCTCAAACCATTTAAAGATCGGATGAAAGCGTTTGTCCGGATGCTTCTGTAAGTGACGGAAGATGGTTATGTAACGCGCATACCCGATTTTCTCAGACAGGTAGGTGGCGTAGAAAATAAACTTGGGTCGAAAGTAGGTGTACTTCTTCTTCTGCGTCAGAAAGCCCAGGTTCACAGCAATACCGGCTTCGCGCAGTGCGCTGTTAATAAAACCGGCATGGCGCGCCTCGTCTCGTGCCATCAGTCCAAACAATTCGGTGATGTCCGGGTTGCTGCCGCGCCGCTTCATTTCTTTATACAACACACAGCCGGAAAATTCGGCCGTACAGGAGCTGATTAGAAAGTCGATGAATTCCTTCTTCAGCGCCGGCTCCATGTGCTCCCAGTCGACGTTATCCCAATCCTCGTTTTTACGGAAATGATGACGATTCGGGTCTGACTTCATGCGGCCAATCAGTTCGTCCCAGTCTTTCCGCACCGGACTCACATCGATGCGGTCCAGTTCATCGAAATTGGTGGTGTAAAAACGTGGGGTCAGCAGCGTATCCTGCATCGCCACCGCCGTCGCCTGTTCAGAATTGGTGGCGCCGGTGGTGGATTCCATGGGCATATTGCCAGACCGGGGGGCTTCGATTGATGCGCTCACAGTATTGCCTCCTCGCTGAAGGAAAACTCGCACAGCTCCATAAATTCCCGGTCGCCGGTGAGGCGTGTCCAGGTGCGCTCCAGTGCACTCGCCCGGATAATTGTGGCCGTGCGCTGCTCGCTAACAACCTCGCCGTATGGGGCGAGAATTTCAGGGCCATGTACCTGAACCTCGTCGCCCGGGTGAATAACCGCGCCGTTGTCGAGCCGCAGATGTGCGTGCAGACTCTCGAATTTGTGACTGATCTCCACAGTACAGGGTGCTTGTTCGCGCTCTCGGGTTATCCAGCCCATTGCTGCCTCGGCCTCGCAGTGTAATGTACAGTTTAGAGTGTCAATATATATTGACACATGGGTCAAGTAAACACAAATGGACAGAGTTTCCGGCGCATCCATGAGATTGCGGCTGTTCGAGCGTGACATGCGGTG
>CAYMFQ010000215.1:0-3346 GCA_964389335.1 uncultured Granulosicoccaceae bacterium
CGCATATATGCGCCACCCCCTCTATTCCAGTAGACTCCATCTACTAAACAGAACCTCCGGAGGAACAAAAATCATGTCACGAATGAATGAGGGCATGCACGCCTGGCAGCGCAGCACAAATCACAACCGCATGATTGAACTGCAGTCCAGTCCGCCGGCAGATACCAGCACAGGAGATGTACAACTGTCCTACTTCGGCGCGTCGTGCTTTCGCATCCAGTCGCCCGGTGGTATCACGGTGATGATTGATCCGTGGCGCAATCATCCGTCGGGTAAGTGGGACTGGTATCGCGGTGATTTTCCGGTGGTGCCGGTAGACATCTGCTGTTCTACTCATGCACATTTTGATCACGATGGTGTGCATCAGCCCGACGCTCATGTGGTGCTGGATCGGCCGATCGGGGAGTATCGTTTTGCAGACGTGAAGATCAGTTGTATTGCGGATAAGCACTGCAGTAAGGCACCGCCCGGTAGTTTCTATGACTGGCCGGAGATGTACCTGAAGACTGCAGGCATCGATGCACGCCCACCGAATAATCCGCGTCAGTTCGACAATACCATCATTGTCGTTGAGACCGGCGGTCTGCGTATCATGCACTGGGGGGATAACAGAGTTGATCCAAACCCACACGTGTGGGACATGCTCGGCAGTGTGGATATTGCACTGCTGCCTATCGACGCTTCAATGCACATTTTGTCCTACGAGCAGGCTGATGAAATTGCGAGTCGTTTGGGTGCGAAGGTGATTGTGCCGCACCACTATTTTATGTGGGATCTGGTGCAGCGCAGTTCCACGCTGCTAACTGCAGAGGCTTATGTAGCGGCACGCGATCATATCGAAACCGGCGCAGCGGACTATACGTTTAACACGGGGATGGTTGCGGAATGGCAGAACAAGGTGGTGCACTTTGGGGAGCACGTGGCGTTTGATAAGCCTCCGCTGGCTGATTCGCCAACGCAGGATTACGGGTAAAGCTAGCGAGCGCCCTTGCCGAAAAGAACGACCTCTGCGGTTTGGCACAGGATCAGCACATCCAAAAACATTGTATGGTTTTTGATGTAGAAAAGATCAAACTCCTGCTTTTGGATGGAGTCCTTTAGCGATGCACCATACGGATAGCACACCTGTGCCCAGCCGGTAATGCCTGGCTTTACCGCGTGGCGCTCTTTGTAGTTGGTGATCTGTTCAGTCAGGTTTTCCACGAACTCCGGGCGCTCCGGTCGTGGTCCGACAAAGCTCATATCGCCTTTGAGAACATTGAGTATTTGCGGCAGTTCGTCGATACGGGTGACGCGCATGAATGAACCCATGCGGGTGACACGTGCGTCGTTCTTGGACGCCCACTGTGCGCCATTTTTCTCAGCGTCGACGGTCATGCTACGGAACTTCAGTACCGAAAAGGGTGCGCCAAGAAACCCGACTCTGACCTGACGATAGATAATGGGAGCTCCAAAACCGTCTTCGAGCTTGATGCCGATTATCGCCATCAGCATAAACGGCCAGGTAATAGCCAGGATCAACAGGCTCGCCACGATGTCAAACGTGCGTTTGGAAATGTCGCGCAGTGTGCCCTTGCTGAAACCATCGGAATAGATAAGCCAGTCGGGGCGCATGATATCGAGCGGCAGTTTTCCCTGTTCGCGCTCAAAGAAGCTCAGGATGTCGATTACGGCTATGCCGTGCAGCTTACAATCGAGCAGGTCATTGAGCATCAGGCCTTTGCGACGTTCGTCCGGCGCCACGACAATTTCATCGATCTTGTTTTCGACACAAAACTCGAGCAGCGTGCCGTCCAGATGAATCAGTTTGTTTTCTTCTATTAGTGTTTTACTGTCGGTTTTTACAGGCGCATAGCCGACGATATCAAAGCCGCGATGATCAACCTTTCTGCGCAGCCGCTGGGTGATGGAGTTGGCACGTTCGCCTGCTCCCAGTACCAGCACACGCATCTTCAGAACGTCTTTTTCCACATAATAGAAAAACAGAGGTCGCAGCAGAGTTACACCGATGAACGATAGCAGCAGTGCGATGCCAAACACGCCTCTGCCGATATAAAGGCTCGGAAAAACGTAGTACAGCAGTGCCAGAAACACCGCGCCGGCAAAGAATCCGGAGATCGACCGAAGCAGCACGCCGCTGATGCCGCCTCGAAATCGTGCCTGGTAAAGGCCCATTGCCATCATTGTTACGGGCATAATAATGCCGAATGACAGCGCGGATAGTACCGGTGAGTAAACGTTGTTGCGGGCAAGGCTTTCAGCACTCAACTCGCCGCCAAAACGAATGTGCACGGCGGCAAAGACAGCAGCGATGCACAGCAGCGATTCAATAAGCGCAAGGGTGAGAAAAGGTACTCGCAGGTGTATTTTGAATAATCTGAAAGTTGCCACAATAGCTTCGCAGTTGGGTGTCCATCGAAGGAAAAAATACCTGCCTTGGTATCGGTTGACGGACTCAACATCTTGAGCGCGGATTTAAATCTGCGGCGATTATGTGGTGGCGCGATTCAATTAGTCGTGAGGTGCATCACATTAACCCGGTAGAGCTGCGGTGTTTAACAATTAGTTATAATTTCAAGTCGCTGACTACGATCAAAGGTAGGAGATTCAATAGAGTATAGTGGCTGACATGGTTGCTATAGTGAATAGATAAGAAGTAGAGCCGATAACTTAGCCCGTGCGTAACGTTAATGCCGTCACGGTCAGTACAAAAGACACACAAACGGCCAGCGTTCGTGCCAGGTGTAGATTATTCCAGTGCGATTCAAACGCAAGCCTTGCGCTGCTGGCATCGGTTGCAACTGCCAGCGCTTCATTTAGCGGAATGTGCACCGTAAAGGTAATGGCGAGCATGACGCAGTACGCAACTGTGGCAAGCAGCAACAGGTTTCTGGTTGCGCCAGAGCTCCATTGCAGCACGGTGGCAATGATCAGTGCTGGCAGGCTGCCGAAAAAGATAAGCCCAAACTCTACGCTGCGTACAGTTGCATTGATCGCCTGAAAGGTGGTGACGTATACCGGGTCGGAAACGGTTGCCAAAGCACGCGTCACGGAATAGTAGTAGGTGGCGAAAAAACCGGAGCTCAGCCCGGTAAGTATCACCGCAAGCACAAGTGTCAGGGTTGCCGCTCGATTGGTTCTGGGTTTTGTCATAGTTGCCACCTTCCTTGTGACGTTAGTTTAGGGCGCTACGTCGGCGCTGGTGTTTCCGGTTGTAACAGTGTGTAACCTAATCAGTGAATCGCAGCCAGCCCTGCCAGTTCCAGTTGATCGGCTGCGTTAAATGCACCGATGCCACCATCCGCTGCGATGTCAGTGCCATTGATCCAGTGGCTGTCGGGGTGCA
>CAYMFQ010000215.1:3446-9655 GCA_964389335.1 uncultured Granulosicoccaceae bacterium
ATGCCACCATCCGCTGCGATGTCAGTGCCATTGATCCAGTGGCTGTCGGGGTGCAGCAGGAAGCTGATTGCTGACGCGATTTCCTCAGCCGTGCCGGGTCGCCCAACTCGTTCAAGGTTGTGTTTGACTTTATCCCCGAATGCACGGGCAAAGTCGGGCAGTATGCCAGTGTCGATAGCGCCGGGGCTCACCGTGTTAATACGAATAGACTTTGCTATTAGTGCCTCGGTTTCGGCCAGTGTCCATACGATAACGGCTTCTTTCGACAGGTTATAGGCACGTGTGGGATCTATATTTTCATTCGTGATGAATGCGTCGAGTGCCTCTGCGTTGTCTATGTTGCCGAGTTGTTTTATCTGCTCAATATGCTGTGGCCAGCCATGTCCTGCACGCGACGCGACACTCACAATTGATGCGCCGGCGTTGAGCTTCGGCACCATAAGATGTGTGAGCGTACGCACGCTCAGAAAATTCAACTGCAGAATTTTTGCACTCAAACCATCACGCGGTGGCAGTCCGGCGTTATTACACAGACCGTCGACCGGATTGGCAATCTGCTGCACGGCGGCGGCGATGGCGGCCGGGTCAGACAGGTCGGTTTCTATGAACTGGTTCACAGGTGCCGTCGGACCGGCGATGTCTATCCCGATTACCTGATGGCCGTCGTTGTTCAGACGTGTGGCGACACTGGCGCCGATACCACTTGCGACGCCAGTTACTACATAGCTGCGTTTAGACATGCTGTTCCCGATTCCGATTGTTGCTGGTAGCTGCCGAGTATAACGAATTGTGCCGGACAGTAGTCGTTGCAGGGCGGCCCTCAAGTTACCGTTTACTACAGGCTCAGTGCTTTGTTGACCAGCGCCGGTTTGTCCGGGTATTCAGATACATCGATACCACGCAGCGTCAATTCATCGATCAGCTCGGCTTCCGTTAATGCCTCGATTGCGTCAGAGGTCAGGTTCAGAAAGTTAATGCGTTTGACCAGCTTTGGGTTGGTGTCTCCAAAGCTGAAGCGATTGTCGAAGTTAAAGTCGTCTGCGTACTTGTCCATAAAGAACGATAAAAACGTATTGATAGATGTTCTGACGCGCGTGTCGTCGGTGTAGTCGATGCTAGTGTCATCAAGCGTCTCACGCATTAAACTGACCCAGCGTTCAGCGCCCTTGTCGTTCATCAATTGCATCGCATTGTGGGTGTGATGAAAGTTCAGTCGAAACTCCGCGCCGTGGTATTGAGCTCCGCCTCCCATTACGTCGAGCCACATGGCGGACTGCGTTGCCACGTGATGGCGCTCGTTACCAACTCGTTCAAAAACAGTGCGGAACCATGGTTCGTCACGAAACACACGCTGGTAAAACGCACTAACAATGGCAACGATTCGCTGTGCGCCAAGGATCGAGTATAGCTGCCAGAATTGCACCGGTTTTTGTGGATCGTCCGGCGCTGTCAGTGTCAGAACTGCTTCCATGCGATGAGCCATTGATGGCAACAGCTGTGCATCAATGGCGTAGTCAATATATTTCTTTCGTATTGCCTCGGTCATGTAGCCGGCTTGCGGCGTAAATTGGGGGTAGTTAAATTTTTGCATGACGGCAAGCTATGGGCGTTTGTCAAAATTGCGAGCGCGGCAACCTCGACAACGCTTTCAGCAGCACACTGATACGCTTTTGCTTACCTACACTGGAAAACGCTTATCCCGGTCATGTGGTTCAAGCAGGTTTTGTTGCGGGCCCTGCGGGATGATACGGGTCGGGTTAACAGATTCATGTGACGCATAGTAGTGTGCCTTGATGTGATCAAAGTCAACCGTATCAGCCACCCCCCGGTGCTGGTAGAGTTCTCGCAGATAGTTCGACAGGGCAGGGTAGTCGGCAATGCGCTTCAGGTTACATTTAAAATGCCCGACGTACACAGGGTCAAACCGAACAAGCGTGGTGAATGCCCGCCAGTCGGCTTCTGTCAGCACGCTGCCGGTCAGATAACGCTGCGCAGACAGGCGCGCTTCCATAAAGTCAAGCGTGTCGAATACATCGGTTACAGCTTCATCGTAAGCTGACTGCGCTGTGGCAAAGCCGGCCCGATACACACCGTTATTGAGGCCGTGGTAAATCTTGTCGTTTACACTGTCAATCTCGTTGCGTAATGCACTCGGGTAATAGTCACCAGCTGCCGCGCCCGCCTGATCAAACTCACTGTTAAACATGCGGATGATCTCCGACGACTCGTTGCTGACGATCGTCTGCTGCTGCCTGTCCCACAGCACGGGTACTGTTACACGACCGGTAAAGTCAGGTGCGGCACTGGTATAGACCTCGTGCATATACGTACAGTTGTTGATTGAATCAGGTATAACGCCCGGTCCCGGTTCAAAGCTCCAGCCATTGTCACCCATGAACGAATTGACCGATGAAACACTGATGGCATCCGTCAGGTTTTTTAACTGACGAAAAATCAACGCCCGATGTGCCCAGGGGCAGGCCAGCGACACGTACAGATGGTAGCGTCCCGGGGCAGCGTCGAACCCGCCGTTGCCACTGGGGCCTGCAGCGCCATCAGCGGTTATCCAGTTGCGGAACTGAGCGTCTTTGCGAACAAACTTGCCACCGGTGGATTTGGTGTCGTACCAGTCCGTGTGCCACTTGCCATCTACCAGTTGTCCCATGCCTTTGCCCCTTGTCCCATGCCCTTGTCTTTGTAGCGTGCTGTTTTACGGCTTTATGGCGTGTAAATGCCAGCGTCAGTTGGTAAGCACGATTTTGCCGTGTGCACCGGCAGTCATTACGGCGCGGTGGCTTTCAGCGGCCTCTGCCAGTGGCAGTTGTTTGCCAATTACCGGTTGCAGACTGCCATCCGCCAGGCCTGCCAGTAGGTCTTCGACAACGTGCTCCATTTGCGCACGGCTGCCGTTGAACAGTGCCAGTCCGCGCACGTCGAGCTCTTTCATCATCGTCAGGCGCGGGTTGATGGTGACCTCGCCGCGGTTGCCGATAATGATGATACGGCCGTACTTTGCACAAAGCTCCAGGTCCGTTGCGAGATTAACGTTGGCCAGCATTTCCAGAATGATCTCCGGGCCGGAGCCGTTTGTTAGTTGCTTAACCTCGTCGGCATAGCCGTCACTGGTGTGGCTGACTACGTGATCGGCACCCTGGTCCAGCACCAGCTTGCAGCCACGTTCCGAACCCGCGCTGCCAATAACGCGCAGCCCGGCGCGTTTGGCCAGTTGGATGGCGGCTGTGCCAACTGCACCACTGGCACCGTGAATGAATACCGTTTCTCCTGCCTTCGCGTCTGCGCGCGCAAACAAACCATAGTGTGCGGTTGCGTACGGAATGCCCAGTGCGGCACCGGCGGTAAAGTCGACTGCGTCAGGCAACGGCACCACGTCCGCGGCAGGCCTGACGACCTTCTCCGCATAGCAGCCGGTCATATCAAAGCCCATGGCGGTGCCGACAAACACACGGTCGCCGGTTTTTACCGTCGTTACTCCTGCACCCACGGAAGACACAATACCCGCAGCATCGCCGCCGGGGATGTATGGCAGTTCCGGCACAATTGCATAGGCACCACCCAGCATGTAGGTGTCCGCAGGGTTGACTCCGGCGGCTTTGATATCGACGACGACTTCGCCTGTCGATGCGACCGGGTCTGCGACATCGTCGAGTTGCAGTACATCCGGTCCGCCGAACTGGTGCGCTCGAATTGCTTTCATGGTGTGTACTCGCCGTTTGTTGGATGGAGCATTTTACACGCACGCCACAGTTGCGGGCCTGAAAATTCAATCGCCTGATTACTTGTCTAACGATTGTCACCGACTTAATCTGACGTCTCTGACGGAGGACACCCAATGACGCAGTATGCCGGTCGTGAGGCCTTTCTATCGATACTCCTGGACGAGGGCATTGACTATTTATTTGGCAACCCGGGCACCACAGAGTTACCTGTGATGGCAGCGTTGCCGGGCCTGCCACAGCTTCAGTACGTGCTGGGGCTGCAGGAGTCTATCGTTGTGGCAATGGCAGACGGCTACAGTCGAGCCTCCGGAAAACTCAGTGCCTGCAACGTGCATGTGGCGCCTGGTCTTGGCAATGCCATGGGCGCGATCTACAACGCGCGCTGGGTTGGGTCACCGGTCATCATTACCGCGGGTCAGCAGGAGCAGGGCCACGGTTTAACCGAGCCCTTGCTGTATGACCCGTTGCCACCATTGGCCGATCCGCTGGTTAAGTGGTCAGTTGAAGTAACGCGCTTACAGGATCTGCCTCGTATTCTGCGCCGCGCTGCGAAAATTGCCATGGCGCCACCAACCGGGCCGGTGTTTATTTCCATGCCGGGGGATATCCTCAACGCAACTGCCGAGCTTGATCTGGGCCACTCAACCCGTGTTGACGCAGTGGTTCGGCCATCCGATGAGAGTATCAGTGCGCTTGCGAAGCGCCTGGTTGATGCGGAGAAACTGGCGATTGTCGCAGGCCATGAGCTCGCCACAACCAACAGTCTTCATGAAGCCGGCTTACTTGCCAGTGCACTGGGAGCGCCCGTGTATCAGCAGACGGTTATCCACGGTGCGCATTTTCATTCATTGCACGATTGCTACATCGGCAGTCTATCGCGTGATCAGAAAAAGGTGCGTGGCATTCTTGAGCAATATGACACCGTGCTGTTTTTGGGCTCCGACGTGCTGCGTATGTCTGTCGACAGCGACATTGAACCGCTGCCAGAGCACGTTGCTGTATTGCAGATAGCCGAGCGCTCGCACGAACTGGCGAAAAACTACCCGGCCGATATAGCAATCAATGCGCATCCCGGTGAAACCATACGCGCATTGCTACCGGCAGTAACGCAGCTTGTCGATGCCGATAAGATAGCGACTGCAGTAAACACGATAAAGCAGGATAACTGGACCACACGTCGACGGGCGCTGCAGGAAAAGTTGCAGGGGCTGGTAACATCGAAACCGATCAACGCTGATTACCTGATGCGACAGATTGCCATGGCGCTGCCGGACAACGCCGTACTGGTTGATGAAGGCCTTACGTCAAGTCGACACCTGACTGACCTGGTTCCCTATCGCGATGCGAAGTCATACTTTGGACTGGCCAGTGGTGGTATTGGCTTTGCGGTGGCCGGCGTGATCGGTATGCAACTGGCGCAACCGGACCGGCCACACGTTGCCGTAATTGGTGACGGCAGTAGCCTGTATGGCATACAGGCTCTGTGGACTGCGGTGCACTTGAAGTTGCCTATCACCTACATCATCGCTAACAACCGTGGCTATAAGATATTGAAGCAACGCGTGCAGGCCTATCATGGAACACAGGAGTTTATCGGTATGGACTTCGATGATCCTGCAATTGATTTTGTAAAGCTGGCAGAGTCGATGGGAGTCTGTGCAAAGCGTGTTGTTAATGTTGATGAACTTGACGGAGTGCTTGCAGAATCAATTGCGTCAGACCAGACCGTGTTGATTGATGTCTGGATTGATGGTGCTTTATAGGAGAGTTTGTTCACCACACAGTAGTGCGCAATGTGCTGTAGCGCACTGCCATGGTTAGTTTAATTCCAGTCAGGCGCAAACAGTGTCCTGCCTGAATCCACTTACAATGTGGTGCCGTTATATAGCACCAACCTGAATAGTCTTGCCTGTCTTGTGCCGGTAGCCGAAACATTTAGCACAAGTCGAACTATTAACACGACTGTAGGGTGTTCGCATCTCTTACATACCTGTGAATATCCACAGGTGTTCTACTTTATATGGATTTGAATTGAACCTGTCAGTACCTTGTCTGTCACAGCATCGCGATGTCCGGATTGCGGGTCGATGCATCATCTGAATATTTATTGTGCGTCTTGAGTAAACGGTATCGTCAATGAGGCTCAGCGCCTCATCAACAGAATCCCTATATACTGAACTGGAGGCGAGCAATGAACGATAAGTACCTTCCCAATAAATTTAACAAAACGCGAGTAAGCCGATCCGTTGTGGCAGGACTGATGCTGACAGGGTCGGGATTAGTAGTGTCGGGCTGTACAACCAGTGCGGCCAACCCGTGTAACCCCTGCGCTGCGAAGGTTGTTAATCCAACAGCTAATCCGTGTGCAGCGAAAGCCTGTAACCCGTGTGCTGCGAAGGCTTGTAATCCGTGTGCAGCAAAAGCTTGTAACCCGTGTGCAGCAAAAGCTTGTAACCCGTGTGCAGCAAAAGC
>CAYMFQ010000216.1:0-3690 GCA_964389335.1 uncultured Granulosicoccaceae bacterium
AGTATGGTTGAAGATATTATTGCCGGTGCCTGTCGGCAGTTTGTACTGCATGGCCGAGACAGCAAACACGATATCGAAATTGGTGGCGACAGAGTGTATTACGGTACCGGTGGCGCCGCGGTGCAAACGCTTGATCTCGACACACACACGTATCGCGCGGCAACGCTTGATGATCTGTACAACTTTACCCGACTGGCGGATTCACTTAACAACGTTAGCTGGTTTACCCGCTGCTGCGTTGCCACCGATATTCCGGACAACGATGATCTTGATATCAATACCGCCTACGCGTTACTGCGCGGTACACGTAAGCCGGTAGGTACCAGCTTTACGCTTGCGCATACCGTTGACCCGATTATCGATATGTTTGAAATGGTGATGGGCGGCAGGGGCAGCTTTCGACAAAAGCCCTGCCTGAAAGGCCACATTAGCCCGATTATCTCACCGCTGCGCTACGGCGAAGATGCGTTTGACGTGGCACTCGCCTGTATCAAACGCGGTGTGCCACTGAACAGTATTATCGCTGCACAGTCCGGTGCTACCGCGCCCGCCACCATTGCCGGCATGCTTGCATCGACGCTAGCTGAAACACTGGCATCGCTGATCATGGTGAATCTGTTTGCACCGGGTTATCCAATGATATTTTCCAACTGGCCGTTTGTGATTGATCTGCGTACCGGTTCGTTTTGCGGCAGTGGTGGCGAGATAACATTGCTCAACGCTGGCTCTGCACAACTGTCGAACTGGCTTGGATTGCCGTCCGGTGCCGCCAGTTCCATGAGTGATGCCAAAGCCGTTGATGCACAAATGGGTCTTGAGAAAGCCATGTCATCTCTGGGTGTCGGGCTTGCCGGGTGCAACATGGTATATGAGTCAAGCGGTATGATGGCAAGTCTTCTGGGGGTATCGTTTGAAGCGATGTTAATCGACGATGAGATGCTGTCTCAGGTATACCGGGTGTTGCGCGGCATTGAGGTGAACGAAGAGACACTTGGCTTTGCCGCCATTGAAGAGGCCGTTTACGGCGAAGGGCATTTTCTTGGCGGGCAGCACACGATTGAGGCCATGCAGCGCGACTACTTCTGGCCGTCAACGCTAACCGATCGTCAGGCACCGGCCGTGTGGGCAGAAGACGGCGCGCAGGATATGTGGCAACGTGCCAACGCTAAAGTGCGTGATATTCTCAAGGACCATCAGCCGGATGCGATCACAACCGACATCGACGAAAAAATTCGTGCACGATTTAATATCTTGCTGGCGCGTTAACCCGTTGCCTGGAGACGAAGGGTTGTTGCATAAACCGATAGAATTTGATTGATCCGTACGTGAGATTGGCTAACAATTATTAGAACACAGCCTGCGCAAGAACCCGGACCAATGACTCGATTGCAAGAACACGCCACCGCTTTTCTAGCCAGCAGTGGCGGACATATTTTGTTGACCGCGCTCGTTGTCGGTGCGTTTTTACTGGTTGAGCGGGCCATTACACCCAAAATCGAAAAAAGCGCTGATGAGGGCAACTTTAAGCCCGACTCTACTAATCAGGCCAAGACGTTGATCCGACTCGTGGCAGTGCTGATCGGGCTGTTACTGCTTGCGCTGATCTGGGGCATAAAATTTTCCAGTGTACTGCTATTTTCCACAACCATGCTCACGCTGCTGGGTGTTGCTTTATTTGCTCAGTGGTCGATCCTCAGTAATGTCACCGCTTTTTTCGCGTTGTTGATGCACCCGAATATTAAGCGCGGCAACTTCGTTCGAGTGCTTGACCTCGACAATTATATTGAGGGCTATGTTGCTGAGCTAAAGTTGTTTAACGTGCGGTTGATTACCGAAAACCGTGAGGTAATCATCTACCCCAACAATCAGCTATTGAGTCGACCCATTGTGGTTAATCCGCGATCCCGGTGGGACTGCATCGGAAAAATATCGCCGTCAGACGTCAACAGTAAACACTAGCTTTTTCGTTCTTGTTCCTGATCTTGTTTTTGCGCCAGCACGTCGAGTTTATCGTGCAGTCGACTGATCTCCAGGTCCAGTTTCAGGCTAACCTGGTAGTTTTGCTCCGCCTTGAGTCGATCGCGCTCACCCTGTCGATTTTGCGACATTAAAATAAATGGCGCCTGCAGGGCTGCGACCGTCGACAGGCCGAGATTCAACAAAATAAACGGGTAAGGATCAAATGCGTTTGTCGCCAGTATCAGGGTATTACTGATGATCCACATCAGCATAATGCCGGTGAACATTAGAATGAAACTCCAGGAACCGCCAAATGCTGCGACTTTGTCTGCCAGTCGGTCACCAAACGACAACTGATCTTCAATCGTTTCATTGATGTTTTCTGCAATCGGGGCGCTGTTGGCGATTGACTCAACGACTTTGCGCTGACTTTGATCGAGGTCCTCCGCGTGACTGCCGAGCAGGTCCTCAGCCAGTTGATCGACACTCGGGCTATTTTCAGTGGTCATGGTGACTCCGTTATTAGATGTACAGCAAACGATTGTACGGCAGTTATTTTCGGTTGGTGGGGGCTGACGTGCCATCGCCAAGGTCCCAATACAGACCGGTCATTATTGACAGGGCCGATCTGGACAGCGACAGCAATACGTGTTCGTCCGGTGCATGTTGTGAGCAACCCGCGTAAGAGTGCGGTATCCAGATGGCTGGCAACCCCAGTAAGTCGGTGAAGAGGTCATTGCAGATAGAGCCTCCCGTGCTGGGTATAATTGCCGGTGCGCGACCATCAGTGGTGGCGATGGACGCGGCGATCTTTTGCACCCATGGATGATCAGGCTCGGTACGCGACGCAGCAAAGCCCGCATTGTTATCTGTTGGTTCGCATATTTCCACCTGTTCAAAGCCGTGCACATCCAGATGCTTTCGCAGTGCCGGGAGTATATTGTCGGCATCGGTGCCGGCAAAGAAACGCAACTGACAGTGTGCTTTTGCCCACGGTGCAATGGCGTTGACCGGGTGCTCGGGGTTGCCCGCCTTCATTGCCAATATCGCGAAGCTGTTCCAGCTGTAGACTTTGGCCGCCGGCGTTAATCCGGGTTCACCCCAGTGCGGATCGATCACTGGTGCGTCGGGTCCGGGTTTAATGGTTAAACCCTGTAGTACCGTTTTAATTGACTCGGGCGTCGGCGGCGGCAGCCAGCCATCTACTTTTATCTGCCCGGTGGCGCTGGTGATTGAGGCGAGAGCATGGCTCAGTATGATTGCCGGGTCTGCAATCAGGCCGCCCCAGTTACCGGAGTGATGACCGCCGTCGCGCAAGTTAACCTGCAGGTCAAAATTTAACGCGCCTCGTGCACCGAGTGTAACGGTCGGCTGATCGGGTGAGATGCGAGGCCCGTCAGAGCCAATAAAAACATCGGCGCTGAAATCGTCTTTGTGTTGTTCAATGAGTTCCCTCAATCCGGCAGAGCCGGCTTCCTCGCCCATCTCAATCAGGAACTTTGCGTTAAAGCCGAGCGAGCCACGGGTGTCGATAACAGCGCGGAGCGACGCGAGGTTAATCGTGTGCTGTGCCTTGTTGTCGGCGGTGCCACGGCCGTACAGTCTGTCGCCATCGCGGTGCAGTTGCCAGGGGCTGTTGCCTTTTGTCCATTGTTCATCCTGACCGAGGATGACATCGCCGTGCCCATAGCCGAGTACTACCGGCTGGCCTTCCGCTTCTATGCGAGTGGC
>CAYMFQ010000216.1:3790-9609 GCA_964389335.1 uncultured Granulosicoccaceae bacterium
GGCAGCGTTTGGCCGATCAGTGTTTTTATCATCGGCAACGCGGTTGAGCCGCCGGTGGTAAAAACGGTGTCGACGCTGTCAGTTGTCAAACCTGCCTGCTGCAAGGTGTCGGACAGCGCGGTAAATATCGAGTCGATATCGCGCTCAAGTGACTGCTGTAGTTGTTGCCGGGTAATGGGGCAGGAGGCCTGTGCCAGATCGAGTGTGTGCTGCACATCGTTACTGATGTTGCTGTCGGGTCCGTTGTCGAACAGTTTGTGCAAAGGTACCTCTGTTGTTTCGACTGCGGAGAGCTCAATCTTGGCCTGTTCGACCAGTGCGGCCAGGTGATGGCCCTTGCGGCGCTGCAACAGTGCCAGCAGTCTTTCAATTGACGCTTTGTCCTGTACTTGTTGCTTCAGGTTGTTGAGCTCCAGTTGCACGCCACGTTCGTACAGCAAATGAATGCGATGCCAGGTCGCGAGCTCAAAGTAATAGTTTGCGGGCATTGACAGTGATGGCCGTTCTTTCAACGGGCTGCCAAGGCCGAACCATGGCATGACACCGGCCATCGACAGGCGGCGATCAAAGTCAGTGCCACCGATATGTACACCATGGTTGCCGAGAAAATCACTCTTGCGGTCAGGCTGCTGGTGCCGCTCCGGTGACAAACGAATTAGCGTAAAGTCAGAGGTGCCGCCACCGATGTCGACGATCAGCGCCAACTCTTCTTTGCTAACCTGTTGCTCATAATCAAACGCGGCGGCAATTGGCTCATACTGAAAGGATACGTGCTTAAAGCCCGCCAGTTTTGCAATGTCCGCGAGGTGCGACTCAGCGCTTTTGTCGAGCGTCGGGTCATCGTCATTAAAAAATACGGGACGACCGATAACAACAGAATCGATGTTCGGTGAATTCCCGCTGTGCCCACCGTTGCCGTTTACGTCTGACTGTAAATACTCCTCTGCCTTGTGTTTCAGACTGCTCACAAAAAAGCTGATAATTTCGTCGTAGGTATAAAAGCGACGTTTGATCTGTGTCTTGTCGTTCATCGTAGAACTGCCAAGCAAGCTTTTCATCGATCGCATCAGACGGCCGGAATGGCCCGAGGTATATTGCGCTATCGCGCTGCGACCAAAGCTGATGTCGTCGGTCTCGAAGTCGAAAAACAGCGCACTGGGCAGCGTGCTGTGCCAATCGCCAGTGCTGTCGAGTTCCAGTGGCACCATGGTGTTATGATTATTTTTAACGACACCCACGGTTGAGTTGGAAGTGCCAAAGTCGAGACCGCAGATGGCCATGATTTTATCTGTATTGAGTAAGGCGCACAGAGTTTAGCGCATGCGGCACGTATCCACACATTTCTGTGACACCACCCGGGCCGTGTTGTAACAAACCGACCCAGGCTGGTACTGCGCGGTTGATTTGAGCGGACAAATTGGTAATACCCCGAGATGGGAAAACAGGTAAGGTGTAGGTGAAATCAGCGATATCGGCACGATTCCGGTTGAAATCGCTTTTGTAATCATAACGGCAATGTATGCACCTGATTTTAACGTACAGGTACCAATTGATCGGCTTCAACATCGCGTTGCAGGCCTCTGACGATGCCGCCCTCCGGATTAGGGAAGACGAGGTATATGCCAGATGACACCGGACGAAAAAGTTGCACTGCACAACTGTGAATCTGAGCCGGTACATATACCGGGCTATATTCAGTCATTCGGTGCGGTTTGTGGATTCTCTCTCGACAACGGCGAAGTGCTTTATCAAAGTGAAAACCTGTCGCCGCTAATTTTTAATGACGACAGGACATTCCTCGGTCAACACTATGAGGCATTAGTCGAGAGCCACAGCGCATTGCACGCAATCCGTGGTGCGCTCGGACTACCCAGCATTCGTGATCAGAGGGACTACGCCGGAAGGTTTGAAGCAGGTGTTGGTCAGGTAGACATTGCTGTGTTTTCAACACCGACTACCGCAGTGGTAGAGTTTGAGCGGTGTCACGCAACACAGAAGGCGCCGGTCGAGCAGTCACCGGTCGCTATGGTGCGCTCTATGATGGCAGCGGTCACCGACGGGAACGGCGTGCAGCCATTGCTGGAAACGGCCGTGCGAGCACTGCGCCACCTGACCGCGCATGATCGTGTCATGGCGTACAGGTTTCTCGACAACGGTGATGGCGAGGTCGTCGCCGAGGCGGCCGGCCCGGGAATAGAACCTTATCTGGGCTTGCGCTACCCGGCGTGGGACATACCTGCACAGGTTCGGCAGGTGATGTTACGTGCGCCATTTCGTATCATAGCTGATATTCATGATTCAGCCGCCGGGCTGCTTGCTGCTGCAGATTCGCCACCACTCGACCTGACTCTGAGCCACTTGCGAGGTATTTCCCCGATACACGTAGAGTATCTGGAAAATATGGGGGTGCGCGCGACGATGAATATCTCAATTATTGTGCGTGGAAAGCTGTGGGGTATATTTGCGTTTCACCACTATCGCGCTCGCCACATTGGTCAGGATCAACGCATGATCTGTGAGTTATTCGGGCAGCTTGTGTCTATGATGATTTTGCAGGAGGAGGAGCGCACCCGACTTGTTAAACGCACTCACGCGACGTCGGTTTTAACATCGATTGAATCGGCGGGCACGACACTGGGTGAAGTGACCGATCTGCTTGCGGACAGCATACAGGAGATTATGTCTGCGGATGGTCTGACTGCAGTGGAGTCGGGCGCCATGAGCAGCTATGGCGATACACCTGCTGATTCTGTTACCCGCCGCCTGCTCGAAGACACGACAGAGGATCAGGTAGCGATAGAAAGCATTGCCGATGTCAGAAGGTGGCCTGACGAATCGAGCGTGGGTAAGTCTGCCGGTGTGTTGTTGCAGCGTCTGATGGGAGACCGCTGCGATGGAGCTCGAACGGATGCTTCTCGATCTGGGCGTCTCCGTTGTTGATACGCTGCCCAGTGCGGAACTGGCTACCGCCTCTCTCAAATCGAATACTTACGATTGCGGTGTGCTGGATATTAACCTTGGGGAGGGCACAAGTTTTACCGTCGCCGAACAACTGGTCGATAGAAAAACTGCCGTCGTACTAACCAGTGGATACGACAGCAACTACGAACTGCCACCTTCACTATCCGGTGTGCCGCGGTTGACCAAGCCGGTAGGACGGCTTGAATTGATCCATGCGATAAGAAATGCGGTTGAGTTGTCGCGCTTATGAACATGGTACTTTCGCTTTAAGATAACCGATGACCAGCGAGTCAGCACATCTGGTCCGGCCTCAGGTCATCGTTTTTAGTGTACGCGCAACAGTATGGCAGTTTATCGGAAACCAACCCCGACCCGGTACACAACGTCGCCATTGAAAATTACATCGTCGGGAGGCACATTTCCGCTGCCTTCAATTACTACCTGATAACCACCGTCGGCTTCTACATAGTCAAGAATATCGATGCCGGTAGTCTCAAGACTAATGCGTCTGCTCGAGGTTGCGATTTGAGGGTCCGTCGATGCCAGAAACGCGATAGATTCTTTTTGCTCGGTACCGCCTATATTGGCCTGAATGTACAGGTTCAGGGATTCAACGAAGTCAAAATTGTCTTCATTGCCATCTTCAAACGAGTCACGCTCGGGGTCGTCAGATGCCTCAACAATTGCCAGAGACAAGCTGGTCATGCGTATTTCGGTTACGTAGTCAAAGTCTTCCTGCCCGTATGATTCCTGCTGCTCAATATCTGCATTCAGTTCGGACAGTGTAAGCGGCAATACGTTTCCGAATCCAACGCCCTGTACTGTCGTTTCTTCCAGTCGTTCGTCGACGTTAAACCGGGTCAGGGTAGTATCGCTACAGGCAAACGTGGTAGTCAGGGTAGCAAGCGCAAGACTCAGAACCTGCGTTAATGATCTGTGCATCGGCATCTTATAGGAGAAAAAGTAAGGGTAATTCACAGCATCAGGCAAGAGTTGGTCCAGTAGCTAAGCACGAGGCAAACCTGGGTCGGTGCGCAAGCAATTGGCATAGCCGTAGCTGTCGAGAGAAAATATTCAGATCTGTGGACAGATTGGCGCGGTATTTCGCTCGGTGGTGTGGATTCTGCACATGTGCGTGGCGTAACACATGTTTGAGAACGGATTTTCATGATTATGTCGGTTACCCGCGTTTCGCCCTGCCTGTATGTAATCCCCTTCTTTTTTTTCACACTCTTTGTCGTCTCCCCGCACACTCATGCTGAAGGGGCTGCTCAGATGGGCCTCGGTCAGTGGCTTCTTGATCACGAGGCAGTGCAGTCTCAAGGGTATGCCAGCGATAGCGTATCGGCATCAGTTTACGTAGACATTCTAAGCGTTGGAGAGGTGATCAACGTTTCGCTTTGTGGTTCGGCCAATAGTGATGCCGTGTCTGTGTCTATTTATGCACCGTCTGACGATGTCACCCCGGTGCAAACACTGAGCAACAGTAGCAGCACTGTGGACTGTGTCGATGCGATGACGTCGACGCTCAGCTCGCCCCTGCGCTATACGACTCTGGAGTCCGGCACGTATCGGTTAGAGCTGCAAAACACTTCCCAGACCGGATGGCCCAACAGCCATTTTAAACGTTACGACGTCACCGTAACCCCGGATACCAGCACCGACCCGGACCCGACAGCCGCTGACGGCCGCATGTGGGGCTATGCGTTTGGTTTTAATGCCAACGGGTTTGGTGAGGCCCAGGCGACGGATGCCAACTACTATGCGTTAGTTCCTGGCGGGCGACTCAATACCGAATATGTGTGGCAGCTCGACCTCAATAATTTCGCGGGCTATGGCTATAACCTGGTGGCTAATTCACTGGGGGTGGACAATCCGAACTCCGGCTACAGTGTCGATAGGTCGGGGAATTCAGTTACTTATCAGCATCCGATGTACGTTCACTACCCGGCCGTTGCGCAGCAAAGACCAGTCAACCCACCGGCACTGACCGGTGTTCGTTTTGTTGACTCTGACGGTCAGGACTACGCGATTTCACCAGGCACAACAGCGGGTGTACAAGATTCCGGCACATTTGAATTCACCACCGACGTCGATGGCACCTATTCGATTCTGATTGACCTGAACCAGGATGGCATCTACGGCAATGCGGGTGATCGGCAAATCCTGGGTTTCGCGTCCAGCGGTTTTAACCAGGTAACCTGGGACGGACTGGATGCTGCCGGTAACGCACCACCCAACGGGGTGTACTACGCCCAGGTGCGCGTGCACATGGGTGAGTACCACTTTATTGCCAATGATGCAGAAACCAGTGGCGGCACAGAGGATGGTTTGACCATCTTTCTTGCCAATGCCGATGGCACACTGACCGACACGCAGGTGTACTGGGACGATGTCACGTTGTTGAGCTCCGGCGGCACCAGTAACACACCACAGGGGGCACTATCGTCAACATCTGCTGGCAGACATACCTGGGGTAATTTTACCGGCACCAGCTTTGGTAACGAGCGTTATCTCGATACCTATGTGTTTGGCCTGGCCTCTACTTTTTTTGCTCCTGCCGCGATCATTAGCGACGACAATCCACAGGTAAACTTTGACGGCACGCTGACCGCAGATGCGAACAGCGCTCCCGGTGCGCCCATCGCGATATCAGTTGCCGACGATGATCTGAACGAAGACGCGGGTGCGGCTGAAACCGTCTCGGTGACGGTTGTCAATGACGTTACCGGAGAGTCCGAGACGGTAACCCTGACTGAGACTGGTGTAAACACAGGTGTGTTCAGTGGGTCTCTAACAACAGCGCAAGGCACCACGGCCGGTACTGATAATGACGGGACTCTGAACACTCAGGTTGG
>CAYMFQ010000217.1:0-9574 GCA_964389335.1 uncultured Granulosicoccaceae bacterium
CCCTCTTCCATCAGTGCGTCGAACAGCGCTTCCTGATGTTCTGTTGGCACATAGATTTCCCAGCCCAGATCACCGGTAAAGGACACGCGCATCGCCAGTGCATCGATACCGGCTATGGTGAGTTGGCGTGAACGCATGAACTTAAACGCATCGTTACTGAGGTCTGCGTTGGTCATACGCTGTAGCATCTCGCGGGACTTTGGACCGGCGACACTGAAACCACACCAGTCTTCGGTTCTGGACTCAAGCGTCACACCGTCAGGCGCCGGCACCATTTCCCAAAAACGCTGGTGATACATCTCGGCCATACCAGAGCCAAACATCCAGAAGTGATCTTCACCAAGCTTGGTGACGGTGAAGTCACCGGCGATACCACCTCGGACACCGAGCATCGGCGTCAGGCACGAGCGGCCAATTTCGGTGGGGATGTTATTGGCGATGATTTTATCCAGCCACTCAGCGCAGCCCGGACCTTTGATTTCATACTTGGCGTAGTTAGATACATCGAGCATTCCGACCGATGAACGCAGCGCTTCACACTCAGCTTTTACTGCATCAAACCAGTCCTGTCGCTCAAAGCCATAGTCTTCTTTTGGCTCTACACCTTCGGCGGCAAACCAGAGAGGGTGTTCCCACCCGTAGTTCAGACCAAACACCGCACCGTTTTGCTTTTGCTTTTCATACACCGGACGCGTCTTCAGTGGACGACCCGCTTCACGCTCTTCATACGGGAAGTGAATCTTGAAGCGATGCGCATAGCAGTCGAGCGCGCGTGCACGTGTGTAGGTTTTGTTGGGCCAGTCACCGAAGCGAGCCAGATCCCACGGGAACAGATCGAGCTCCGGTTCGCCTTCAACAATCCACTGCGCCAGCAACAGGCCAAGACCACCCGACTGACTAAAGCCCGGGATGATTCCGTTACAGCAATAGTAGTTCTTCAGGTTTGGCACAGGGCCAAACAGGGCGGCGCTGTCAGGCGACCAGATCATCGGGCCATTGATCACCCGCTTCACACCGGCAGAGCCCAGCGCAGGTATGCGATCACAGGCGCTTTCCAGATTGTCTGCAATACGGTCCAGATCATCCGGTAGTAACTCGTGTCCAAAGTCCAGCGGTGTGCCGTCTTCAGCCCAGAAGCGGCCATCCTTTTCATAGGCACCCACCAACAGGCCATTGCCTTCCTGACGCAGATAAAACTCCGCATCGCGGTCCGCAATGGACGGCAGGCGACGACCGGCCTCTACGATCTCCGGAATATCTTCAGTAACGAAGTACTGATGCTCCATCGGTATCAGTGGCAGCTCAAGCCCGGCCAGTCGACCGACTTCACGACCCCACAGACCGGCAGCGTTGATCAGTACTTCGGTGTGAATGGTGCCGGCGGGCGTGACGACATCCCACGTGCCATCGGGGCGCTGGTTGGTCTCGACTACTGGTGTGAAACGATGTATTTCGGCACCGTTGTTTCTGGCGCCCTTGGCGTAAGCGTGGGTGACACCTGACGGGTCAACGTTACCACCATCGGGTTCGAACATCGCGCAGCGGATGCCGTCGGTATTTAGCAGCGGGTGCATGTCGCGCGCTTCCGACAGCGACATTTCATGGAATTCAACGTTGAAGTATCGCGCCTTGGCCGCCTGCATTCGCAACTGATGCTCGCGGTCTTTGGTTTGCGCCAGGTAGATTGAGCCAGGCTGAAAGATGCCGCAGCCCTGCCCGGTTTCAGCTTCGAGCTCCTTGTAGATTTTGATCGTGTAGTACTGCAGCTTGGAGATGTTGTTATTGTCGTGCAGACCGTGGATACCGGCCGCTGCATGCCATGTCGACCCGGACGTGAGTTCGTCGCGTTCGAGCAGCATTACATCTTTCCAGCCAAGCTTGGTCAGGTGATACAGAATGCTGCACCCCACCAGACCACCACCAATGACTACTGCACGGGTTTCGGTTTTCATACACCAAGGCCTCGATTTCCTACAAGTTCTCAGCGATTGTGCAACAGCACCGACACCGGAATGGCCACGACGACGACCTGCCTTGCCGTGTTAGCGCATGGTTGCGGCAGAACGGCAGCACAAATAGGGGTAACCGGGAATAGCGGCGGGCTGCGCCCGGCAGGCACAGCCGGCGCTACAGGATCAGGTTTTGACGGTGCTGCCGGCAGTATTGCATCAGACCGGTGGTGGAGCTGTCATGCGTGCCCGGGGAGCCATCCTGCAGCTCACGCAGCACAGTGGCTGCCAGCTGTTTGCCCAGTTCCACGCCCCACTGATCAAACGAATTGATGCCCCAAATTTTGCCCTGCACAAACACCTTGTGTTCGTACAGTGCGATCAGCGCACCCAGCGCCGCCGGAGTCATTTGCTCGACCATCAGCGTGTTGGTGGGGCGATTGCCAGTGAATACCTTGTGGGGTGCAAGCTCGGCAATGGCACCGTCAGAGGCACCAGCGTCACGCAGCTCCTGCTCGACCTGAGCACGCGTCTTACCGGTCATCAGCGCCTCGGTCTGGGCGATACAATTGGCCAGCAACATACTGTGGTGCGAACCCGATTCATTGCAGCTGTTGGCAGCGGTAATGAAGTCCGCAGGAATCAGATCACTGCCCTGATGAATCAGCTGGAAAAACGCATGCTGGCCGTTGGTACCCGGCTCACCCCAGAGCACCGCACCGGTGGCACAGTCTACCGGCTGGCCATCGGTTCTGACCTGCTTGCCGTTGCTTTCCATATCGAGCTGCTGCAGATACGCCGGAAAACGATGCAGATACTGATCGTACGGGGCAATCACGTGGGTACGAGCACCGAAAAAGTTGCCATACCACACGCCGAGCATGCCCAGTATCACCGGCAGATTGTGACTGTACTCTGCCTCAAGAAAATGCTTGTCCATTGCATGCGCACCGGCAAGCAATGCATCAAACTGGTCATTGCCGATCGACAGTCGAATTGCCAACCCGATACTCGACCACAGCGAATAGCGCCCGCCAACCCAATCCCAGAAACGAAACATGTTGGCGACATCAATACCGAACGCCGAGACCGCCTCTGCATTGGTCGAAACTGCAACAAAGTGCCGGGCGATATCCGCCTCTGTGCCGCTTTGCAGAAACCAGTCGCGCGCGGTGTGCGCGTTTGCCAGGGTTTCCTGCGTTGTGAAGGTCTTAGACGCAACGATAAACAGCGTGGTGTCAGCGTCCAGGCCGGTGAGCGCTTCGGTGATGTGCGTGCCATCGACATTGCTGACAAAGCGAAAATCCAGTGACCGCTGCTGCCATGGTTTTAGCGCTTCGCACACCATCAGTGGCCCAAGGTCTGAACCACCAATACCGATGTTAACCACCGTTTTGATCGGCTTGCCGGTATAGCCACGCCACTCACCACTGCGCACTTTGTCAACAAATGCGGCCGCCTGTTGTGCGACCTCGTGAACTTCTGCAACCACATCAACACCATCGACCATCAGCGACTCTGTAGCTGGCATACGCAACGCACAGTGCAAAACCGAACGGTCTTCTGTGCTGTTGATGCGATCTCCGCGCATCATGGCAGCGGCATGATCGTCAATGCCGATGCGATCCGCCAGTGCAAAAAGTAATTGCAGGGTTCTATCGTTGACGCGATTTTTTGAATAGTCGAGCAGTATGCCGCACGCCTCGGCCGAGAACTCGTCAAAGCGGTTAGGATTAGCGGCGAACAGATTGTGCATCTGCTCGCCCTTCATGTCGGCATAGTGACTGTTAAGCGCCTGCCACTCAGGCAACTCGGTAAGCATTGTCATTGTCAGTCTGCAAATTTATTGATTGATAATGGATTGCAGAACAAACAACAGACACCTGGTGGGCCGTTCTCCGCACAACCCGCTATGTGTTGTTTTTGAGCTTCCAGATATCTCGCTCATATTCTGCAATCGTTCTGTCAGAAGAGAACTTGCCACTTTTGGCGGCGTTGAGAATGCTCATGGTGGTCCACCGTTCTGCGTCAGCGTAAGCAAGTGCCGCCTGTTGCTGCGCGTCGACGTAGCTTCTGAAATCAGCCGCCACCATCCATGGATCATGTCGATCACGAATGCTGTTGACGATGCCGTCGAATATACCCGGCTCAAACTGATTGAAGTGACCACTCTCGAGCAGGTTCATCACCCGGCCGAGGTCTTCATCTGCAGCAATGATAGCATCCGGATTATAATCAGCTCGCTGTTGTTGTACCTCTTCCTCGCTGAGACCGAATAGAAAGAAGTTTTCGTCGCCGACTTCCTGACGAATCTCGATGTTAGCGCCGTCGAGTGTACCGATCGTAAGTGCACCGTTCATCATAAACTTCATATTGCCGGTACCGGAGGCTTCTTTACCGGCAGTGGAAACCTGCTCCGACAAGTCAGTGCCGGCACAGATAACCTCCATCGCCGATACCCGATAGTTTGGTACAAACGCAAGCTTCAGCAATCGACCAACTTCCGGGTCTGTGTTAACCAGCTTGGCGACGTTGTTTACCAGCTTGATAATCTGCTTGGCCATCACATAGCCGGGCGCCGCCTTGCCACCGATCAACACTGAACGTGGCGACCACTCTGCGGTATCACCGCGCTTCACACGATCGTACAGATGGATGACATGCAGCACGTTGAGCAACTGTCGTTTGTACTCGTGTATGCGCTTGACCTGAACATCGAACATACTTTCAACGTCAAACTCCACGCCGCAGTCGCGTCGTACCATGTCTGCCAGCCTGCGCTTGTTGGCGAGCTTAACCTGCCTCCACTCGTTGCGAAACGCCTGATCATCAACATAGCTTTCAAGGCGGTTTAGCTCATCAAGACTGGTCACCCACTTTGAGCCAATAGTCTTGTCTAACAAAACGCGCAGCTCCGGATTGCACGACGCCATCCAGCGTCGCGGTGTGACACCGTTGGTTTTGTTATTAAACTTGTTGGGCCACAACTCATAGAAGTCGCGAAACAAACCCTGCTTCAGCAAATCGGTATGCAGCGCTGCCACACCATTGACGGAAAAGCTGCCGGCAATGGCGAGATACGCCATGCGCACCTGCGGATCATGCCCTTCTTCAATAATAGACATGCGACGCTGACGTTCTGTATCGCCTGGCCACTGCATCGATACCTCGTGCAGGAAGCGTGCATTGATCTCAAAGATGATATCGACCACACGTGGCAACAACCGGCGCAGCAGACTCACAGACCAGCGCTCCAGTGCCTCGGGCAGCAAAGTATGATTGGTATAGGCCATGGTGGCCGAGGTAATTTCCCACGCGCGGTTCCAGCTGAGCTCGTACTCATCCAGCAACAGTCGCATCAGTTCCGGTACCGCCACACTCGGGTGCGTGTCGTTTAACTGAAAGCAGTTTTTTTCTGCGAAGTTATCAAAGTTCTTGCCGTGCAGTGCAACCCACCGCTCGAGTACATCCTGCAAGCTGGCCGACGCCAGAAAATACTGTTGCCGCAGCCTGAGTTCTTTACCGTTTTCGCTGCTGTCATTCGGGTACAGCACCATTGATATGTGCTCGGCTTCGTTCTTGCCGGCAACCGACTCCGGATAGCGACCCGCGTTGAACTCACCGAGTTCAAACTCGTCTGACGCCGATGCCTTCCACAGGCGCAGGGTATTAACGGTATTGTTTTCAAAGCCAGGCACCGGTGTGTCGTGCGGTACTGCCAACACTGTTTCGGTATCGACCCAGCGCACCCGTGAGGCACCTTCAGCGTCGACATAAAATTCACTGCGGCCGCAAAACTTGACGCGCTGTGTATCCTGCGGGCGTTTAACTTCCCAGACATAGCCATTGCGCAGCCATCGGTCCGGCTCCTCAACCTGCGCACCATCGGCTATCTCCTGACGGAACATGCCGTACTCGTAGCGTATGCCATAACCGACGACCGGCAAATCCAGCGTGGCGCAGCTGTCCAGAAAACACGCCGCCAGGCGACCAAGGCCACCGTTACCCAATCCGGCGTCAGCTTCCTGATCTGCCAGTGCCTCAAGCTCAACACCATGGCCATACAGCGCTTCTTTTACCGAGTCTTCGAGATTTAAATTGAGCATGGCGTTGCCGAGTGCGCGGCCCATCAGGAACTCAAGTGACAGGTAGTACGCGCGTTTGCAACCTGACTCAGAATGACGTCGGCGCGTGGCAGTCCAGCGCTCCATCATTCTGTCACGCACAGTCAGCGCCAGCGCCTGGTAACGCTCAAGGTCTTCTTTGGTATCAAGCTGATAACCCAGAGTGAGCCCCAGATGACGTCTGAAGTCGTGATCTATCGCCGCACCGTTCATTTCCAGTGGAGCCAGCGCCTGCACTTTACTCATCTTAAACCCCGGTTCATATTACTTATTGTCGCTATCATTTTTGGCTATTTGCAATCACACATCTGAATCGCTCAGTGTGCGTTACCTTTTGCACCCAACGTTTGTGCGATGGGAGCCGATTTGTTGGTACTGCCGTTTGCACCGTCGCCGGCCTCTTCTTCGGTCTTATCCTGTGCCTCGTCGTTGGCGTAACAGTTGTACGCTAACACCGATGACTCAGCGACGGTAACACTGGCAGTGGGCACAGCCACCATTGCAGTCGCCTCGGGTACTGCGTCAGTGGCTTTAACATGCGCCGTGTTCAGTCTGCAGAGCCAGTCAGTCGATCCCGCTGCGGACGGCAGCTTAAACTCAATCGACTCACGACTGGCGTTGAATATCATCAACAGTCGATGCATGGTCTGCCGGTCAGTGAGTAACAGACCAACACAACGTGCAAACGACTCACCCCACTGCGCAGAAGTCATATCGTCACCCGCCGGATTTAACCACCGGATTTCGACGCCGTCACCAGCGTCTGATGCATCGTGCTCATCCGGTGCATGTACAAACCTGCGCTGCCTCAACAAAGGCTCTTCGTGACGCAGTTGCATCAGCCGACAGACAAACTGGTAAAACTCTGACTCACTGTCCAGTAGCGACCAGTCGACATGGTTTATTTCGTTGTCCTGACAGTAGGCGTTGTTGTTGCCCTGCTGTGTGCGGCCCATCTCATCACCGGCGAGCAACAACGGCACACCCTGCGATAACATCAGTGTCGCCAGCATGTTACGTCGTTGGCGATCTCTGAATGCATTAATGGTGTTATCGTCCGTTGGCCCTTCTTCACCATAGTTGTCACTAAAGTTTGCATGATGGCCGTCGGCGTTGTTCTCGCCGTTCGCTTCGTTGTGACGGTCACGGTAAGACACAGTGTCCAGAAGGGTAAACCCGTCGTGAGTGGTGACAAAGTTCACACTCGACCAGGCGCCGCGGCCGCTGTGATCAAACACATCACTCGAACCGTGCACGCGCCGCGCGAGTTCTGGCAGCATAGAATCATCACCCCGCCAGTAGCGCCGCAGTGTGTCGCGATAGCGGTCGTTCCACTCTGACCAGCCAGCTGGAAACGCGCCCAGCTGATAGCCACCCGGTCCGATGTCCCACGGTTCTGCAATCAGCTTTACCTGCGCCAGCACCGGGTCCTGCTGTACCGCATCGAGAAACCCGCCGTGTATGTCAAACCCGTTGGGCTCACGCGCCAGTGACGTGGCCAGATCAAAGCGGAAGCCGTCAACATGCATATCCGTGACCCAGTAACGCAGACTGTCCATAACCATCTGCAACACGCGCGGGTGACACAGATTGAGCGTGTTACCACAACCGGTATCATTGATGTAGTAGCGCTTGTTATCCTGACTCAGTCGATAATACGAATGGTTGTCGATCCCTTTAAACGACAGCGTCGGGCCGCGATGATCACCTTCACAGCTGTGGTTGTACACCACATCCAGAATCACCTCTATTCCGGCATCGTGAAAGCGCCGCACCATTTGCTTCACTTCACCGAGTGCGCCGGACGGACCACTCGATGCAGCCAGCGCAGAAAAGTAGCGCTGCTCCGGTGCGAAGTAATTTAATGTGCTGTAGCCCCAGTAGTTGCGCAGACCCTTGTCGACCAGAAACCGATCATCGACAAAGTGATGCACCGGCATCAATTCGACACTGGTTATACCCAGTGATTTCAAATGAGCAATGGAAAGCGGGTCGGCCATCGCCGCATAACTGCCGCGAATGGATTCATCGATACCTTCGTGCAGAATGGTGAACCCGCCGACATGGCACTCGTAAAAAACCGTGTCACTCATGTGTGTCTGTGGCCTGCGATCATCTCCCCAGCTGAAGGCCGGGTCGACCACGACTGACTTGGGCATTACGCGAGAGTTATCACGACGATCGAACGACAAGTCTTCTCTGGGGCTGGAGCTTTTGTAGCCGAGGTGCGAATCGGACCACCGCAGTTCACCGTCGATAAGCCGGGCGTATGGGTCAATCAGCAGTTTGTTCGGGTTGAACCGATGACCACGCTCCGGGTCGTAGGGACCGTGCACGCGATAGCCATAACGAGTACCAGGACGGCAGCCAGGTACAAAACCATGCCACACATTGTTGGTGCAATCGGGCAGCGTCAGTCGCGCCAGCTCACGTCTGCCACTGTCGTCGTAAAGGCATAGCTCCACGCGTTCGGCATGCTCAGAGAACAGCGCGAAATTGGTACCGCTGCCATCCCACAACGCACCGAGACTGTGTGCAAAGCCACCGGTGACCGACATGCTATTAACTCGGCTTACCGGCGCTGCCTTCCGTGCCGACTGTCTCGACATTCGGTCAGTTCTGGTATGGAAAGTAGACAAACTCGCTGCCCCATCAGGGTCGGTGTTTAAAAAGAGACCCTGACGGATCGGGATGTGTCATCGTCTTGACGCACGATGCTGGTATCACAATTTGCTGAGTCTACAGTCGGTATCGACCCGCTCGACGCAATGTTTACTCGGCGTCAACTGTACTCTAACCTGACCCCAACAGGAACCTCGTTTCCGGGACAAACAGTTTGAACAAAAACAATACCCCGGCGTGTATCGCCGTCCCGGCCTCAACCCTGAGTCCGCGCGCCTGCAGTACCGCAGTAAGCAAGCTCATCCGCCGCCGTGCATTGATAACAACGATGATCGTTTTGGTCTGGTGCTGGCTCACGGGTTCATCTCAGGCATTTGCCCAGGCCAGTTTCTCAAAAGCAGACTGTCAGGACTTTATTGGCGAGCGACCAAAGCAGGTGACGTGCGGCTTTTTCAGCTTACCACTCAATCATGATGCGGCCGACACGCAAGCCACCACGGGCAGCATTCTGATTCCGGCACTGATCGCACGCGCCACCGGCAGCACGCCACAGCGAAACGCTGCGGTACTGATCCCGGGTGGAGGCGGCCCGGGCTCGGGTATGGGTTTCGGGTACAGCTACGAACCCGGGTACTTTCTTAAGTCCTACGACACGCTCAGACAAGCGGGACTGGATGTGGTTATCGTCGATCAACGCGGTGCCGGCCTGTCGAAGCCCCGCTTAAGTTGCGCCGAAAGTATCGTCGCGTTTGAATCATTACTGACCCGAAAACGCACGCTCAGGGAAGAACTCGATCAATTTGCAAAGGCTGTGGCGGATTGCCGCGAGCGTTTGCGACGGCAACACATTGCCGTAGAGCATTTCGACACGCGGCAGTC
>CAYMFQ010000218.1:0-4796 GCA_964389335.1 uncultured Granulosicoccaceae bacterium
TGCACTGACATTCGTATCGCATCTGAAAAGTCACGCTTTGCGATGCCGGCAGCCAAACTGGCTCTGGGGTACCCTTACGATGCTATTCGCCGATTAATGAACGCTGTTGGCCCCGGCACTGCAAAACAGCTGATGTTTACGGCAAAATCAATTGACGCAGAAACAGCACTGAGAATGGGACTGGTGCAGGAGGTAGTCAGTGAAGACGACCTCAATGCGCGGGTAACTGAACTCGCCGACACCATTGCCGGTAATGCACCGCTGACGATTCGCGCGATGAAATATATCGCCACGCAGGTGCTCCAGCCAGACCCGGCAGCACGTGATCTGGATCGCTGCGATCAGATGGTCGCTGCGTGTTTCGCTTCTGAAGATTATATCGAAGGCCGCAAGGCATTTATGGAGAAGCGCAAGCCTGACTTTAAAGGCAGGTAGTGTTCGTGTGCAGGTTTACCTGGCGGCTTTCTGGCTTGACGCCTTTTTAGACACACGTTTTTTACTCACGCTCTTTTTAACAGCGCGTTTTTTGCTGGTCTTCTTTTCAGGCAGGGTATCGACAAACGCGATACCCCGCTGCACCCATTTCTCCAGTGACGCCCTGGTGCGAAAACCCGCTGGCGCCACACAGATAAACGCGCGGGGCTGTCGGCCCCCGCCAATGTCCATCGGTCCTACATTCGGCTCGTTTAACGCCGCCGCGTGGGCATCGGGCCCAATCCTTACCATCAGTGAGTCACCGGTAATGCCACAGCACATATGGTCTTTGACCATAAATATCAGTGACCCCATCATCCTGCGTTCGGAAACCTGATCCACTCCAGCCAATACGCCGCGCAGGCGCTCAGCTGCTTTTTCATTGTACGGCACTGGCTCGTCCTCCGTTCGGTAAAAACGTGCATCGCAATACCGCCTGACCAGGCGCCAGGCGATAGTGCTATTGTGCGCCGGCGGCCCGGAGCAAAGCCGCCACTTCATCCACCACACCCGCATTGGCAGGATGCGCACTGGTAAGTAACAGTCCAAGCGTTGTTGCACTTCCGCCGTACATGTTGGCACTCGCGTTAACGTCAGCACCGGCGTCAATCAAACATGTAGTGATGGCAGGCAGGTTAGCGGGCGACACTTGCCGATGAGTCTCCACGCCGTTTGCGGCGACGTAGTGCAGTAACGTGGCACGGTGGTGATATTGCGAGGTTTGTGTTGCAAGCTGCGGCTGCTGCTGCAACAGCGTCGTTAACGTGCTGAGATTACCCATTACCACACAATCGACAGCACGCTCAAACTCAGCGTCAAACAGCTCGTCCCCCAGCGCCTGAACATCAGTCCACTGGCTGAAGCCGTGTTCGGTGGCAATGGTCTGTTGCGCCTGAGCCAGTGTTAGTTCAGCACTAAGTATATGTTCCGCTGACCGGCCGATAAACTCGTTGCACCAGCAGGTCAGATGAAAGCAGACGGCTGCATTGCCACGCCGGTGCTGTTCGTGGATGGTGCGCGCCAGCTGCTCAAGCAACTGCCTGATGGTTTGTTGCGAGCGATCTGCCTCCAGGCTGTGCCGGTGCAGTGCACGAACGGCGGCAATGCTGTCATCAATATACACATCCGATAGTGAATCAGGCATTGCCATCGCCCCTGGCTTATTTACTAACAGTTGCGTTTACTAACGGTTGCGTCGGTCTCCGGCGATTTGCCCAAGCACCGCAGTTGCTGCATCGATAACCGAGGTACCGGGCCCGAAGATCTCTGCCACACCGGCATCAAGCAATGCCTGATAGTCCTGCTCCGGAATCACACCGCCACAGACCACTTTAATATCGTCAAGGTCATTTTCTTTTAACAGCTCAATAAGGCGCGGCACCAGGGTTAGATGTCCGGCTGCAAGGCTCGACACGCCGACGACATCTACCGGTATCTGCTTACAGCGCTCTACCACTTCCTCTGGTGTCATAAATAGGTCAGACATATCGACCTTAAAGCCAATATCACTAAACGATGATGCGATAACCTTGGCACCGCGGTCGTGGCCATCCTGCCCCATCTTTGCGACAAACATGTACGGATCCCGACCGCTTTCTTTCGCGTAGTCGCTGACACGTTGTTTGACAACTTTCATTTCTTCGCTGTTGCTGTACTCGTCTTCATACACCCCCGTGACCACATTAGTGGCGGCCTGATGCCGACCAAAAGCCTGTTCGAGTGCAGAGGAAATTTCACCGAGAGTGGCACGACAGCGGGCTGCCTCAACAGCAAACTCAAGCAGGTTGGCAGTGTTGTCACTGGCCGCCTGAGTCAGGTTGGTTAGTGCCTGCTGACAGGCAGACTCATCACGCTGGGCACGCACGGCTTTCAGGCGCTCTATCTGCTGGCGTCGAACTTTCGCATTGTCGATGCTGAGTGAATCAACCATGGGCTCGTCATCGAGCCGGTAGCGATTAACACCAACGATGACATCATCACCGCCATCGACACGTGCCTGCCGGCGCGCCGCTGCCTTTTCAATATTGCGCTTGGGCAGACCATCCATGACAGCTTTGGTCATACCGCCATACTGTTCGATCTCCTCGATCATCGCCCAGGCTTTTTCCGCCAGCTCATCAGTCAGTGACTCCACATAGTAAGACCCACCCAGTGGATCAACGGTTCTGGTGACACCGGTTTCGTGCTGCAGAATAAGCTGCGTATTACGCGCGATGCGTGCGGATGTTTCGGTTGGCAGTGCAATCGCCTCGTCAAACGAGTTCGTGTGCAGCGACTGTGTACCACCCAGCACGGCGGCTAGTGCTTCATAGGCGGTGCGCACTACATTGTTGTACGGGTCCTGCTCTGTGAGTGATACACCGGAAGTCTGGCAGTGAGTACGCAATAGTTTGGATTTTTCCTTTTGCGCGCCAAGATCAGTCATGATGCGCGCCCATAGCTTACGCGCCGCACGCAGCTTGGCCACTTCCATAAAGAAGTCCATGCCAATGCAGAAAAAGAACGACAGGCGGCCGGCAAAGTCGTCCACATCCAGCCCTTTGGATTTCGCCACACGCACATACTCCATGCCATCGGCCAGGGTATAGGCAAGCTCCTGCGCAAGCGTCGCCCCGGCTTCCTGCATGTGATACCCGGAGATGGAGATCGAGTTAAAGCGTGGCATTTCCTTTGACGTATATTCGATGATATCTGCCACGATACGCATGGAAGGCTCGGGCGGGTAAATATAGGTGTTGCGCACCATAAACTCTTTTAATACATCGTTCTGAATGGTGCCACTTAGTGCGCTGCGATCAACCCCCTGCTCTTCACCGGCCACCACAAACATGGCAAGCACCGGCAATACCGCGCCGTTCATTGTCATGGAAACGGACATTTGATCAAGCGGGATACCATCGAACAACACTTTCATGTCTTCGACAGAGTCGATGGCCACACCGGCTTTACCGACATCACCTACGACGCGCTCATGGTCGCTGTCATAGCCACGGTGAGTCGCCAGATCAAATGCGACAGATAGCCCCTTCTGTCCGGCCGCAAGGTTCTTGCGATAAAAATCATTCGACTCTTCTGCAGTCGAGAAGCCGGCATATTGTCGAATGGTCCAGGGCCGACCGGTATACATGGTGGCGCGAATTCCACGTACAAACGGATCAATACCAGGCAGGCTATCCTGATCAGACAGTTGCTCGGTGTCCGCTGCTGTGTACAGCGGTTTAACGGTGATGTCTTCAGGGGTTGTGGTATCGAGCGATTCGAGCTCGCGGTCGCGTAACTCGCGCTGTGCGATGCCCTGCCATTGATCCACTGACTGATCGGTTGGCTTTCCCATCATTCAAACTCCATGATCACTTCGTCAACCTGCAGGCTGTCACCCACCTTGACCGGCACGCTGGTGACAACCCCGCTTTTTTGCGCCTGTAACACGTTTTCCATCTTCATCGCCTCGACCACTGCCAGTGGCTGACCGGCTTCGACCGTATCGCCCTCTGCAACATGCAGCGCTACGATCAAGCCCGGCATCGGGCACAGCAGAAAGCGCGACATGTCCTCTGGTACTTTTTCGATCATAAGGCCTGCAAGCTCAGCCTTTCTGGCAGACAATACCTGCGCCTTTACCTGATAACCGCCATGCCTCAGCTCATAGCCTGATGAGTTCCCGAAAACCTGCACAGACAAATCAACGCCATCGACATTGAGTGACGCGACACCGGCGCCTGGCTGCCAGTTGGTCTGCACGCTGACTTCATTGCCGCTATCTACAGCTACACGATAATTGCTTGCCTCGCCTTGCACCGTGACCGGCGTGTTCTCACCACTGATGCGGACAACCCTGCCCTTGTCCAGCATCGCGGTTTGACCTGCCAGCACATCTGCACGGTTTCCATTGGTGGTGCGATAAAAATCTGCCTCGATATGATCGAGCACTGCAGCGACAGCAATAAAGCGCTGCATCAGATCGGTATCGGGATCAGTGTCGGTAAATCCGTCCGGATACTCTTCATCAATAAACGCTGTGGTGAGTCTGCCCTCAATGAAGCGCGGGTGGCTCATAATTGCCGACAAGAACTGCAGGTTATTGCCAACACCGCCTAGTTCAAATTGATCAAGCGCATCACGCATGCCGTCGATGGCGAGCTCACGAGTCTTATCCCAGGTACAGAGCTTGGCGATCATCGGGTCGTAGTACATTGAGATCTCGCTGCCTTCCTCAACCCCGGTATCACAACGGGTTAATGCACCTGAAACGGTGTTTGTCTCGGCAGCCGGCGCATTGGATTCGGGTGGACGGTAACGAACCAGCCTGCCAATTGACGGCA
>CAYMFQ010000218.1:4896-7875 GCA_964389335.1 uncultured Granulosicoccaceae bacterium
TCCACCTGCAGGCGTGTGTTCATCTCAAGGAAATAGAAGTTGCGATTGCCATCGACGATAAACTCAACGGTGCCGGCACTGGAATAGTTAACGGCCTTACTCAGCGCGACTGCCTGCGCTCCCATTGCCTGCCGAGTAGCTTCGTCAAGAAACGGTGAAGGCGCTTCTTCAATTACTTTTTGGTTGCGGCGCTGAATAGAGCACTCGCGCTCGCCTAGGTAGATACAGTTGCCATGCTTATCTGCCAGCACCTGAATTTCTATGTGGCGCGGGTCGGTGATAAATTTTTCAACGAAGATACGGTCATCACCAAAAGACGAACGGGCCTCGGATGCCGAGCGTTCAAAACCTTCGAGCACTTCATCGGCATTCCATGCGATACGCATACCCTTACCACCACCACCAGCACTGGCTTTGATCATCACCGGATAGCCAATCTCGTCAGCGATCTTTCGGCAATGCGCGGCGTCATCAATCAGCCCCATGTAACCGGGCACGGTATTAACACCCGCATCAGCTGATAATTTCTTCGAGGTGATCTTGTCGCCCATGGCGCGAATGGCATCAGGACCCGGACCAATAAAGGTTATACCTTCTGCTTCAAGCTGCTGCGGAAAGTCGGGTTGCTCAGACAGAAAGCCATAGCCCGGGTGCACTGCGTCTGCGCCGGTGCGTTTGCAGGCATCAATGACTTTGTCGATCAACAGGTAACTCTCTGCCGCGGTAACACCGCCGATGCCCACAGCCTCGTCTGCGTGCTTAACGTGCAGCGCGTTGGCATCGGCATCCGAATAGATTGCGACGGTACCGATACCCAGCCGTTTGGCGGTGGCGAATACACGACAGGCGATTTCGCCACGATTGGCGGCGAGTATTTTTTTAAATGGCTTCATAGCGGAATATTGTCGTGCTTGCGGGTGGGTCGAACTTCCTGCTTCGTCTTTAGCAGCTCAAACGAACGGCAGATGCGTCGGCGTGTGGAGTGCGGCTGAATAACCTCGTCCACAAACCCGCGCTGTGCGGCGATGAAGGGGTTGGCAAAACGCTCTTCGTACTCTGCAGTACGTTGGGCAATTTTGTCAGGGTCATCGAGTTCGTTGCGGTACAGAATTTCAGTGGCACCCCTGGCACCCATCACCGCAATTTCTGCACTGGGCCATGCGTAGTTAACGTCGGCGCGAATGTGCTTTGAAGCCATCACGTCATAAGCGCCACCATAGGCCTTGCGCAGAATAACCGTTACCTTTGGCACGGTCGCTTCTGCATACGCAAACAAGAGCTTGGCACCGTGCTTGATGATACCGCCGTACTCCTGTGCCGTGCCGGGTAAGAAACCGGGCACATCCACCAGTGTCAGCAACGGAATATTAAACGCATCGCAAAAGCGTACGAATCGCGCTGCCTTGCGTGCACTGCTGATATCAAGACAGCCTGCCAGTACCTTGGGCTGATTCGCAACCACACCGATGGTTTCGCCGTTTAATCGTATGTAGCCACACAGAATATTACTGGCGAAGTCTTTTTGTATTTCGAAGAAGTCTCCATCGTCGGCTATCGCATGGATAGCTTCTTTCATATCGTAGGGCTTGGTCGGGTCACTCGGTACCAGTGTGTCGAGCGCGTTGGACTCCCGATCAAAGCGGTCATTAGTGCGACGCTGCGGTACCGGACTTCTGTTTGATAACGGTAAAAAGTCAAACAGTCGCCGCACTTCAAACAACGCCTCAATGTCATTCTCAAAAGCGCCGTCAGCAACTGACGAGGTTTTAGTATGAGTACCGGCACCACCCAACTCTTCTGCAGAAACGATTTCATTGGTGACGGTCTTGACGACATCGGGGCCGGTCACGAACATATGACTGGTATCTTTCACCATAAAGATAAAGTCTGTCATCGCAGGCGAGTAAACCGCACCACCGGCACAGGGCCCCATCACCACCGAAATCTGTGGAATCACACCCGACGCCTGCACATTGCGCCAGAATACTTCGGCATAACCACCGAGCGATGCCACGCCCTCCTGAATGCGCGCCCCACCGGAGTCGTTTAAACCAATCAGCGGCACCCCGTTTTTCACTGCCAGGTCCATAACCTTGCAGATTTTCTCGGCATGCGTCTCCGATAACGAGCCGCCAAACACCGTGAAGTCCTGCGAGAACACATACACCTGACGGCCGTTGATCGTGCCCCAGCCGGTCACCACGCCGTCGCCGGGCGGCTGGCTTTCCTGCATGCCGAAATCGGTGCAGCGGTGGGTTTTGTACATGTCGTACTCTTCGAACGAGCCATCGTCGAGCAGCACATCGAGTCGCTCGCGCGCCGTCAGCTTGCCCTTGGCGTGCTGCTTGTCGATGCGGGCCTGCCCGCCGCCAAGCCGTGCCTGCGCCCGACGCTCGGCCAGTTCAGCCAGTACATTCGTCATAGATAGTGCTCTTCAGTGGTATTGCTTGTGTAAAGGGGTGCTCTGGGAAATTCAGTGCGGAGTGGCAGCCGGTGCAGAATTGCGTTGACCTCCCCGGCTCCCGCTTAACCGTTGACTGTAGAACGGATTGCCCAGGACAGACCGTTCAATTTGGCAACAGAGCAAACGGGCGCGACCATTTCGCCGGCAGCAGCCTGGCCTGGCCGTGAATTGCCGAATTCGCAACCAGCTTCCCAATGTGGCGCCAACCCTGCTGCAATTCCTTAGTTTCCGCAACAGTATTCACGCATTCAATTTTAATGTTTGCAAAACACATTTTAATTTTGTAAAAATGCAAATATTGGCAACATCGATACGTGGGAATGTGCCGTTTTCGGTGGCCCCACTCTTTTTAGATGGACACCCACTTTTACGCGCCCCCTCATTTACGGAGACACCCATTGTTAATCGTCTTTAACAGGGACACCCATTGGTAATAACAAAAGTGTGGGTGTCCCTTTTAGAGAGCTAAACCATGGGTGTCATTGCTAAAAGTGGGTGTCCCACTTAGAGAGACA
>CAYMFQ010000218.1:7975-9555 GCA_964389335.1 uncultured Granulosicoccaceae bacterium
CACCCTGGCGAGCACCTGATGCGGACTCCTAAATTATTTATTGGGCAGTACTTGCGCGAGTTGCGCGATGAGCAGGCGATGACGCAGGCACAGTTTGCGGAGCAGCTGGGGATTTCGACGAGCTATCTGAATCAGCTGGAGAATAATCAGCGGCATGTGACTGCGTCGGTTTTGCTGGCGCTGGCGGAGCGGTTTTCGGTGAATATCGCGGATCTGTCGCGGCAGGACAGTGATCGGCTGATGGCAGATCTGCTCGAATGTTACGCGGACCCGATCTTTGATGGAAAGGCACCGTCGGCTCGCGAGCTACGGCTTGCCGCGCAGAATTCTCCGGCGGTGGCGCTGTCGGTTATTACCATGCATCAGGCGCTGCGGCGCGCAAGCGATCAGCTGGCAGAGATGGATGACACCATCACCCGCTCGGGCGTCATCGGTGAGCCGACACCCTACGAAGAGGTACGCGACTACTTCCATTTCAAAAACAACTACGTCGACGAACTGGATCTGGCCGCTGAATCACTGGCGGCGCAGCTGGCTGGCAAGCTACAGCTCGCCAGTCGCAACGATGCGCTGCGCCAGTATCTGATGGACCAACACAAAGTCAGCGTTGGTGCGGAGCTGGACGCAACCAATGTGCTGCGCAGCTACAACCCTGACAACCGTCTGTTGCGAGTTAACCGACGCACGCCGCTGTCGACACAGGCGTTTCAGATCGCCCATCAGATCGCCCTGCTTGAGCATCGCGATGCAATGGATGTGATTATTGATGAAGCACAGTTTCGCTCTGGTGATGCACGCGAAATCTGCCGCATCGGCCTGGCCAATTATTTTGCCGGTGCGTTGCTGATGCCTTACACACCATTTCAAACTGCCGCCAAAAGCCACCGCCATGACCTGGTTAATCTGGCAGATCAATTCGACACCAGTGTTGAACAGGTAGCACACCGGCTGAGCACCCTGCAGCGACCAGGCCTGCCAGGTGTGCCGATATTTTTTGCACGCATCGACAGAGCGGGCAACATCACCAAACGCCATAGCGCCACACGCCTGCAGTTTGCACGCTTCGGATCAGCCTGCCCGCTCTGGAACGCGCACCGTGCGTTTGAAACACCCGGGCAAATCATTCGACAACTGGCAGAGACACCTGACGGCGTACGTTACCTGTGCCTGGCCTGCACGGTCGATAAACCCACCGGTGGTTATAAAGACCCGACCCAACAATATGCGTTAGCACTTGGCTGTGAAATAAAATTCAAAGACGACTTTGTTTACAGCGATACACTGGCATCAGAGTCACCGGAACACTTTGAGCCTATTGGAACATCCTGTCGAATTTGCGAGCGCGAACATTGCGTGCAGAGAGCATTACCACCCTTAAAACGCGGACTAAAGATCGATACCAACTATCGTGGCACGATACCCTACACGCTGTCCTAGCTGACGCAAAGATATGACACCAGCATACCGCATCGCCATCGCAGGCTTTCAGCACGAGACCAATACCTTTGCACCGGGCAGCACCGGGCGCGATGAATTTCTAATGGCGGACAGCTGGCCCGCAATGCTGCGAGAGCAGCAGG
>CAYMFQ010000219.1:0-1410 GCA_964389335.1 uncultured Granulosicoccaceae bacterium
TCCTTAAAGATTATTTCTACACGACGATTGGCTTGTCGGCCTTCGGGTGTATCGTTACTGGCGATTGGGCGCAGCTCGCCGAAGCCTGTGGTGGTAATACGTTGAGGATTGATGCCGCTGGCAACCAGTGCTGCTTCTATGGAGTCTGATCGTCGATCAGAAAGGTGTTGGTTAAAGTCGGTGTCACCTGTGTGATCGGTGTGGCCTTCTACCAATGCATGGCGATCGGGGTTTTGCTGCAGATAGCTGACTGCTTTGGCTATGGTTCTGTCTGCTTCGGGGCGCAGTGTTGCCTGTTCGAAGTCAAACAACACGTCGTCAAGTGTCAGGCTGGGGCCGCGCGGTGTATCGATAATCGTTACTGGCGGTGGTGGTGGCGGCGGTGTGGCAGCGGCGATCTCGGGTTGTGCGGGTTTTGGGTTACTTGAACAGGCGGCTATAAAACCACCGAGTGTGATAACCAGCGTGCATTTGATCAGGGTAGACGTCATGAGTTTTCCATTGTTGGCAGCTTTTACAAGCGACACTCATGCTAGCGTCCGAATCAGTCGTGATATTGATTGCTAATTTATTACCCGATATTCACGTTCCTGTTTATATGCTGCGTTGTCGCGATAGCCACTCGTCGAGCCGCGCATTAAAGCTGTCGCTCGACTCCCCGGTGTAGAGTGCCTGGCGCATCATGTCGTATTGGCTGGCGGGCGCCATGCCACCGATTGGCGGGTTAACGTCAAGGCTGCACGGAAACGGGTAACCCTTTGCGGTTGCGGCAAGTACATTATCTATAGCGCTTACTGATATATCGCCAGCTGCGCGCCATTGGGATAACACGGGGTACAGCAAGCGACACAGCTTTGCATGATCGACGAGTTCAAGTGTGCGACCGAGTGCAGAACCTATCTGGAACAGATTGGCAAATCTGTCCTGGTCGGTGTCGTTCTGACCAGCCGCATGGAACACGGCGGGGTTAAAGAACAATGCATCCCCGGTTTGCAGTGGTAGCTGTACGAAGTTGTCGAGAAAATGCTGTCGGAACTCTGGTAGCTGGGTGGCGATGTAGCCGGGGTGAAACTGTTGTGAGTACGGCAGGAGCTGGGTTGGGCCACTGGCAATTGGCATCGGTGAATGGGCAATGGCGCCCTGCAGGGTCAGGTGTGCTGACAATCGATGCACGTTGGGTGGAAACTGGCCGAGCTGATCAACGCTTTGAAAGCCCAGATGATAGTCGCGATGACAGACCTGTGCTTTTCCACCCGGATGCACCACATTCACCTGTGCGGTGATTTCATAGGCAGGTCCGAGCCACGCGCGACTGGCCAGGTGCAGTATCGGGTTGGCGTAGTAGCTGGCAAAAACCTGTGGGTTTGCCATGGCCAGTTTTTCATGGGCGTTCCAGACTCGGCTGTTAGC
>CAYMFQ010000219.1:1510-3646 GCA_964389335.1 uncultured Granulosicoccaceae bacterium
ACTCAGGTGATGTTGGCTGCGCAGTTAGCTTCCGCAGGTCATCGAGGTTGCAATTTGCTCGCAGTGTCGCGCTAAGATCATAGCGTTGGGCTGCTGGTGAGTCGCTGGAATCAGCTTGTTGTGTCTGCACTGCCATCGCTTTGTAGTCCCCGGTCTTAACGTGGGTATGGTAGCAGGACTTAACCTGCCACGGACACCCACTGGCGCGACTCATGCGACTGCCACATGGCTTCGATCACCTGCATGGTCTCAAGGCCATCACGGAACGTTGGCCACTGCGGTTTGCCGCTGTGTATGGCCTGCAGAAAATCTTTTGCCTCGATAATCAACTGATCCTGATAGCCGGTGCCATGGCCGGGGCCGAGGCAAAATGGCTGGTAATCCGGGTGCGCCGGGCCGGTTAAAATTTTGCGAAAGCCACGCTCTGCTTCCGGGTCTTCCATACGGTATAGCCACAGCGTGTTTTGATCTTCCTGATCAAAGCGGATTGCGCCTTTCGTGCCCGAGACCTCGTAGGCATAGCCCATCTTGCGACCCGACGACACGCGGCTGAAATACAGATGCCCCATGACACCGGATTCAAAGCGACACAGGCAGTGTGCATGATCATCGTTGGTGACATCTTCCATACCATCGCCGGATTCTGCAGGGCGTTGCCGGTGTACGGTTTCGATGTCTGCATTGACTTGTGCGACCGGGCCCATCAGCGCCATGGCGCAATTGATCATGTGGGAAGACAGGTCGCCCATGGTGCCGGTGGCGCGGCCGCGGGTGCGCCAGTTGGCAGGGGTGCTGGCATCGGCCAGAAAGTCCTCGGTGTGCTCGCCGCGGAACCAGGTGATATCTCCGATCTCACCATTTTGAATCAATTGTCGTGCGTACTGAGTGGCTGGTGTGCGCACATAATTGAAACCGACCATGTTGACCACACCGGCGGCCTCTGCGGCCTCGGTCATGGCCTGCGCATCGGCTATCGACGTGCCCATTGGCTTTTCGCACATCACCGGTTTGCCTTTGGCGATAGCGGCGAGGGCAATTTCCCTGTGAGTGGACTGAGGCGAGGCAATAACGATGGCTTCGACGGCCGGGTCGTCGACCAGCGTGCGCCAGTCTGCGGTTGAGCGTTTAAAGCCGAATGTTCTGGCTTTGGCCGCAGCGCCACTCTCGGTAGTGGCGCACAGCATTTCGCAGACCGGTTTTAATGCGGTATCGAATACGGCACCTACCGCGTTCATCGCCACGCTGTGTGCCTTGCCCATGTAGCCGGTGCCGACTACGCCAATACCAATGTGTGTCATGGTGAATCCAGAATGTCAGAAGGCGCCAATTCTACCTGCGATCGACCCTATCTGGCAGTCTGCAGCCATGGCGGACCAACGTACGGACCGGCAGCTTAGCGGGCCGGGTTGCTAAATCAGCATCGGCTGGAATTGTACGGGCCCCTGACATTCCGGCCGCCGTCAAATAACACACCACAATTATCCAGCTGTCTCAAATTCAGGCCCTTTTGTGACTAAAGGCACATTATTCGCTGTGTCAGGCTCACTTGACACGAAAGTCAGGCCAAATGCCCCGCAGTGGGATGTCATTCAATGAGTGAGTGGCTGGCCAAAACTGATGACATATGGACTTTGCGAATATGCTGAAACAGCAACTCGCAAGCAGCAACGAGGTTGTGGTTGACGCGCAATTGCTCCCGCAGCTGCGCAGCTGTGCGCGAGGTTTGGAACATTTTGACTGGAAGGCGGTGGACTCACTGTCTGACGACGCGGCTGTGCTCGGTGGTTGCCTGCAGCAATCGCCGCTGGCGGTCGTTATCGACGGTCGTGTGCCTGCCGGTGGACCCGCTCTCGACACACTGCACTGCAACGTGCAGGCACAGGATGTTTTTGTGGTTGTCGATGAGCTCTGTGGCGATACGGCGGACAACCTTTCAAAACATGGCTGTGATCCCATCACATTTGAGGAAATTCAAAGTGGCCGGCTGGCGCTTGGCGTAAAGCAGCGGCTGGGACGGCGGCTCGCGCTAACGCAGGCGCAGCTGCGTACCGATGAAGGACGTTATATGGGCGCTACGCATCCGGATGTGGCGCATCTGACCGGCTCGCAGCCATTTGCAGCGCAGTTGTTATCGCC
>CAYMFQ010000219.1:3746-6658 GCA_964389335.1 uncultured Granulosicoccaceae bacterium
CAAATACACCGTATAAGTTGCCATCTGCCAACGACTCTGCCGAAAGTCCCCGTGATCGGAAAGAAAGTGCGGCGGTTGTGTTAAACCGCATAGCGGTTGAAATGATTAACCGTGTAGAGCTGCCGGCACTGCTGCAGCACATCGCAGACAACGCCGGCAATCTGACCAGCGCGGACTACGCCTATGTGGCACTGGTACATGAGTCCGGGGACTACCTCGAGACGATCGCCGCTAACCGCAACTTTTATAACCTTAAGTCGGTCAGGCATCGACCCGGTGAGGGGATAGGCGGGCAGGTCTGGCTCACTGGCAGGACGGTTTGCGAGCCCGACTATCAATACTATCGCCATCGCTTACCAGGCTTGACCACTGCCCGGCAGGCCTGCAGTGTGCCGCTGATGCTTGGCGATCGGGTGATCGGTGTGATTGGCATTCTGTACGAGAACTATGATCAGCGTATTGAAGATCAGGTCGATGTACTGGAGATGTTTGCACCGCTTGCATCCGTTGCCATTGACAATGCCTCGCTGCACGAGAGCAACCGCCTGGAGCTGGCGCGGACCGAAGCCATTAGCAAGATAAGTCGGGCAATATACGGATCGGCCAGTTTTGACTCGATCATTGATGGTATCTGTACCACGCTGATCGAATCGTTCGATGCCGGCAAGGCGCATCTGTATCGGCTTGAGGAAGACGGTACCTATCTGCCGCTTGCTGCGTGGCAGAAAGTTAGCGGTCGCATACAGCGCGCCAGACAAGCCGGATCCGAGCTGGTGGCGATGTCCATCGCACGGTGGTGCATAGAGAATCAACAGTCAGCGTTTATCAAGCGCGGTGTCGACGACCCGAGAGAAAGTGCCGAGGTACATCAGATTCGCGCCAGATGGCGACTGGGTTCGACGATCTGTCTGCCGCTGGTGCATGAAGATCGCTCCTGGGGCATTCTGTTCGCACACCGTTCTATGGATCGATCTGACTTTACCGAAGGTGAGCTCAAACAGTTTGAACTCATTGGCGGACAAATATCAATGGCGCTGCTGCGGCGTGAGTTGATGGAAAAAGTTGAGCATCAGGCGTTTCATGATCGCTTAACGGGGCTGAACAATCGCTGGCGTTTTGAATCACTGCTGGTCGAGTCGGCGCAGCAATCTGCGCAGTCTGATGGTTTTTTTGCGGTGCTGTCGATTGATTTAAATCGGTTTAAGGTCATCAATGACTCCTACGGCCATCATGTTGGTGACCAGGTATTGCAGCGTGTGTCGCGCGTGCTGCAGGAAGAAGTTGAGGCAACGGATGTGCTGGCTCGTATGGATGGTGATGAGTTCTCAGTGATTGCGAATGACTATCGCAGTCGCGATGAAATCATCTACCTTGCGCAGCGCATTAATGATTGCCTGTCACGCACACTTGACCTTGGCGAGTTACGAGTGAACCTGAGTGTCAGCATCGGTATTTGTTTTTATCCGCAGGATGCTGATTCTGCCGACGAAATACTCAACTATGCTGACTTTGCCATGGATCACGCGAAGCAGACAGCGAGTGTCAGTATCTCTGTGTTCAATCGGACGCTGCTGGTGGATCATCAAAACCGTAGCCAGCGCGAGCTCGATTTACAAAATGCCCTGGTAGCGGGCGAGTTCGAGCTGCACTATCAACCCAAGGTTAACTGCCGTTCCGGTTTTGTCGATGGCGTAGAGGCGTTGCTGCGCTGGAATCATCCGCAGCTTGGATATGTGCCCCCGGCGGAGTTTATACCCATGGCAGAGCGTTGCGGGCTGATTGAAAAAATAGGTCGCTGGGTAATTAACCAGGCCTGTGTTGAGTGTGCACAACTGCAGCAGTCACATAGTGCATTGCGTGTGGCGATTAATATTTCCGCCCGGCAGTTCAATGTGGATGACTTTGTTCCCAACCTGTTTGCTACTTTAAAGAAAAACAAACTGTCACCGCGCTGCCTTGAGCTTGAAGTGACTGAATCCGTGGTGATGTACGATGTAGGCAAAGTAGTGGAGAAGTTAACGCAATTGCGCGCCGGTGGTATTACCGTGGCAATCGACGATTTCGGTACCGGCTACTCGTCGCTGCAATACCTCGCAGAATTGCCGCTGGATGTATTAAAGATTGATAAGTCGTTCATCGACCGACTGGATGATCGCTGGGAGAGTCAATCGCTGGTAAAGACTATCCTGATGATGTCGCGTGAGCTTGACTTAAAAACTGTCGCCGAGGGTGTTGAGAGTGAATCGCAGCAAATCAAGTTGCGTCAGCTCGGATGTGACTATATTCAGGGATACTATTATTCCAGACCCGTGCCGGCCGACGAACTGGCCGTTGTCATAGAATCTATCAACCGTCAGTATCAGCCACGAAGGATTGCGTAACAGGGTTTCTCTGTTACAGTGCGTGCAAGCACAATCCTACATACCACCAGCGGATTCTTCATGGGTAAAAAACCAGCCTCTTCTGAAGCGGACGAGCTTGCGCTCGACGCGCGCATGCCAACTACGCGTACCATGGCGATGCCGGCCGACACCAATCCGGCCGGTGATATTTTTGGCGGCTGGGTGTTGTCGCAAATGGATATTGCCGGTGGCATCTGTGCCGGGCAACGTGCGCAGGGGCGGGTGGTCACCGCTTCTATTGAAGGTATGAGCTTTTTCAAGCCAGTGCGAGTTGGCGATATCCTCGGGGTCTACACCGCCATTACACGCACCGGCCGCTCATCGATGGATGTGCTGGTGGAGGCGTGGGTGCGACGCGGGCAAATTGGTCTGCGGGAGAAGGTTACCGAGGCTACTTTTACCTTTGTGGCGGTTGACGACAATGGCAACTCTGTGCCGATTCCGCATGAGGACGACGTGCCCCAGTATGTCAGGAACAACATCGGCAGCCTGTAGGGGCATTCTGCTCCG
>CAYMFQ010000219.1:6758-9533 GCA_964389335.1 uncultured Granulosicoccaceae bacterium
AACCCCGCAAACAGCCCGGCATCTGCCGTGAGCGAGACAGCGCCAGAGTTTACGACGGCCACGGATGCCATCAGGGCGCAGCAAAGTGTCGATCCGCAGGAAATTGAAAAATTTAACCGGTTCGCAGAAACCTGGTGGGATGCGTCCGGTCCTATGTGGCCGCTACATCGGCTTAATCAATTGCGAACGGGCTACATCAGAGATCAACTGGTGCAACACTTTGAGCGCAACGCGGACGATGCTCTACCACTGGCCGGCTTGCGTATTCTCGATATCGGCTGTGGTGGCGGGCTGTTGTCCGAGGCAATGGCAGCACTGGGGGCCAGTGTGCATGGCGTGGATATCAGTGACCGCAATATTGCTGTCGCCACCATGCATGCCGCAGCTTTGCAAAATCCGCCGGTATACGAGCTAACCACCGCTGAAGCATTGTACGAACGCGGTGAGCGCTATGACGGTGTGCTGAACATGGAAGTGGTAGAACACGTGGCAGACCTGTCGGCTTTTATGCAGGCTTGCTCCGGTATGGTTAAGCCCGGTGGAATGCAAATAGTCTCAACCATTAACCGCAACCCGTTGTCCTGGTTTTCGGCGATATTTGGTGCCGAATACATTCTGAAGTGGTTGCCGAAAGGTACGCACCAGTATTCAAAGCTGGTCAAGCCGGCTGAATTACAGGGGTTGCTTGATCGTGACAACATGCAGGTGATTGCTGCTACCGGCGTATTTGTGAATCCTCTGAATCGAAAGATGTCGCTAAGTCGCTCGCAGATAATAAATTATATGAAAGTAGCGGTTAAGCTTGCGGCATAAGTCAGGTTCGTCGGTAGCCTGATCTATAAAACTTTGCACCACTAAGAACGAGAATCTTATGTCAGGGGTGGTTGACCTCAGTCAGTTAATCCGGCAAATGTCGCCAGAGCTGGATCCGGAAACGTATGTGTTTTGCTGCGTGCCAGGGGCTGCGGCAGAGTATGCCGACCTGGAGCCGGTGGGCACTTTTATCGAGGCAGAAGGGTTGACGCTGATACTCACTGCCGCTGCGGCAACCAGGGCGCAGTTGCCATTTGAGGGAACCTACCAACGTATCACACTTACCGTGCACTCCAGCCTGGAGGCGGTCGGACTAACCGCTGTTGTTGCCACGGCACTGGCTGAGGCCGGTATCAGTGCGAATGTGGTTGCCGCTTACTACCACGATCACGTCTTTGTACAGTCACAACTGTCGCAGCAGGCAATTAGTACACTGCACACACTGATAGAGAAGCATAACAACAGTTAACGCCGGTTTGGCAGCCCGCTCATGCGCAGCTGCCGACGCCGTGCAGCGCCGGCCAGAGCCACTAGCAGAATAATCGCAAGCGCCGGATCAACGGGTTGCCGTGAACCAAGGCTGCACCCACCGTAACCACGCAGGCCGGTGTGTATCTCGAGCACGCCTGCCTGCTGAAAATCCGGTGTACCGTTTCGATCAACATCTGGCAGCGCCATGCCAATTCCCAGTGCAAGAATGACCGTATCGGCGTAACCATCGCCATTGCTGTCCGGGTCGAAGCGATCGGCGATGCCGTCTCCGTCGGAGTCGAGGAAACTGTCTGCGGTGATGGCACTGTCGAGAGCGGCTGGCGCGTCGTTTAACAACGTCAGTGCACTGATATCCATTCTATCGTCAATACCATCGCCGTCCGCGTCATCACCAAAGGTGTAGGTAACGTCAACACTATCCGGAATCGCGTCCTGGTCATTGTCGGTCATGGAGTCGACAATTCCATTGCCATCCAGATCCTGTCCGCCGGCTTCTGCAAGGTCGAACAAGCCGTCGGCGTCGCTGTCGACATCCAGATAGTCGGCGCTGCCATCGTTGTCACTGACAGCGATGGTAAAGGGTAACAACGCAATCGCATCGTCAATGCCATCATCGTTGAGATCGAGTGGATTGTCGATGCGCCCGTCGTTGTCTTCATCGGTGCCGCCAATTTCGATCAGATCCGGGATACCATCCTGATCACTGTCGACGTCGATATAGTTCGGGAGTCCGTCGTGGTCTGTGTCATACAGCGCCAGCGGCTCGCTCTGAACCACGTCTGCCAAACCGTTTGCGTCGGTGTCGACCAGCGTGTCGAGTATAAAGTTGCTATCGGTATCGACCGCACCTGCCTCGATTACATCGGCTATGCCGTCGTTGTCGGCGTCGCGATCCCGGTAGTCGGCAATGCCGTCGTTGTCGGTATCGGTGTTGCCTTCGGTTGCATCCGGAATACCGTCATTGTCGGTGTCGAGGTCAAGCCAGTCGGCTATGCCATCACCGTCGTGGTCGGTTACGCCTTCGGAAGCGTTGGAGATTCCGTCGCCGTCGAAGTCATCATCGATAGGAACATCAAAACTGATGAGTGCTGTATTGCCAGCAGCATCGGTGATGCTGGCAGTCAGCTGATTAGCGCCGTCATTGAGTGGTACCTCGGGTATGCACTGCCAGGTGTTATTCTGAACAATGGCCGCACAGATGGGTAATCCGTTCGCATCAGTTACTTCGACAATACTGCCATCCGGTTGATCAGTGTTGCCTGTCAGCACCGGTGTGTACGTGGCTTCGGTGGTATCGGGTTCCACGGTAATACTCGGTTGCATGGTATCAATCAGCAATGTGCCCAGGCTGTCGGTCTGATTGCCCGCCTGATCGATCACTGACACCAGTACATCATAGGCGCCGTCAGGTAACGGGGTCTGCAGGTTTAGCTGCCAGGTACCATCTCCGTTGTCGATCAGCACACCGTC
>CAYMFQ010000220.1:0-1739 GCA_964389335.1 uncultured Granulosicoccaceae bacterium
GGTCGCTCGCTGCGAGGTATCGGACTTAACCTGCTGGTCAGGGATGTAACCGGGCTGTGTCAGTTTCTGGCTGATGTTTTCTCCATGCAGGTACTTCGACAGTCAGCTGACTTTGCGATTGTTCGCTACCAGGAACAGGTTTTTCAGTTGCATGCTGATCACACCTATCACAGTCATCCGTTGCCATCGTTGCTGCCGGAAAACGGCGCTCGCGGAGGTGGTATTGAAATTCGACTATACGACACTGACCCGGACACTGCAGCTACGCTCGCAGCTGCTCACGCGCACGATGCCACACAACTGGAGCCACCGGCCAACAAACCGCACGGCCTTCGGGAGTGCATTATATTGTGCGAAAACGGCTATGCATGGGCTCCGAGTCGACAGCTAACGGACGACGAAGCCGCTGCGGCAAAATAAATTCGTCAACGGACGTGCTGTTCCCGTCAGTCTGTTAATTAGACTCAATTCAAGTAGACTAAAACACCAGTCCACACCGGCGAGTGCTATGCAGGTATACGATCTGTCCATGCCCATCGAGGAAGGCCACTTTCGATGGCCGATTAAGAGAGATAAAAGCGGTGACTTCACCCGTGGTGATCTCTTCGAGGTGAGCAAACTCGCAACTACGTGCCACGGCTTTACGCATATGGACGCGCCACGGCATATGGTACCTGGCGGCGACACCATGACCGACCTTAAGCTTGAAAAGGTGGTAGGCGTCGCATCAGTCATCGATCTTGAAGACATTAAACCCAACGAAGAGATCACTACTGAGCGACTGGCCGATGCCGGATCGCATGTGAGCAATGGCGAGATCATATTGTTCAGAAGCTGTTGGGATCAGCAACGCGACTGGCATACCGAGCACTTCTGGCGCGACGCCCCGTGGCTGTCTGCGGAAGCGTGTCATTGGCTGCTGGACAGGCAGCCGACAGCAGTAGCATTTGACTTCCCACAAGACTGGACAATCAGACTGTTACTCGATGGCGAAGTGCGACCAATCGCAGAGCATGTCAGCCACGATATTTTATTGCGCAACAAGGTAACGCTCATTGAGTATCTGACCGGCGTCCATCAGGTCATCACACCCAAGACGTTTCTGTGCGCGTTACCGTTGAACCTGCCAGGTGCCGATGGCGCCCCCTCTCGCGTTATTGCCATTGATCTTTGAGAGCGGTACGACAGGTTATATATCTGTGGGCGGAACGAACCTTCTGATTTTTTTGCGGCTCCGCAGTCACCCGTGGTCGGCACACTGCACTATGCGGCCACACATAAAAAATGCACTCCGGCGCAACACCGGAGTGCACTACTTCCAACTAATAATACTTCTCTACAACAGGTTACTTCGCGCTCCGTCAGCAACTGCCCTCTGCTCCACACTGCAAACCGCAACTGCCCGGTTTACCAAACCTGCTTACTGCAAAGCTAACTCGCTAGCAATACTCTGACTAACAACCTACAGCTCCCTGAATTCACCGCATTCCCTGACACTGCATTTGTTACTGCCACTACCACTACCACTACCACTACCACTTTCAAGCCTTCAGGCAGTAGTACCGTAAACCGCCCGACCAATAAGACTATAGACTACAAACTAGACCAATTCAGAACTCGATGGAATAACCCGATTAGGTCATTCGCTCACAGAGTGCATCGCCGGGGTGCGCGCTCGCGCTCAGGGTAAATTTAAATTTGGTTGCTTTGTCATACTTAGTTGCCCGGATAAACCAAAC
>CAYMFQ010000220.1:1839-9529 GCA_964389335.1 uncultured Granulosicoccaceae bacterium
CACTACGGCAGTGGCAGTATCTCGTGATCGGTTATTTCATTGCCACCGCCACGAGTACTGTTGCCGCTGATCACATGGATCATGCCGTTTAGTATCGCTGCGGCACCACTGTGACGACCGATCAGCAAAGGTTGCAATGAACGCCACTTGCCGGTGCGCACATCGACCGCTTCAACATTGGCATGCGCCTGCGTCGACGCATTTGACTCACCGCCTATAATCACGACCTCGTGACCATGAGCGACGGCCATGGTGCCAGCACGTTGTGTAGGAATGGGATCGGCATCAGAACTCCAGGTGCCAGTGGCAAAATCAAATATGTCAGTATCGCCTTCAGTGTCGCCAAATACGTTGGGGTGGGCAGAGCGACGTCCGCCGGCAAACACCAGCTTGCCATCCGCAATTGCTACCGTTGCATGGTCTCTGGCATTGGGCGCGTCCGGCATGATAGTCCATTCACCGGTGACCGGATTGTATTCATCCATCCACGCAACCGACGGGCCCGAATGGCCACGCGTATTTCCGCCGACGATGTAGATCTTGTTGTTGTACACAGCAGCCGCGGTGGAGCCACGACGGCGGCCGGCCGGAATCTCGTCGCCCATTGTCCACGTATCATTTGCAGGGTCATAGATGTAAATGTTATCCAGCGCATTCTCAACCGGATAACCACCATCTCGCAGGGCACCAATTACATAAATTTTGCCGTTGTACTCAACCGGTTGAAAATGATGCACGTCAACCGGCGCGCGACCATGTGACATCCAGCGATTGGTCAGTGCGTCAAATGATTCGACTGGCTTATTATAACGGCCACCAACTACATAGATTCTGTCATCGACTACCACTGCACCTGTCTCGTGTCGGTGAGTGACCGCACTGCCATCGCTGGTCTGCCAAAGATCCCACGGTTGAGTCGCATCGACTGGCGTTACGACAGGTTCGCTGCTACCGGCATTTACATCAGCAACAGTTCCCTGCTGGTTCACCTCGTCAGTAGTAGTATCCGCATCGGTATCGCCGCTAATCTGACCGGCGGGTACAAACAACAGATCTTTGGTCAATATAAACTGATCGACAGTAAACCCGTCTTCGCGCATCCACAGGTTAACGGTATGTGTGCCTGCAGAGGGGATAGTCAGGGTTGCCACGTGATTGCCTCGCGTGTCCTGTGACCAGTTCCAGCTGGCGGGGAACTGCTCGATTTCATCAGCTGTTGCGGCGAGTTGTCCGTTTAAGCCGGCGTGAATACTATCGTCACGTCCCTTACCGTTGGCAGCAGTATCACCCCAGCCTCGAATCCACAGGTAGTAGGTACCAGCTTCGGCAAAGTACACCGAGTAAGACAACTCAGGACTATCGGTGGTGCGATTCAGACGACCGTTGTTTGGCAGCGCACTCATCGCCGCACCACCACTGGCACCAGCCTGATTAACCAGTTGCCATGAATGGCCACCTGCCGCAGTGTTATCTATGTATTGCTCCGCCTCAACTACAATCATATCGCCAGCCGGAAGATCATCAATGACGATTTCCTCAACGGTAATCGTTACCGTGTCACTGCTCGATAACTCACCGTCCGTGGCAGTCAGTTCGAAGACATAAGTACCAATGTCTGCAAAGTAAACTGAAGTCGACAGAGCGGCATTGTTGTCGATATCCGCAGCCAGCGGACCGGAAACCATATGCCAGGTGGTGGTAAGGCCATTGCCTGGCAGGCCATCGTCGCTTGCCGTTCCATGCAGCGTTAACGCATCACCGATAACAATCGTCTGATCATCCATTGCAGTTACCACCGGTGCAGTATTGACAACCGGATCCGGTGTGTTGTCTGTATTGTTGTCATCAGTGGTGGTGTCTTCCGAAGCGTTGTTGTCCGTTGCGTCGCTATCACCATCATCACCAGCGTCCGGCCCGGAACCACTCGGCTGATAGTCGCCGTCCATTGTTAGTATCAGTTTATCCAGTGCCAGACCATCTTCGCGCATCCACAGGTTAACGGTATGGGTACCAGCGCTTGGAACTGACAACGTTGCAACCACATTCTGCCGAGTACGCTGAGTCCAGTGCCAGCCAGCCGGAAATTGACCGATCTCACCATTCGCCGTCGGGAACTGGCCGTTCAGGCCAATATAGACACTATCACTCTTACCATCTTTTACTGTAGATGTATCACCCCAGCCACGCAGCCACAGATAGTAGGTACCTGCCTGGTCAAAAGTTACCTGGTAAGACAGCATCGGGTTGTTCACCGCAGAGCGCAGCAATGTGCCGTTGTCAGGCAGCGCGATGAGTGACTGTCCACCACTGGCACCAGTCAAACCAGCTTCAACCCAGTTATGACTATTGCTGCCGCTGCGTGCAGTAAACTGTTCCGCCTCAATAACCAGTAACTGATTGTTGCCGACTACCGGGTTTGGCGCACCGTCAGTGCTGTTGTTTTCTTCCGTTTCATCTGGGGCATCACCAGTCGGTTCATCTGCATTCGCGTCAGCATCGTCATTAATGACTGGAGCCGCTTCCACAGTCACAGTAACGTCGTCACTGTCCGACAGCTCACCATCACTCGCTGTTAGCTTAAAACGATAAACACCGGGCTGAATTACGCTGACTACCGGACTTAACGTCGAACCTTGCGCGAGAGTTGCATCACCCGCTTCTACCGCCCAGTTATAGGTAAGGTTGTCGCCAGGCAATCCATCATCCGAGACACTACCGTTCAGAACAATTGGCTGCCCCAATACGAAGGTTGCATCATTGCCCGCGTTGACCTGCGGTGCCAGATTAACCGGTGTGGTATCGACGCTGCTCTGGCCAGGACCTTCATTGGCAGGCGTATACTGGCTGTCTTTGGTAAGCAGAAACTTATCCAACGCCACGCCATCTTCGCGCATCCAGACTCGAATCGTGTGAGTACCGGCACTTGGTATATTAATGGCTGCAGTTGCGTTAGCACGTGTACTTCGCGTCCATGTCCATTGCGGTGGAAAATAGTCGACTTCACCCGCGGCCCCAGGCAGGTTACCGTTGGTGCTTACGTAGATACTATCGCTTTTTCCTTCGCCATTGTTTCCTGTATCACCACGTCCTCGCACCCACAGGTGGTATTGACCGGCACTGGCAAAGTTAATGTTGTATGTCAGCAGCGGGCTGTCGGTATCGCGCTTCAGAGTGCCGACATCCGGACCGGCGATCATCGCACCATCGTTACTGGCCGCACCATCAGTGAGTGCATTCCAGCTGTGAGTTGCGTTAGCACTGATCGAGTCAAAGTGCTCTGCCTCGAATACGATAACCGGCGCATCAGAATCAACTGTGTCATCTGTTTCTACAACGGGCGGGTCAATCTGCGGAGTCTGCGGCTCGCTATCAGTCTCTGGCTCTACAACCGGATCATTGTCGGTTTCAACCGCCGAGTGATCAACCAGGTCACTCACGTCAATAGCATAATTCTTATTGGTGGGAAAACGCGCCAGGGGTGCACCGCCACCGATCACATAGAGAACATCGTCGACAATTCTGGAAACCGGAGCAAGCAACGCTTGCGGCAGGTCCAGAACCTTCTCCCAGCTGTCGTCTTCCTCGTTGTAACGCATAACTGAGTTACCTCGGATCTTGCCGCCTACCATGTAGATCTCACCGGCGTAGACAAACGTACCAGGCTCCGCGTGAGACTGTTTAGTCGGCAGATCATTTAATTGCTCCCAGCTTAGGGTTTGCGGGTCAAAGCGATGGACCAGCTTTGTATCAAGGCCGGAACCGGTAGGACACTGATCGTGACCGTACTGACCACCGATCGCATAGATCAAACCGTTAAGCTCGACCGTTGAAAAGTGGTTACGTGGTGAAGGCATGGAAGCGGCGGCTGAAATATCATCCCAGCCCTGAGCGGGGTTGTTAAGGTCATACACATAGTGGTAACCCACATCACAGCGTGCCTGTGCATCAAGGCCACCAAACCAGTAGATTCGATTGTCTACCAGTGCAGCACCGCCGCCAGCTACGGGTCGTGGCAGACTCGGCCCCTGACTCCACTGGCCCGAAGTCAGGTTATATATCCAGACTTCATCAGACACCTTACCAGGGTGACTACCAATACGACCGCCTATGATCCACACATTGTCGCCAATGACAACGGTGCCATTGTGAGTCACCGCACTGCCGACACCAACGTTAGAGTCACCGACAAAGCTCCATGAATTACTATCGGGATCGAACTTTTCTAAAGCGGTTTCTATTTGGATAAACGGCCCCAGGCCGTTCAGTACATAGATCTGATCGTTATAGAGAACTGCGGTTGCTTCTCCGCGTGGTCGTTTGATCGTAGCGAGTTCTTCCCACTCTGCTGCGACTGATGTCGCGGACAGACTGAGAGCGGTGATGAAAACCAGTAAAAACGATAATTGCCGCATCCCTGTTCTCCATGTAGTGCCGGTGAGGGGCGCGCATCATCGCAGATAAAAAAATATTTTTTGAGAACTGGCCGGGCTATCGCCGGCATAGGTAAGCCCGACAATCGCGCTTTACCACACTAATCACACTAATGCATTCGCAGTCGCGATGAACTTGCAAAAACGAGAAGTCGGTATTAAAGAAATTGCGGCTGGTCGTACTGGCAAAGTATGAAGCTGCGCACAATTTTTGTGCGCAGAGAGCTATTTAGCGAAATCCATCATTTAAAGCCTGTAGTGCTTTATTACCTGGGCACAGTGTCTCTTGCGGCAGTTGATTTAATGGTGTTGAACCGAGTGACATCACTTCATGGAAGTCTGGTTCGTCAGTGTTGATATAGATAAGCCCTGTAAGGATCTGGCCTTGCTCACGGCTGTCCTGTAACGCATTTAATGCAGCTCGCTTGTCACTCGGGTCGTAATCGGGCTGTGCTTTGGCCAAATTGAGGGATGATCCATCGTGCAGGTCAACCATGACGGAATCGCCGGCGTCATAGTGTGTGGTGATTTCACCGCGCGCAGGGACAAAATCAATGATGTTGCCGCTGAGCACGTGATCACGCGTGTAGTCATAGCTTTTTGTGGAACCATGATGATTGTTAAATGTAACGCATGGCGAAATCACATCGATCAGCGCAAAGCCCTTGTGAGACAACGCGGCTTTCATCAACGGCACCAGCTGCTCTTTATCGCCGGAGAAACTGCGCGCCACAAACGTCGCACCAATTTCAAGCGCTATGCCGACCAGATCGATATTCTCAAACGGGTTTTCAAAGCCGGTTCGGGATCGCGAACCCTCGTCGGCAGTGGCGGAATCCTGCCCTTTGGTCAGACCATAACAACCATTGTTCTCAACCAGATACAGCATATTCAGATTGCGTCGTACTACATGCGCAAATTGCCCCATACCAATCGATGCACTGTCGCCATCACCCGACACACCGATATAGGTCAGCTCGTGATTGGCAACGTTGGCGCCGGTTGCCACTGACGGCATACGACCATGTACGGAATTAAACCCGTGTGACTTATTCAAAAAATACGTGGGTGATTTCGACGAGCAGCCAATCCCGGACACCTTCGCCACACGGTGCGGCTCGATATCCAGTTCCCAACACGCCTGAATAACTGCGGCACTGATGGAATCGTGCCCGCAACCTGCGCACAACGTGGATATCAATCCTTCATAAGCGCTGCGTGTTAAATCGAGTCCGTTGCGGGGAAGCTGCGGATGCCGAAACGTAGGTTTTTGATAACTCATAGTCGGGTCACCTGTGTGCTCACATCAGGCCTCTTTGGGGCCGGTCTGATACGCGCTGTCCAAATTGGAGTGTGCGGAAAGTGCCTCGGTTATTGCGCCGGCGACAAAGTCTGCCGTCAGCGGCGAACCGTCGTAGTGAAGCACCGGCTGCAGATGCGTTGGGTCTGTGTCGAGTTCAGTCACCAGTACGGTACGCATCTGCGCATCACGATTTTGTTCAACCACAAATACGGTTTCGTGTTGCTGAATAAACTCGTGCACTTCATCGTGAAATGGCACCGACAACAACTGCAGACTATCGGCCAACACACCTTTGGCAGCCAAACTGTCAATAGCCTCATGCACCGCGGCGGCAGAGGTGCCGTAGTGGATAATGCCCACTGACGCATTTTGCCCTGCAGTTGCCTCACGAATCAGTGGCGCTGGCAGGTATGCTTTGGCGTTTTGCCACTTGCGCAGCAGCCGCTCCATATTGCGCTGGTAGGCATCGCCCTTTTCGGTATACGTGGCATACTCATCACGCGAGGTGCCACGGGTAAAAAATGCACCCTTGTCGGGATGCGTGCCTGGCAACGTGCGCGGTGTTATTGCATCGCCATCGGCGTCGAGATAACGGCCAAACTTTTCCATCGCCTCGAGCTCGCCTGCGTCAAGCACTTTGCCTCGATCGTAGACATGATTGTCATCCCAGTGCAGTGGATCGCACAGGCTGTCGTTCATACCCACATCCAGATCGGTCAGTACAATTACCGGCGTCTGCAGCCGCTCTGCAATATCGAACGCCGCGGCGGTCAGTTCAAAGCACTCTTTCGGATCAGACGGTATTAACACCACATGGCGTGTATCACCGTGCGATGCATACACCGTACTCAACACATCAGACTGTTGTGTACGGGTTGGCATGCCGGTTGACGGGCCCGCGCGCTGTACGTCGATCAGTACCGAGGGTACCTCGGCAAAATACGCCAGCCCCAAAAACTCCGTCATCAGCGACACACCCGGCCCACTGGTCGCGGTAAACGCACGTGCGCCATTCCAGTTTGCACCGATTACCATGCCCATCGCGGCCAGTTCGTCTTCCGCCTGCACCACCACATAATGCTTGCGACCAGTGTCAGGATCGATACGCAGTTTCTTCGCGTACTTTTCGAACGCTTCTGCAACCGACGTCGACGGGGTGATGGGATACCAGGCCGCGACCGTCGCACCGGCGTACAACGCACCAAGACCACAGGCAGTGTTGCCCGACAACAATATTCGATCGCCAATGAGATCACGCCGCTCAAGACGAAGCCCGCAATGACGCTCCTTACCAATGGCGTCAAACCCAAGTTGCAGCGCATTGCAGTTGGGTTCAATCAGTTTCTTTTTACCAGCAAACTGTTCACTGACCAGTTGCGTCAGCACCGACATCTCGATATCCAGTAGAGCCGCAAGCGCACCAACATAAATAACATTCTTGAACAACTGACGCAGGCGTGCTTCTTTATAGTGGTGGTTGGTGATCTCTGTCAACGGTACACCGATATAGTGAATATCGCGACGCAGAAAACGAATATCGAGCGGCCGTGTTGAGTCATAGAAAAAGTATCCGCCAGGCCTCACCTCTCTGACATCGTCCGCCATGCTCTGTGGATTAACTGAAACCATCAGATCAACCCCACCCTCACGGCGCGCCGTATAGCCCTGCTCACTGACCCTTACCTCATACCAGGTCGGCAGGCCCTGTATGTTTGACGGAAAAATATTCCGTGGTGTTACCGGCACCCCCATGCGAAAGATCGATTTTGCAAACAACGCATTAGCACTGGCTGAGCCAGAGCCATTCACATTTGCAAACTTGACAACAAAGTCGTTGGTTGCGGCGATTGGCGGTACCGCGTGCTCTGCACCGTTGGAAGCGGAGCCCTCAATATTTTTAGAGTGCGTTTTATCAGACATTGCCAGGCTTCCCGGTCAGTGGCCCCGGAATGCGGCA
>CAYMFQ010000221.1:0-9482 GCA_964389335.1 uncultured Granulosicoccaceae bacterium
ACACCTGAGTCGATCAAATCTTCAGCCGACTATGATGAACACTGGAACGGCCCGTACATGGGTTTTAATCATGTCGAAATGATGCTGGTCGGACACAACTGGTTTCTACCGGAAAAACCGCCACACGGACAACACTACGAACGCTGGTACTACGCCGACGGCAAAGGTGATGAACGCAATGCGCTGTATGCGGAAAATGCCCATGACACCAAAGGTGCCGCACAGACCTGGCACTCTAAGCTGCCGGTGGAATGGCACAACACGACATGGACAGCCGACCGCACGGTAGACTGGCTGAAGTCTGCCGAGGCGCAGAAACCGTTTTGTACCTGGGTGTCGTTTCCCGACCCGCACCATCCGTTCGACTGTCCATTGCCGTGGTCGAAGTCGCATGCACCGGAGGAAGTTGACCTGCCGGAACATCGACAACGCGACTTCGATAACCGCCCCTGGTGGCACGAAGCGGTATTGACGAGTGAGCCTGCCGGCAAAAAAGAACATGCCGAGATTCGCAAACAATACAGTCGCATTACTCCACAGACCGATGAACAACTACGCGAGATAATCGCCAACACCTATGGACAAATTGCTTTAATCGACCATAACGTCGGGCGCCTGATGCAGGCATTGAAGGAGGCTGACCTCGAAGACAATACCATTGTTATTTATCTATCTGACCATGGTGACTGGCTGGGCGATCACGGGCTGATACTCAAAGGCCCCATGCACTATGAGGGCCTGCTTCGAGTACCGTTGATTGCACGTGGGCCGGGTATCAAGGCGAATGCACTGGTGACCGAACCGGTCTCCACCATCGACATTGGCCCCACACTCTATGACTATGCCGGCTGTAACTCGGAACTGACGCAACATGGCTCCAGCCTGCGCGCACTCATGGAAGGCCACGATGACCCTCGCCCCTGTGCACGGGCTGAGTGGGAACTGTTGCCCACCCGCGCCGGGGTACAGCTCAGCCTGCGACTGGTACGCAGTAAGACGCACAAGCTGACGCTCGATTTGATTTCCGGTGCCGGAGAACTGTACGACCTGGTCAATGACCCGCATGAAATGCAAAACGTATTCGACGATGCGCGCTATGCCGACGTACGCGCAGAGCTGACGGAAATGATTCACGCGCGGCCGGATGATGCCATTGATCTACAAACACAGGTTGGCCTCGCCTGATACACCGTGAACTGTCCGTGCAACACGGTTAGCTGTTATTAGTTTCTATTAACCAGTAAGCTGTGCGATACAACTGTGATTGTCCAAAGCAATGGAGGAACTTGTAATGACTGACCTTCACGGAATTATCGCCCCGTTCACCACGCCATTCACAGACAGCGGCAGCATCAATCTCGCCGCCGTTAAACCACAGGTTGACTGGCTTATAGAAAACGGCGTGCACGGTCTTGCGGCCGGTGGCAGTACCGGCGAAGGACACGCCCTGAACCGCGATGAATACGCGGAATTGATTGCGGAGACAGCACGCGCCATCGACTCACGCGTGCCACTGGTCGCCGGCATTATTGCAAATTCAACGGCTGAGGTTATTGCCCGAGGCTCACTGGTGGCGGAACTGGGCGTCAGTGCGCTACAAATTACCCCGCCCTCTTATCTGTTTCGCCCTGACGACGATGCCATGGTGAATCACTTCCGTGAAATTCACGCACAGTGCAACATACCCATACTGATCTATAACGTTGTGCCCTGGTGCTACCTGTCACCGGATCTGCTGCTGCGGATAATGGACGAAGTGCCCGGCGTGCTTGGTGTTAAGCAGAGCGCCGGTGACATGAAGCTGTTTGCTGACCTGCTGCGACGCGCCAAACCCGACAACATTATATTCAGTGCCGTTGATGCACTGCTGTACCCGTCTTATCAACTGGGCGCTCCCGGCGCGATTGCCGCCATTTTAACCGCAGCCCCCGGGCCGTCAGTGAATCTGTGGGACGCCGTGCGCGATCAGCAGTGGGACAAAGCACGCGACCTGCACGAGCGCCTCATGCCATTATGGGATGCAATCGGCCAGGACAACATGCCATCGCTTTGCAAGTATGCACAAAAGCTTCAGGGTGTTGACGCAGGGTTTGCGCGCAGACCAACGTCACCGGCCACTGAATCGCAACAGGCGCAGGTGCGTGAGGCATTGCAGGGTTTAGGGCTACTCAGCACGTAACATCTTTGCACAAGAAAGCGGATGAACATAACCCGAATCACTGCTATGTTGGCGCCTGTTTAATTTGCATGTAGTGCCAACTTCCGCAATGACTGAACCACCAAAAATTGATTTAACCTCTGCATTGCTGTTGCTTGGGCTCGCCACAGTCTGGGGTGGTTCATTCTTTTTTGCAGAAATTGCATTAAACGAAGTACCTCCTCTGACCATTGCATTGCACCGTGTGCTCTGGGCGGTACCTGCGCTGCTACTGGTGTTGTGGTGGCAGGGCATTAGCATTCCACTCGATGCTCGCACCTGGCTTTGCTATCTGGTGATGGGTGCGCTTAATAATGCCATTCCGTTTTCATTGATATTCTGGGGACAGGTCACCATTGACAGCGGCCTGGCTTCCATTTTAAACGGTACCACCGCGGTATTCGGTGCGGTGGTCGCCAGCCTGTTCCTCGCTGATGAGCCTCTCACCTCACGTAAAATCGTCGGTGCACTTTTTGGCTTATTCGGAGTTGCAGTGATTATGGGACTCGGCGCACTGACAAGCTTTGACCTGCGTAACCTCGCACAACTGGCCATTCTGGGCGCCGCGCTGTCCTACTCATTTGCCGGCGTGTGGGGCAAACGCACGCTTGCCGGACAGCCTCCGGTCATGAACGCCGTTGGCATGCTGACTGGTGCGACGCTATTGATGATTCCTGTTGTTTTTTTCGTTGAAGGCAAACCGACATTCGATCTGTCCATGCATGTATGGTCAGCTCTGCTGGCACTGGCGCTGCTATCAACCGCACTGGCGTATCTGCTGTACTTCCGCATTCTTGTGCGAGCAGGCTCCGCCAACCTGATGCTGGTGACGCTGTTGATTCCTCCTATAGCGGTCGGGCTGAGCGCGACGTTCCTGGGTGAGACTCTGGCGCCCTCGGCAGTGGGTGGATTTGTATTGATAGCTATTGGGCTGGCTATTACTGATGGCCGCTTGCTTGCCGGTTTGCAGAGGGGGTTGCAAAGGGGAGCACGGCACGACTAGCGGTGATTGCTTTGCTGGTGCGGTTCGTTGCACTCACCAACACCCTACGTTGAATTCAGGTCTCCACCTCAACCGATCGCAGGGATCGGTTGTGATGTTTTCTACACAGCTGTCTATGTACGGCGGGGCACACCCGCTTCAGTTAAAAGTTGCTCAAGCGCTTCATAGGGCTGAGCACCTACTACTCCGCGACCTGCAGCGACGTAGTTTGGCACGCCTGTCCCACCGTAACGGTGGGAAAGTTCCTAGTCGGCATCAACGTTTTCTTGCACGGCACGACTAGCGGTGAACGCTTTGCTGGTGCGGTTCGTTGCACTCACCAACACCCTACGTTGAATTCAGGTCTCCACCTCAACCGATCGCAGGGATCGGTTGTGATGTTTTCTACACAGCTGTCTATGTACGGCGGGGCACACCCGCTTCAGTTAAAAGTTGCTCAAGCGCTTCATAGGGCTGAGCACCTACTACTCCGCGACCTGCGGCGACATAGGTTGGCACGCCCGTCACACCGTAACGGCTGGAAAGCTCCCAGTCGGCGTCAACGTTTTCTTTATAGCTGCGGTCATCGATAACACTTGCTGCCTTGTCCGTATCGAGTCCGGCCTGTGCTGCAAGCTCTAACAACACGGATCGATCGCCGACGTTCTTATTGTCGACAAAGTACGCTTTGAACAGCAGTTCGTGTATGGCATCGCCACCAGGCTGCTCGACTGCCCAACTGGCCAGCTCCTGCGCAAGCCGACTGTTATAGGTATGCGTACGGGTGGAATAAGGAAGCCCTTCGGCCTGCATAAGCTGCTTCATGCGCGCGTTTTTTTCCGCAACGTCAGCAGCACCTCGACCGAACAACGCCTCGAGTGTACGGCCTTCTGCCGGCGTATCAGGATGCAGTGGAAAGTGCACCAAGCGGGTTGCTACGTTGAACTGCTGCTGTAACTTTTCAATACGCACGGTACTGAGGTAACACCAGGGTCAAACGTAGTCGTTGAAAATCTCAAGCACAACAGGCTCGGATGTCATAGCAGTCTCCGGTGACGTTTACGCTTTTAACTTACGGTGATAAAAATCGACCATCTGCGAAACCATTTCATCGCCCTGCCCGGACTCGTTGGCTTCGGTGAGTGCAGCAAGTGTCGACTGCGACATAATACTGCTGGCACCGGCATCTTGGGCCATAGCCGCATAGTATCCTACATCCTTGGCAGCATTCTTAATCGCAAAGGCAAGCTGTGAAGGATCGCCGTCAACACCATAGCCTTTAACAAAATCCATCATGCCGCTGTGCAGCGGGCCCGCCGCCATAACCTCGTACAGTGCCTTGCGATCAACACCCTGCACGTCTGCCATTGCAAAAGCTTCTGCCATCGCGTTGGCGACGGTCATACCGAAAAAATTGTTGATCAGTTTGATGGTATGGCCAGAACCCAGTTCGCCCAGATGAAATACGTTTTCCCCCAGATCCTTTAACACAGGTTCGACGGAATCAAACGCTTCGCGGCTGCCAGCGCACATAATATTCAGCAGACCGTCCACCGCATGAGCCGGGGTGCGCCCGAGTGGTGCGTCAAGTAGTTGCCCGCCAGCCTTTTCAACCGCTGCGCCAAGCTTTTTGGTGGACGCGGGCAAAGACGTGCCGAAATCGACTACGACAGTACCGGGCTTGATGCCGGCAATCACGCCGTCGTCGCCCTCTATCAGGCTTTCAACCTGATCAGAAGTGCCGACGCAGAGCATCACGATATCTGATTGCGCCGCCAGTTCGCGCGCGGTTTTTACTTCGGTGGCGCCGCGCGCTACCGCCGCGTCAATGTTGGGTCGTGAGCGATTTCCCAGTACGGTCAGGGTGTGCTCACGATCCTGCAGGCGGCCAACCATCGCCGAGCCCATTAAGCCCAGGCCGATAAATCCAATATTGCTCATGCTATACCTGTGTTGTTCGCAAAACTTTTTATCAATGAATTGTTTGCGTTCGGGCACGCAAACTGGGACACCAGTTTAACGCTAACAAGGCAGAAGGAAACGATCTTTTTAGTTTCGCCACAGACTGGCGGGCAAACAGGCGATTGCCCGGGGCGGCTGCCAGGAGCAGCCGCGCGTGAGAGGTGAAGAGTGAGTGTGGGTCAGGCAGTAAACGGACTAGTCAACATCGACAATCGATGGGTCGCGTCGATTGCGCTGATCATCAATACGGGATATTCGGCTTGCGGCGCGCCGATCCTCAGCTTCGGTTAGCTCAGCTGTCAGTTCGTTGCTGTCACCTGCCCGCGTGAGCGAGCGCTTTTTCTCTTTCGGCTTGCCCGACTCCCCGTAACCGTAGTAGTCGTAGTAGCCCTGATAGTAATAGTCGCCACCGTAGGATGAAATCTTGCTCAGATCTACCTGAGAGATCACCGCACCGGTCACATTGACGCCCTTCTCCTGCAAACGATCAACACCACGCCGGACCACCGGCATGGGCGTGCCATCGGCCTTGATGACGTAGATGGCGGAGTCGGCGTACTTGCCAACGACGATTGCATCACTTACCGCCTGTACCGGCGCAAGGTCGATCACGATACGGTCATAGCGGTCGCGCAACAGGCTGATTAACTCGGCAAATTCCGGTGACGCGAGAAGTTCAAGGTGGGTTTCTGGAATACGGCCGGCTGGAATGATATCCAGCTGCCCGATAGCATTCAGCCGCAGACAGTCTTCCAGATAGGTTTCACCGGAAAGCAACTCCGACAAACCATCAGAGCGGATATTCAGTGCACGTCCCAGACCGGGGCGGCGCATATCCGCCTCAATCAGCACAACGTTTTCAAGCTTCGACATCGAATAAGCCAGGTTGCTGGCTACAGTCGACTTACCCTCTCCGGGGACCGACGATGTGACCATGATGACCTGGTTGTGCTCATCGAGTTCTGCCACTGTGGCACTGGTGCGAATGGTGCGAATCGCCTCTTCAAATGCACCGCGCTTGTCATCGAAGTCCCCCGGGACCAGCGGGATTGCTTTTTTGCCAAACAACCCGCCGCGAATCACCGGCACAATGCCAAATACCGGTATACCCAGTTTCTTTTCCACGTCGGCGATGCCGCGCACCGTCTCTTTCATACTCTCGAGCACGAAGAACAACGCGGACGCACCGGCCAGACTCAACAGAAAGCCGAGCATCACCAGCAATGTCTTTTTCGGCTTGACCGGCACCTTCGGTGTGGCCGCGTAGTCGGAGATGCTCATCGGCACCGACTGTAGATCCTTTTCCTGGTAGGTACGAAGCTCTGACAACGCCTCTTCGTAGAAGCGTTTGTCTGAGTTCCGGGTCAATTCAATTTCCTTGATGGAAACACGCCCGGCATTCAAATCGAACTGTTTTGATTCCTCACGGCTGATATCGTTTTCGATCGAGCGCACCTGCCGTTGCGCAGCAATAAACCTTTTCTCTACGGCGGATACAACATTGGCGATCTGGCGATCGAGGTTACGCGCCGTGGTCACAAGGTTGGATCGGGCGTCAATGACACGCGGGTGGCGTTCGCCGTAGCGATTATCGAGTTCATCCAGCGTGCGCTGAGCCTCCTGCAGCAATTGTTTCTGGCGCTGTACCATCGGACTTGAATCAACGACCGGGAGTAGTTCGTAACCGGTGCCAACATAATTGAGTTGTACCGATGGGTCATTCAACGCATCCGGCAAGCCGCCCACAGCAGACACTCGACTGACCTGGCGTACTTCATCCCACTGAATCCTTGCCTCTTCAAAGCGGGTTTTAGCATCGACAAGGCGGTTGTTAAAAAGCGCGATGGTTTGTCCGGATATATCCCCGCCATCGCCTGACAAACCAACGCGTCTACGCTCTTCGAGCAGCCGTTGTTCTGATTCGTCCAGTTTAACTTTGAGGTCAGTCACCTTCTTCTGCAGAAAGTTCTTTGCCTCACTGTTTTTCTCGGTCGATTGTTCGAGATAGAATCTGATATAAGCCTGACCGTAACCATTGGCGATGCGTGCCGCGAGGTCACGGTCTACACCATCAACACTGACCCTGACCAGGTTGGTTTGCTTTAGTGACAGGACCGTTGTTTGCCGCATCAGCCGGCGCGCTGCAGATTCGGCCAGATACTGCTGAGTGGTCGCTTCATCTAACGCAACAGGTGCCGTTTCCGAATCACTTTTCGGTACCACACTGTCAACTAACGTTTTAATTTTTGCCAGCGGACCGGTTGCCTTATAAGCGTCGGGAACGGGTATGTTGCCGTTGTACTCCCAATGCTCAAGCAGATTCAGTTCTCGCACAAGACGCTCGGCCAGTGTTCGCGACTTAAGCACTTCAACCTGGGTTTGCAGGCTTAGGTTATTGTTTTCAAGCTCGGCCCAGGGGGTCTCAAAGCCGGTTTGAGATCGGTTGCTCTCAAACAGCAGTGTTGACGTGGCGCGATATTCCGGAGTTATCGAATTGACTACCAGCGCCGTTAATGCAGTGAATACTGCAGTGCTTAGAATGATCGGCCACCGGTGCTTGCGCATTGTAATGATAAGCCCGCGCAAATCGATAGCATCATCGTCGCGACGGGTATCGTCAGTGAACCTGTCAGACGATGTGGAGTACTCACTCATATGTCTACGAACCTTCGGTTACCGTTTGAAACCACTTTCCGTAATGAATAAATCACTGCATCCTGCACTGAAACACCATGCGGCAGAGCGCTGCATACCGAACCAGCCGCACAGCGACAATTAACCCAGGCTCGATCAAAAAAACACAGACCGACAAATAAATGACGCTAATCGCGAGTTACTGCTAATGAAATTGCGATAGGTGGGCTGACGCTGAAGGCAACGAATGCTACGTACAATGACCACAATCGTCAATATTCTGTAATGTTAAAAGATACCGCAATGGTGTATGCGAATGTACATACAGAGGCATTTGTAATGTTACAGACTTCGGTACCGTGGCCGGTAGCTGCCGATGGCAATGCGGTTGCTTGCCGTTGTGAGCAGTCATGGGATGCCTGTTTGTGGCATCAAGTTTTATTGGCTATTAGCAACAGCGGCTAAATCGAAAGTTACCACTCAACATTTACTACCTGCATGCCGTGAAAGTGATAGCTATCGCGGTAATTCGGTTGCGTTGCAAGGCGCAGGTTGGGTAATCGTTCAAACAGCACGGACAATGCAATACGCAGTTCAAGCCTCGCCAGTGGTGCACCAATGCAAAAGTGCAGGCCGGCGCCGAAAGAAACATGATTAGCATCGTCACGCTCGGCGATAAAGTCATCAGCCTGTTTGAACCTTACCGGACACCGATTGGCGGCCCCGAGCAACAGCGCTATCTCTGTTCCCGCCTCAATAGTAACCTCTTCCGACAGTGCGACTGTCTGCTGGGCATAGCGTGTAAACAAATGCAGCGGTGCATCGAATCGCAGACACTCAGCGACTACCGCATCAGCTGTGCCGGTATCGCGCCACCAGTTCCTGTCGGGTGGTGGTGACTGCAGCAATTTGACGATGCTGTTGCCCAGTTGATGGACCGTTGCTTCATGCCCTGCATTTAACAATAAAATCGCCACGCAGATTATTTCATGATCGGTTGGCCCGTCCTCGTTGCTCTGTAGCTCGACAAGGTGGGACAACAGATCATTGGCAAGTGAACGTCGCTTTTCCTTGATCAAATCACTTAAACGCTGCATGAACTCTCTCGCCGCAGCATTGGCCTGATGCTCGTCATCAATGCTTTGCGTCAGGGTGTACACCTTTACCATTGCATGTGACCAGCGCAATAAGTCGGCGGTTTCTGATTCCGGCACGCCCAGCAGCCGTGCAATAACAGTGGCGGGTATTGGCGTTGCGTACTGAGACAGTAACTCTGCGCTGCGAGCTGATTCAAACTGATCAACGCACTGATGCGCCAGCTGTGTGATTTCATCAGCCATGCGTTCAACCTGCCTTGATACAAAAGCCCTATTGACCAGCTTTCTCAGGCGTGTGTGCGACGGCGGTTCGAGCGCCAGCAATGAGTACGCCTCTGACTCGGCAAAGGCTGACAGGTGCTGCGGCCAGACCTTGCGCTCGTGACCTGGTGGTGGCAATCGTGCAAAGCGTTTGTCGCGCAGGCACCGATCGACCGCGTCAAACCCGGTCAGGCACCACATGCCATAGTCTTCCCAGTAAACCGGACCACCGTGCTCATGCAGCCGCCGATAAAGTGCGTACGGATTCTGATAGAACTCCGGGTCACGCGGGTTTTGTGTAAAACGGCGCTGATCGATCCAGCTAAATGTCATGGCAGTCGTTTCCACT
>CAYMFQ010000222.1:0-1417 GCA_964389335.1 uncultured Granulosicoccaceae bacterium
GTGTTACGTGCTAAGTACTGGAGTTCGCCGATCGGGGATCGACTCCCACCGGCGAAGTTGGGTAATGTGCTTGCATTGCGTGTATTAGTTTGGCTGATCCAACAGGCGAATGATTTCTACAATTCTTGCTATGTTGGCGGCGCTGTCGGTGATGACTATAGTGTTTGAGCTGGGTTCGGCGCCTATGTTTGCTGACTGAGGCAGTAACGGGCGCAAGGTCGCGGCTAGTTGTTGCACCGGCGTGTGTTGCACTGAAACCACCTCTGTTATCAGGTCGTCTTCTGCTTTTGTTGCTAATTTAGCGCTATTGGCATTGGCATTTTGTTCTCCGGCGCCCCGCTCACCTAATACCGGCACCGCACTTTGCACACCCACTTGCATAGGCACTATCTTTGTCACAGCACCAGCAGGTACGGCCGCATATCCATGCACGTCGAGCACTGATAGAAACAGATCATATAATTTATCTGCGTCTACTGGCTCTGATGATATTACGGTGACGGTTGCTTTTACTCGCGGGTCGACAATAAAGTTCCTACCGGTCTGCCTGGACACGGTTTCGATCAGGGATCGAATGTCCACGTTTTTAAGATTGAGTGTAAAGCGCTCGTCAGCGCCGGTTGCATGTATCGGGAATGCACTGGCGATAGAAACCATTACGGCAGTCAGCATGGCGCGCAGCAAAGGCCGGTTACACAGCAACTCGCTTTTCTCCCTTTACCAGATAGTGTTGTATGGTGTTCACCCGCCCGAGTGTCTGCTCTATAAAACAGCCTTTCTTCGCGGCATTAATTAACGCAATCACTTTGTCGTCTGCGTCGGGGCTATCTATCAATACGTCGATATCAAAGCTCTTAGGCGCGGTCTCGTAGACGGCTCCGGTTTTTTGCCAATCCCATACAACGCGGGTTTCTACGTTCAAATCATTGAGTGTAACGTCCATTCGTTTGGCGAACGCTCTGATTTGAGTCATGATGCAGCCGGTCAGCCCGGCTACGAAGTATGCCAGCGGCGGTGGTGCGCTTGCGTCTCCACCATGAAACGCACCTTCGTCGGTTGCAAGTTCTATAGGTTCTTCGGTAAACGGTTTAACCATCTGCACTGACAAGTCGTTGCGCATTTTGCCGACGGCTTTGCCACTGCAGTTAAATTGTACCTCCGCTCTGGGCGGTGCGGTTTCTGGCGTCATACTCATCTCTGATCACCCATCAATGATAGCAACAGCGCGTGTAAACCCGGCGGATGCGGCTTTTATTTTCATCGGGAATGCACAAACGGTAAAGCCGCTTGCGGGTAACGCCTCAAGGTTAGCCAGCTTTTCTATGTGGCAGTAGCCAATATCGACAGAGGCACGGTGCCCTTCCCAAATAATCGACGGGTCTTTGGTTTCTTCCCATCGTGCAGCTGTGCTGGAAAA
>CAYMFQ010000222.1:1517-4920 GCA_964389335.1 uncultured Granulosicoccaceae bacterium
TCAATCTTGATTGCAGGCTTGCCGCCGTCCATTGTTGAGTGATGATGATATGGCGCGTCCATATGTGTGCCGTTGTGGGTGCTGACTGTCATGGTCTCTACCGCCCAGCCATCACCGCCAGGCAGGTCGTCACGACTAAGGCCCGGAAAGAACGAGGTAATCTGTTCTGTGGTTTGTGAGTGATCAAAGTAGTTGATCTCGGGCAACATGATGGGTGGGTCGGATGCGATACCCGCTTCAAGCGTTGCGGAAATATCAATAAATGTGCGGGCCATTTGCGACTCCCTGTACAGTTAGTAGATAAATGCGTCTGTAAACAATTGCTGTTCGCGGGTCAGTGCTGACGCTGTGCTCTAATGAACCAGCCCGGTTGCAATAGGTGGAATAAGTATAACCAGTGCCAGCACCAATGCCATGATCAGCGCAAACGGCAAGGCACCTGCGAAGATTTCCCCAAGCGTCACCGATGGGTCATCCAGTGTTGATTTAATCACAAACACAGAGATACCAAACGGTGGCGTTAACAGCCCTATCTCTACAGCCAGCACGGTAATGATGCCAAACCAGATCAGATCCACCTGCATCGGTGCGAGCACCGGCAGCATCAGCGGCACAACTATCAGCATGATTGATGATGAATCGAGAATCATCCCCATCGCAATCACACATAACACGTAAGCGGAAAGCAACGCCATTAGCCCAAGCTCGGCTTCAGCCGCGTAGCCTGCAAAGCCCATTGGCACACCGGAAAACGCCAGCATGCGTGAATACATTTGCGCTGCGATGATAAGAAAGCAAACCGCAGCGGTAACCTGACCGGTTTCCACCAGCACTCGCCACAGTGCACGCAGCGTTAGTGTGCCGCGCGCAAAGCCAATGGCAAGTGCACCAATAGCACCCACAGCGCCAGCTTCAACCGGTGTGAAAAACCCTGCATAGATACCCCCAAGCACGAGGATGATCAACGCAGATATCGGCAACCCTTTCTTTAATAACTCAGTTCGCGACAGGCTTGCACTCTGCGACTGATCAGGGCGCCCGACAAAGCCCGGCATGAACAAAGTCATCGCCATAATGCCGAGCACAAAGAAAAGCGATAACAACAACCCTGGGCCTACCCCTGCGATAAAAAGATCGCCAATGGATTGTTCAGTGATAATGCCGTACAGGATAAGCAGCAACGACGGCGGTATTAACATGCCCAGCACCGAGCTGCCGGCAACCACTCCCACGGCGAACTGTTTGCGATAGCCATGGCGCACCATTTCAGGGATGGCAACCTTGGTAAACACCGCAGCTGAGGCGATGGAGATACCGGTTACGGCAGCAAAAATGGCATTTGCGCCTACGGTGCCAACCCCAAGCCCGCCGATAAAACGCCGGAACATGGCATTGGCCACATCAAATGCATCGCGCCCGAGCCCGCTTTCAGACACCACAAAGCCCATAAACACAAACAGCGGCACCACACCAAAGAAGTAGTTGGCAATGGCATCGTTGGCAGCCAGCGCCAACAGCTTGGAGGCCAGCAACGGTGAACCCTTGATTGCCCACACACCAGCAAACGAACACAGGATCAGTGCTATCGGCACCAGCATGCCGAGCATAACCAGTACGGTCATCGCGACCAGTGCCAGCAGACCGATATCAAATGGTGTCATGCAGAGAAGCGTCGGTATATGCGCAGGATAAACTGCATAATCAGCACCGTGCCGCCGATCATAATAATCGACTTAATGGGCCAGGTTGGCGCCGTAAACTCCCCAATGGCACCGATAAAGTCATTGCGCTGCCAGGCCTTCACCAGCAGCGGCCAGGTCGTCCACACGATAACCGCCATCACTGCAATACCGGCGAGGTCGAACAACGTTTCCAGCACCAGAGATAAACGCGGCAACCGCCTGGCAATCAGTGACGCTATGCCGTCTGAGCGGGGAATGCGGTTTTCCCGCAGCGATTGCGGCACTTGTAAAAAGACGATAGCAACAATGGATAGTGTGACGATTTCGGGCACACCACTGACAGGCGCGGCAAAGAAGTTGCGGCCTACCACATCAACCCCAACCAGGATGATCAGCGCCATAATCAACACTGACCCAAGGACATTGAGCCCCTGGGTCAGTGCGTTAACCGCGCGAATAATCACCGCGCTTTACTCTTTATCCCAGTCACGCACCGGTGTGGCTCCAGCGGCACGCATGGCATCCATGTAGGCCGATAATATTTCAGAGCCAGACTTGCCCTGCCCGTCAAGTTCTGCAGCCCACTTGGCAGCGGCGTTGTCCATACCCGAAGCCCATGCGTTGCGCATGTCATCAGATGCATCGGAAATGGTGGCACCGGCATCTGCCATACCTTTAAAGCCGGTGGTTACGAAGTTCTGCAGGTTGTCGATGTACCAGGCCTGTGCGGCGGCTGCGCCATCTTTCAGTGCGGTTTGCACTTCTGCAGGCAAGCCGTCATACCAGTCTTTGTTGGCACACAGAGCGCCGGCAAACTGTGCACCCAGACCTACTTTTAATACGTTCGGTGCAACCTCGTAAAGCTTGCCTGGCAATGCAGCGGATGCAAATACGATGACGCCGTCGTAGACCTTTGCTTTAAGCTCGTTGTAGTACGTGGTTAAGTTACCTGACACCGCCACTGCACCAGTACCTGAGAGCCAGTTAACGGCCGGTCCGGGCGCGGCAATTTTATGTCCTTCCAGATCAGCCAGCGACTCAACCGGGAAGTTGGTCATCAGCAGATAGTCATCAATACCGACATTGCCCCCAAGGTATACAACGTTGTTGTCAGCCCATGCCTGAGCCATGGCCGGATGCGACTGCAGCTCGGTCATAACCGTATTAACTGCAAGCGGGTCAGCACTGACAAACGGCGTGTAGTAGGTAACGTTTTGCACCGCCAGCTTGGCGGGATCAAACAATGAAGAACATACGGCGATCTCTGCCAGTCCGGCTTCCGCGGCTTCCAGCTCTTCACCCACACCGGCAATGGCACCGCCGTATTGCTCTGAGAACGTGATTGAATGGTCTGTACCTTCGAGCGCCTTGTTTACGCTCGGTATAAATGCCTCTGGCATCATCTTTACCCAGCGGAAAACCGGTGGATGGCCGGCGGCGATGGTTGCGTTGAAACTCGACGCCGCTGCCGGAAGCGCGGTCGTTAGAGCGGATGCGCTAAACAGTGCGAGCGCGACGAGCTTAGACATTTTTTTCATAACTTCCTCCTGTTGAAAAATTCGGCGCCGATCAATAGGCCGACGCTGCATGAGTTAATGAACTAGAACGCTTCAGCCAGGCGCCGGAATCCACCCGCTGCATTGAGCACCAGTGCTCTGATGGTTCGTTCGGTGGCATCTCTTGTTCTGGCATCACTTGTTTTGGCATGACTTGTTTTGGCA
>CAYMFQ010000222.1:5020-9473 GCA_964389335.1 uncultured Granulosicoccaceae bacterium
TTCGGTGGCATCTCTTGTTCTGGCATCACTTGTTTTGGCATGACTTGTTTTGGCACCACTTGTTTTGGCACGGGCCAGTCGTTCCTGCCGGCCATCACGTATGAGCGCCATCAGCAGCGCACCGATGGCGAGCACGTAAGCAAATGCAGCGGCATCGCGCGTTACACCGGGGCTGACAGACAGCATTTTGTCGATGAATAATTCTGCGGTGGCATCGTAGTACTTGTTGACCAGATGAGAGGCATCGTCGTCGCTGACGTAACGCGCATTAAAAATCATTGCGTACGCCTTGCCGCCGTCTTTTTCCTCGAAGTTGGGTCGGTACAGTGCTTCGAAAATTTGTTCAAGCGCGTCTGGCGCGGACAGCTGCACCTGCGCCAGTCGCGCTTCCCTCGCGGCACTCAGGGTTTTTGCACGCCGTGCAATCACCGCTTCGTACAGCCGCTCCTTGTTGCCGAAGTGATAATGCAGTGTGCCCTGCGCGACTTCTGCACGCAGCGCGATTGCCTTCATACCGGCGCCGTCGTAACCACGGTTGGAAAACTCGACCTCCGCGGCATCGAGAATGCGCTTGATCGCCGGGGAGTCCGGTAGCTGTTCGAGGTCTTTGGTCGCCAGTGCCATTGCTGACACTGTACACTGACTGATCGATCAGTCAATAGCACAATAAAAAACGGCAGACGGGATGCAAAGCAGCCAGAGACTCGAGGATGAGTGAATTCGGGTGTGGTTTGAGGCGGTGGGAACGCAGCAATGTGCCTACTTGGCTTTTTAACTCAGTTTGCATAAGCGACATACAAACGAGAGAGTTCGCTCAACGGAGTTGGTCTCCCACCTGAGCATTGTGCACTGGTTTATTGCCTGCAGGTCTTTAGGTTACAGTTATGCCCTGCAGCACTTGCCTTGCATCTTCCAGATCCGGAAGCTTGTCGTCGGGGCTGAACGCAGTGACCAGGGGTTCGAGCATCGCCTGTGCACGCCGGGCACCGTCGTTATCCTTAAGCAAGGCGGCGAACCTGGTGGCAACCCGCAGTTCGTACCACTTCATTTTCTGATCACGGGCGGTTGCCAGTGCAGTTTCAAACGCCGACTCAGTGGCTGATGAAAAACCTTCCTGCAGTTGCGTTGCCTGTGCACGAATCAACAATAGTTCAGCGTCTTCCAGATGTGCACCACTGTTGTGTGCGATGCTCAGCGCGTCTTCAATGTGGATGTTGGCTTCATCAGCGTTATTCAATCCGACTTGAGCGCTACTGATCAGCGTCTGAATAAACGGCGTGTGCATTTGCATGCCGAGTGTTTCCGAGTAACTGACCAGTGCCGCCTGCGCGTCGGTGATGACTCGTTCATTGTTACCGCGAAGTGCATGCAGGCCAGATCGAACAATAGACTCGGCTACCTGCCATATGATCAGGTCGTGCCTGCGGTTAAGCGCTTCAAGCGCCTGCAGACACGCCCCCACCCGATCGTTCAATCGCATTGACACAAACATATTCGCGCCGTGGAACAACACCACACCAAGCGTATTGGCATGATCGATCGACCTTGCCCGCGTCAGCGCCTGATCAAATAACTCCTGCGCCTGTTGTGGATAACCGCAGTGCAATCGCGCCCACGCAGCTAACACTTTTGCAGCGGACTCAATATCCTGTCCATACACGGATGGCGACAACGCACCGTGCTCCGGCGTCTGAAACGCTGCGGCAATCTGCAAATGATGATCAGCCTCTGCCGGTACACCTGCAATCAACAGACTGAAGCCCACCAGCCGATGCCCCTGGGCGATCGTTTCTGCATCACCACTGCGATCAGCCAGTTCCAGAAACTCCCGCGCCAACTCACACGCTTTATCAACACCACCGGTATGCAGGTGGTAAACCAGGCGGCTGTAGAGAATTGGGAACAGCCGACCGGTTTCACCAAGCTGCTCTGATAACTGCAGCGCCTGTTGTGTGTTGCGCTCCATGGCTACCGAACTGTAGCCACCCGATGCGATCAACGGACCACTCAGGTCGATGTGTAACGCAAGCCGGGTCTGCAGTTGCTCGGGTGCCTCATCAATCTGATCAATTATTTCCAGCGCCTTGTTGAGCTGAACCACCGCTTCAGCATCGGCAGAGCGACTGGCCGATCGCTTACCTGCTCGGTGCCAGTAACTGAGCGCATGCGCATACGATTGTGCCTCGGTAAAGTGATAGGCGACCAGTTCCGGTGCGGTCTCTGTCGTTTGTGGAAATTCATTCACCAGTGTATTGGCGACGGTTAAATGATGCGACTTGCGCACCTCACTCAGCATGCTGCTATAGACCGAGTCCTGCACAAGCGCGTGTTTAAACGAATAGTGCAGCTTGCTGGGCGAACCGGTGCGATACAGCAACTCTGACTGAATTAACTGACTGATACCGTCATCAAAGTAATCGCTTTGCTGCTGAAACACCGCCTTGAGTAAGTCGAGCGGTATTTCACGACCGATCACCGACCCCATCTGCACAATTTCCTTGGCACGACCACTGAGTCTGTCGATACGTGCCAATAAAGATGCGCGCAGAGTGTCCGGGATATCGACATCAGCGATATCGAGTCCGCCTTCGACCAGTGACTTGGTCAGCTCTTCTATAAACAGCGGAATGCCATCAGTGCGCGATACAATACGCTGCACCGCGGTGTCATTCAGGAAATCACCGGCAACCGCGCGCACCAGGCTGGCACTGTATTGTTTGCCCAGCCGATTGAGCTGTAGCGAAGACACGTTGTTGTAGCCTTGCAGTGCAGGCTTCCACACGGTACGGTGAGTGACCACCAGCAGTACCTGCGCCTGCTGTATTCTGCCAATAGCGAGCTCAAGCAGTTCTTCACTGGCCGGATCAATCCAGTGTGCGTCTTCAACCAGAAACAACACGGGCCCTCGCTCTGCCAGTGCAAGCAGTTGCGAGACCAATAACTCCAGTGTGCGAGCTTTGGTTTGCACCGGTGTTAACGTCTGCTCTCCATAGCGCTGTTCAAACGGTACAGACAGCAGATGCGCAACCAGCTTCAGGTCTTCCGCATCCGTTGTGCCGAGCGCCTGCAATGCTGCTTCAATTTTATCGAGCTTGGTGTCAGTTGAGTCATCCGGTTCAATATCCGCTGCGCGCTGCAACTGCACAATGGCGGGAAAAAACGCGCTGGTCGTGCGGTAGGGCACGCACTGGTAGCGAATGGAAATATGCTTTGATGGCTCTACTTCCTGCCGCACTCCTTCCAGCAGACGCGACTTGCCGATACCCGCCTCACCGGAAATAAACACCGCCTGCCCTTCCGACCCGCAGGCGAGTTGCCAGCGATCAAGCAACAGGTTTAGTTCGTTGTTGCGCCCAAGCAGCGGGTTCAGCCCTGCGCTGTGTGATGATTCAAAACGACTTTCAACCGGTCTGGAACGAATGATCTCCCAGGCGCTGACCACCGAGGCAAAACCTTTGACCCGGTTCTTGCCGAGCTCAAGATACTCGAAGCCACCACCTGCCAGATTCTTGGTGGTATCCGACACGACCACGGTATTCTGGCGCGCCAGCGATTGCAGCCGTGCCGCAAGGTTGGGCGTTTCCCCGGTGACGGCGGTTTGCTCTGACGAACCGCTGCCAATCAGATCACCCACGATTACGCGCCCGGTGGCAATACCAACACGCACCGCACCGGCGTTGGCATTTCGACAGGCACTGACCACTTCGAGTCCGGCGGTTACCGCGCGCTCTGCATCGTTTTCATCCGCCCTGGGGTAGCCGAAGTACACCAGCACGCCGTCACCCATGTACTGCGCTACAAAACCACTGTGAAGACGAACCGCATCTGCACAAACCTGATGGAAGCGCCGGACTAACGCGCGGTAGGCTTCCGCGTCGAGGCGTGTGGCAAGCTCGGTTGAACCGACCAGATCACAGAACATTACGCTGAGCTGGCGGTACTCGGCTTCGGTTCGATGGGAGGTATTGGCTGGCGCCACGGCGGGTGTGACCGCGGGCGTCGGGTCGGCCTGGCTTTGCAGCGTGGCAAGTGCTGCAAGCATTTTCTTGCGGTCTGCGAGTTTCGCGACGCCGAGATCTTTCAGATCTTCATTGGACAGCTCCAGCAGCAGAGCCCAGTCAACTTCGTTGTATTCGAAGCTATCGGCAAAGCGCTCAAATCCATTGTCGATCAGCCAGTTGCGGACATCCATTGCCACGTTTTTCTCTTTGTGCTCTTCTTGCGCGCGCGACCGTTAAGTATACGATCATTACACGAACGAATGTGCTACCTGTACGACACACCTTATCGGCACACAACATTGCCAACCCGCAATGTACAGCGCGGCTATTCGAAACTGCCGCACCGCATCAGGCCGGTATTAATTGATACGGATGCAGTCTGCGGGCGTAACTACGACAATAAGGTGAGATCGGATTCGGCTTGTCAGATCACAGCTGACGCAACAGCAACC
>CAYMFQ010000223.1:0-9449 GCA_964389335.1 uncultured Granulosicoccaceae bacterium
TCAGGGCTAAAGTGCACCGTTGTGACTGACGCATTGCGACCTGCATCGAGGTCAAAGTGGTAGTCACCCACCATCGCCGCTGTGGCCGGCTGTCCCTGCCACTGCTGCAACAGATAATGAATGCCGGCCGGGTCTGGCTTTGGTGTGCAACGCTCGCGACCAATAACATGCTGAGTGGGAAAAAAGCGTGTCAGGCCGGCGGCTGACAACGTGGCGCTGGCGATGTCTTCGGCGTTGCGCGTGAGGATGCCCAGTCTGCAGCCGCGCTCCGTCAGTGCCTCGAGTAACGCTTCGGCATCCGGTTGTGGTGCCGACTGGTGCGCCACTTCCATCTCCAGGCGGTGTAGCTCGCGCCGCGTGGCCTCGGCTTTGGCCGGTGGCATCGTGGAGATTGCTTCAAGGATAGGCGTGCCGGCATCGATGTTCAGCTCGGCACGAATACTGTCGAAATCGTGCGCGGCAATGGTCAGTGTGCCATCCATATCGAAAATCCAGTGGCGGCAGTGAGTCAGGCTGGTGTGGGTCATATCGTAGGAAAGTGCAAAGGCTCGCGCGAAAGCTGAGTGTGATCAGATTACGCTATCAGTGATGAAAGGGTTTCGGCTATAGTAATCGCTTTACGCTGATCGGAATTGACGGTCTGTATGAGCATCAATGTTGGAATAATCGGCACGGGTCGCATCGCTCACATGCAGCTTGCTCCCGCAATGCAGCACATTCGTGGTGCGCGGCTGTGGAGTGTGTTGAGCAGAGACGAGGAACGCGCCGCCAGTTTTGCCAATCAGCATGGCGCAACCGCGCCGGTTAATGCCTATAACTCGCTGTCTGCGTTTCTGGCAGACCCAAGTCTTGAAGCGGTTATTATAGCCACACCGGATGCGCTGCATGCGCGCCAGGCCATCGCGGCCGCCAGAGCCGGTAAGCACGTGCTGCTTGAAAAACCCATGGCAACCACGCTTGAAGATGCTATTGCCATTACCGATACCTGTCGCGAAGAGCGCGTCAAGCTGGGCATTGCGTACCATCTACGCTGGCACGAAGGGCATCGCAAAATCGCAGATATGCTGCATCAGGGTCTGCTGGGCAAGCCGCGCTATGCCCGCGCCATCTGGACCTGGCAGGCAGAAGACAACAGTAACTGGCGCGCCCACGGCGAGCTTGGGCGTTGGTGGGGGCTCGCAGGTGTCGGCACCCATTGCCTCGATTTGCTGCGTTGGTTGCTGGTGCCGGTCAGTGGCGAGGTGACCCGGTGTCGCGGCACGGTTGATATGAGCCACTACGGCGGCCCGCACGACGAAACCGCCAGTGTCTCGCTGCAGTTTGGGGATGCGGTCGTTGCAGACTTTACTACCTCGGTCATGTTTAGCACGCCGTCACGGGTGGAGTTGTATTGCGACGAGGCGACTGTAATATGCGAGGGCACACTCGGTCCGACCGGTGGCGGCACGATCTCCATTAACAATGCGCCGCTCGATTTTGACATGCTGAACCCGTACGTCGGCGAGATACAGAACTTTATCGATTCAATTGAAGGTGTGGCCCGCATTGCCGTTTCCGGCACGGAAGGGCAGCGCAACGTAGAGTTGTTGCTGGAGGCTGTCGACAGTCTGCAGGGCCCGGTTGCCGACTCATAAAAAAATCGCCACGGAAATTGTTTATGTCCATTGATGTCGAGGCGCGACAGCGTGTCGCAGTTGAGGCTGCACGCTTGGGGGCAGAGCTGGCGTTGCAGCATTACCGTGGGCTCGATGCGCTGGTTATTGAGCAGAAGGGTCATCAGGATCTGGTGTCGAACGCTGATCGAGAGGTCGAGCAGCTGATTCGCAGGGTACTTATCGAACATTATCCCGATGACGGGGTCATTGGTGAAGAATACGACAACAAGCCATCTGACAGCGGGTTCAGCTGGGTAATTGATCCGATTGACGGCACCGCCAGTTTTGTTCGTGGTCGGCCGGGCTGGTGTGTGGTTATCGCTGGTGTTTATCAGCAGCAAACCGTTACTGCGGTAGTCCACGATATCATCGCAAACGAAGTATTCGACGCAACGAAAGAAGGTGGTGCCAGGCTTAATGCAAAGCCGCTGTCGCCATCAACATCACAGTCACTGGGTGATGGTGCGGTGGGTGTGGGTTTTAATCATCGTGTTCCTGCCGAGCTCTGCCTGCAGCCCATTCGTGAACTGGTACTTGAGCATCAGGGTGTGTTTTACCAAAATGGCAGTGGTGCACTAATGCTCGCCTATGTAGCGAGTGGCCGCCTGATTGGCTATGTGGAGCCCCATATGAATGCATGGGACTGCCTGGCTTCATTGCTGATAATCGAGGAAGCCGGTGGTGTGGTACAGCCGTTTAACCACGACACTATGCTACAGCGGGGTGGTCGCGTAGTCGCAGCCTGTGCCGGTGTGTATACCCCACTGACACAGATGGTTGATCAGATCTACGGTGACTTTAGCCTGTAGCGGTATCGGGCATATTTAAGCAGCCGCACCAGTAGTTAACACGCGGGTATAGTCTGCCAGTAGCGCTGCAGCATCGACATCAGTTGCGATGTGTTTTTTATTCTTTGCCACATCCATGTCTTTCGGATCGGTGGCTATGGTTGTCTGACCAATTTTGTCGCCCTCAGTGACAACGTCGAGCCGGCCGGCTTCAAGCGTGAACCACTCCGGATGCGTGACGTAAGCCAATGCCAGATGGTCGTGCGGGCAACAGCCGTTGATGCCCTGCCTGCTGTTATAAAAATCAATATAAAACTCTGAGGCCTCGCGCAGGAACTTACCCGGGGTCGGGTTATGTGTGGCGATATGGTCGAGGTACTCACGGCTGAATGTGATCTGTCGAGTAACGTCGAGGCCATGCACCACCAATGGCCAGTCGGCTTTGAAAACCTGTTGTGCGGCGTGAGGGTCATTCCAGATGTTGGCTTCAGCATAGGCACTGACGTTGCCTTCGCGATAGAACGTTCCACCCATAATGACAACATCGGCCACCTTGTCGACAATGTCGGGGTCAAGCTGCAATGCCAGTGCGATGTTGGTTAACGGGCCTACGGCAACGAGCGTTATTTGCCCCGGGTTTTCGTTGACCAGTCTGACAATTAACTCTGCCGCGCTGATGGATTCTGGCTGGCGCTCAGCGTCCGCCAGCACGGCGCCGCCAAAGCCATTGCTGCCATGGACAAAGTCAGCCACCGGATGCGGCTCAATGGACAGGGGCTGAGTTGCACCTGTCGCTACCAGAGCGTTGTTGTTGCAGAGGTTGCACAACCGAAGTGCGTTTGAGGTTGCCAGCGATGTGGCGACATTGCCGAAGATGCAGGTTAAGGCCAGCACTTCTATATTCGGATGATTCATGGCATAGCAAATAGCCAGTGCGTCGTCTATTCCGGGATCAGTATCGATGATTATTTTCTTCATAGGTCTGCGCTTTGTTCTGTCGTACTGCTAAAGGCGATATTCACCGGTATGCAGGCCTGATTGTAAGCGCAGCAGAGCCGCTGCTGACATACAGTCGGTTATTTCGTTCTTGCGAACCATCTCGAATACCTCTGTCAGAGGCAGACGCTTAATGATCAGCTGTTCGGTGTCTTCATGCTCTGTGTCACCAATTTCCAGATCAGTTGCCAGATAGATATAGCCTGTTTCATCGGTCACCGAGTTAGAAGTATGAACTTTCATGATTGTCTGCCAGGTATTAGCGGTGATACCGGTTTCCTCGCGCAGCTCCCTGATCGCGCCCTGCATCGGATCATCCTCCAGCGGGGAGCCGCCCATTGGTATTTCCCATGAGTATTCGTTCAGCGCGTAGCGGTACTGCCCAACCAGCCAGGTATTGTGCTGATCATCAACCGGCACAATGCCAATGGCCAGGTTTTTAAAATGTACAACGCCATAGATACCTTCGCCGCCTGACGGATTGATAACGTCGTCTTCATGAACGCGAATCCACGGGTTGTCATAAACCTGTTTATGGGTGACTGTTTGCCATGGATTGTCGTACTCGCTCATGCGCAGTGCTGCCGGTGAGAAACCTTTGAGTATACGTTGAATCGGGAATAAAAAAGTAACCAATTAGTATCATCGATCGGGTACAGTACCGGCTTCCTCTAGAACATGGCAGTCAGCGTAATTGAAAAGTTATAGTCAGGCCGGCGCTGCATGAAGCTGACAGGCTTTGGGTTGTACTGCGGGCTGCTGCTGAGTGTCGGTGCTTTTTCCATCGATATTCTGCTACCTTCCTTTGCTGCCATAGAATCCGAACTTGCCGCCACTCTGCAACAGGTGCAGTGGGTAATTCCGGCCTACATGATTGCCGCAGGGCTGGCCAATCCGGTGTTTGGTGTTTGGTCTGATCGTGCCGGGCGTAAACCCGTGTTGCTTAGTGGTCTGTTGCTCTACTGTGTCGGTTCGCTGTTGTGTGCCTCGGCAGATACGATTACCACACTGTTGGTCGGTCGTTTTTTACAGGGCTTTGCAGCAGCGTCTGCGATGGTTGTCTGTCGGGCCATGCTGCGAGATCGTTTCAGTGGTGTCGACCTTGCGCAAAATATGGCCATTGCCAGCATGTTTTTTGCGCTCGGCCCGATGATCGCGCCGCTGGCGGGGTATCTGGTTTACTCGTGGCTTGGGTGGCGCGCCGTGTTTGGTCTGCTGGTGTTGTTTGGAATGGCTATGTTTCTGGCAACTGTAGCGCAACCGGAAACGCTGCCGGTGCAGGCGCGCAAGCGTGGACTGCAGTCGGTTGGCGCCGACCTGCTGGCAGTTTACCAACATCCGCAATCCAGATATTTCATTGTGTTGTCATGCTTTTGTACAGCGCTGATTTTTACTTTTTTGGCGCATGCCCCTGAATTTTATATTCGCACTCTCGGTGCAGGGGAGGGGTTGTTCTCCGTGCTTTTTGCATTGGCCTCTATCGGAATCATTGCGGGGCAATGGGTGAACCATCGTCTGATTGCAACGCTGGGCACCGAAGTCACCGCCTGCCGAGCGACGGTGCTGTTGTTCATGGTGGCGGTAACTATTTTTCTCGCAGTGGCTGGCAAACTGATGAGTATCTATTTGTTCTCTGCACTGATGCTGATATTTAACCTGGCTTATCTGGTTGTCTATGCCAATTTTCTCAGCTTATGTCTTGATCCGCATGCCGCGCAGGCAGGTACTGCATCGGCAATGTATGGTTTTACCAGCTATGTGGTCGGTGCGATCCTGTCGATAGGTGTAGGGTTTATAGCCGATGGTGACTTTCTGCGTTGGTCACTGTGCTTTAGTGCACTGGCTCTGGTGGTGATGGTCGGCGCGTGGCGCTGGTCGCGGTAGGGTGACCGTGAGAGGTGCGAACCGCACCTCTCACGCATTATCAAACCATTATCTATTCAGTCAGTCTTTCGCGTTGATATTACAAAGTTATCAAAATACATGTGCTGATCAGTTTTTGGTGCCCATGATGGATCGTTGCCACCAAAGAAGGTGCTGAAATAAAACAGGTTGATGCCAACCGACTCTGTTCTGCGAAACTCAAGGCCGGTGTTGCGCAATACCCGGTTGCCATCGATCCAGGCTTCAAGTATGCCGTTGGCCTGGCCAACCGTATTCAAAACAACACGGTGCTGTACACGGTGCCATGCACCTCGCTGTGCTTTCACATTCCACAGAAAGCTGTCGGCCCAAAAGTTCTGCTGACCTGCATGGTAAGTGTAGTGTTCAAGGGCGCCATCTATGCGCCACATGCCACGTGCACTCCATCCGTCAAAACCGCTTGGCTTACCGCCACCGGTATTGCATCCTTCGGTCAGAGCGTTGTCGGAGTTTGCACCACACAGACCAGGTAGTTTTCCACCCAGTACGAAATCAAAATCATCCGCAAACATAATATCGTATGACAGGTACAGTTCGTCATAGGTTTTGGGTAGTTCCATGCCAAACTGCACATCAGACAGGAAAGCGCTTGCGCCGTTAGAGCCATAGGCACCAGCGGGGTAGGTAACCCGCATAACTTTGCCATGGGTTGAGTCAGAGGTGATGCTAACGCGACCCTGGTCAAAGCCCAGGTGCCAAAAGGGTCGGTTCCAGCCGTCGTTTAGCTGATCAGACTGATACAGGCCATTGCTGGCGTTCTCAAAGTCCTGTTGATAGACAATACCGTTAGCGGGGTCGCTTTTGTCATCATCGTCACTGGCATCGGTATCGTCCGTATCATTGGGTTCGTCGCTACCTGTATCCGTATCCGTGCCTGTGTCTGGGTCAGTATCTGCGTCGGGATCGTTATCAGTCTGTGTGGTCACCACCACACAGGTGCGATTGTTTTCCCAGCCCCATCCGTCGCCATCGGGATCAGAGCCTGCCGAAGTACAGTATGGGCGACCCTTCGCATCAAACCCGCTTACCGGATCTGTGTCAGTATCAGGGTCGTCTGATGCATCATTGTCAGCGGTGTCATCATCCTGCTGTGTACCATCACCGCCTGATTCATCGTCTTCGTTGTCAGTGTCGTCAGCAGAGTTATCTGTATTGTTATTCCCAACAATACACGAGCGATTATTTTCCCATCCCCAGCCATCACCATCTACGTCCGGCAGCGTACAGACCGGGTGGCGGCCGATGTATTGTGAGTCGTCGTCTGTATTGCCACCGGCGGGTGTAACTACCGGATCGGTGGCTTCGGTGGTGTCTGATGTAACGATACAGCTGCGAAAGTTTTCCCATCCCCAGCCGTCTCCATCGGCGTCAAACTCTGTGGATGAGCAGGCCGGTGGGTTGGCCTTGATGGCACCGGTATAAAGCAGAGCCATAATAGAGAGCGTACACAGCCAGAGCGGTTTGCTGTTTACTGTCATGTGTTTAATTTCGCCACACCGTGTCAATAAAAAACCTGCTACTACAGTGATGGCGCCGTAGCCTCTGTTTTAGGAGTGCATAGGCTACATAATTAAATCAAAGGATAAATGATTGTTGCCACGGAGTAATTGATACATCGATAGCGCTGTTTTTACTTAAAAACCAGTGTGTTTTTGCATACAGCAACAACGCTGTGAATATTTCAAATAGTCAATATAGATGTGGCGATGTGTCGTGTTGCCATGAAGCAATTGTGGGTTGTTTTGATTTGAGTGAACCCCATGGCAACACGTTTGATTCAAAACGCAGGACCTACGTCCAGTAACTTACTTTCTCTGCTTCGTCCGGTCGTGCTCTTTCGTTAGGTGTTTCGGCTTTGGCGCCGATGTGGATAAACCCTGCAACCTGATCGTGTTGTGGATCACCACCCAGTGCGCGTATAACTGCAGCGTCATAGGCTAGCCATTCGGTAATCCACTGCGCAGCGCAATCGAGTGACTGAGCTGCAATCAAAATGTGGCTGCAAACCGCACCTGCAGTCAGATGTTGTTCCCACACTGGAATCTTGTGCGGGATAACAGGTGTCGACAATACGGCGATCACCACGCCACCCCGCTGCATGCGGTTGACTTCCAGCTCCTGCATAGCGTCAGACAGCTCTTCGTTTTTTGCACGGGCGTTGGCGATTGCCGCGGGCAATACGACCTCGTGAGAAAATTTCTGTCGAGCTTCTCCCTGAAACACCACAATCCGCCATGGCTGTACATTGGAGTGGTCGGGTACACGCAGGCCGCAGCGCAGAATATCCTGCAGCTGTTCGTCGGTTGGTGCAGTGGACACCATTTTCTTTGCAACTACGGAGCGGCGCGACTGTAAAAATCGGATAACGTCTGAAGACATGGGGTGGGTCCAAAAAGATTTGATACTGATTATGACCAGTGCTCGAATGACACTCAAGCAGCCTGCGTGCTATGCGATACTGGCACTCCCGGCCGCAATGTAAGTGTTGATCCGTGACTGACTCAGGTAACGCCACTCGACAGGGCATCTCTGCCATAGACGCTGGCTGGTGCGCCGTGCACCAGGCAACACTGCTCTTCGTGATCGTTGATCGCAAGGTGTTGTTAATCCGCAAGAAGCGCGGGCTCGGGGCAGGAAAAATCAATGGACCCGGCGGCAAGCTCGATGCCGGAGAAACGCCACAGCAGTGTGCACTGCGGGAGGTGTCTGAAGAGCTTTGTATCGACGCGATCAACCCTCAGAGTCGGGGTGAGCTGCGGTTTCAGTTTATTGATGGCTACTCGATCCATGTGCATGTCTTTGTTGCTGATCAATACCGCGGTGAACCGACAGAAACTGACGAAGCCATTCCGCTGTGGTACGACATCGCTGACGTACCGTATACAGAGATGTGGGCGGATGATCGAGTCTGGCTGCCAGCCGTACTGGAGGGTTCCGGTGTCGACGGGCGCTTTACCTTCGATGGAGACAAACTGCTCGAATACGACGTGGTGTTTAGCAGTCAGCGATAGCGGATTTACCGCCCCTGACCTGGCACCTGCGGGGTAGTGAATACGGGAGACAGGGCTATCAACTCGCTAAAAGAGGAACGCATCAGGGCGGCGCTACAGTCGGTGTTTGTCGGCGATGCGTTATCGATGCCCGTGCACTGGTTCTACAATCCACTGGATATACAGCGTTTTTTCGAAGGCGGCATTCAACACATGGAGGCGGCACCGGCGACGCATCCATCATCTATCATGTCTTTACATTCGACCACTGCGGGTGGTCGAAAATCGGCGCGTGGCGCTGGTGCGGCACCGCAAATTGTTGGTGACGTGATCCTGCGCGACAAGGCTAAATACTGGGGGATACCCGGTCAGCACTATCATCGTGGTATGCAGGCAGGTGACAACACGCTGAACGCCTGCTGCGCCCGAGTGTTAATGCGCGGCATGGCGGATAATGCCGGTAAATATAGCGCCGAGCGTTTTCTGGATGACTACGTTGCGTTTATGACGGCGGACACGCCAAAGCACCCGGATACCTATGCGGAGTCATGGCATCGCGGTTTTTTTGCCAATCGCGTTAGCGGTTTGCCGTTACACAAGTGTGGTGCGGTTACGCACGATACACCGTCTGTTGGCGGACTGGTGATGCTGGTGCCGCTGGCGCTTAAGCTATTGAGCGATGCTAACGTCGATAGCAACAATCAAATTACCGATGAAACCATCGCCGAAGTGTGTGCGATTTGTCGGGAGCACTTGTTGCTGACCCACCCGGATGAACAACTTGCGCGTGTGTCTGACGCCATGGTGGTGCTGTTTGCGGCTTTGCTGCAACGCGAACCCGACACTGATGCGCTGCCGTTGCTAACACAGGCCAGCCATTGTGTTGCCGGTGTCAATCTGCCAGCCCTGTGGGAGAGAGCACCGAGTGACATGCATGTGGTTGGCGGCAAGTTTTCAACGGCATGTTATATCACTGATTCGTGGCCGGCACTGTTGTATCTGGCCGGTCGGTATCAGCACAGTGCCGAGGCAGCGATGATCGCGAATACCAATCTGGGTGGGGAAAATGCCCATCGTGGCTCTGTGCTCGGTGCAAT
>CAYMFQ010000224.1:0-2874 GCA_964389335.1 uncultured Granulosicoccaceae bacterium
TCAGTCGAGCAATCGATGCAGGTGGTTTTCAAGTACTTTGAGTGCGTTTTCGTTTTCACCACCGTGCGGCACAATTAAATCAGCGTGGGTTTTGCATGGGTCAATAAACTCAAAATACATTGGTCGCACGGTTTGTTCATACTGGCTTATGACAGAGTCCAGTGTGCGGCCACGTTCCACGATATCGCGTCGCAGGCGTCGCGACAAACAGATGTCCATCGGCACATCGACAAACAGCTTCAGGTCCATCAGATCGCGCAGGTAGTCGTGATGCAAAATCATGATGCCTTCCAGAACCAGAATTCTGGTCGGCTCAATTGGCTGTATGTCAGGGGCGCGGTTGTGGGCTGAAAAATCGTATTGCGGTGCCTCGATCGCCTGGCCGTTACGCAGGCTGGTCAGATGCGACGCCAGTAATTCATGTTCAAACGCGTCAGGGTGGTCGTAGTTGGTTTTGCTGCGCGCTTCGGTGCTAAGGTGGCTTTGATCGCGGTAGTAGCTGTCTTCATTGAGAATGGCAACCGCACCGGGGTGCTTGCGGCTGCTGATGCGAGTGTATAGCTGTCGTGCAAATGCGCTCTTGCCAGCGCCGGAGGCGCCGGTGATGCCAATAATAATGGTGGATTTAGCGTTCAATGAAATTCTCGCAATCAGTTCTGTCGGCAGCATAATCCAATTGCTGTTCAGCGACTACTACTGCGCGGATTGTGGTCGCTTTCTGTCTACGCAGACCGATACGGGCGATAGTGGTAATACTTCGGGTAGGAGTCGAGGCGGATGTGCAGCCAGGCCACACCGTCACCCGCGGTGCTGACCCACACGGGCTGTGCGCCCAGCGTATCGCTTATGGTTTGGCCGAGGCGCTGCCATAGTGCGGTGGAATGCCAGTCGGGAGCGCTGCGAATAAATGCAGCCAGGTGTGTGTAGTGATCGTCCGGGCCGTCGACAGGTGTCGGTACGATCAGCATCGCGTCGTTACCGAGGTTGCGAAAGGCGGCAATGCTATCTGAGGCAAGGCTATCTGAGGCCATGCTATCTGTCTGGTTGAAGTGTTCCGCAAAGGCGTGTGTGTCAACGGGGCGATGTAATAACTCAGGGGCGTCTAGTAACACGCACTCAAACGGCAGGTGGCTATGGTGTGTGGACAGTGGTGGTGTTTCCCAACGACATGCGTCCCATGGCGCGTCTCGCAGTAACTGGTTGAATTGCTGATTGAACGCTGTATCGTTTTGCCAGCGAGCAACAACATCGGCACGGGTCAGCAGCTGGGTCTGTGTGCGAAACTGGTATCGAATGCCACGTTGCGTTGACAGAGGCTCGCTAATCACACTGATTGTAGACATACGCTGTATTGCCGCGTTACGAAAATCGAAAACCGCACACTACTGTGCCGTTCTTTTTGCAATGAACAGACACTTTGCGATCAGTGGCCTCTGCAAAGAATGCAGCAACTAACTGACAGGTTAGCGGTTCCTGATGCACCAGCGTGGCGACAGGGCAGCTATGGCACGTGACAGTGTTTACTTTGCCGCTGCTGGAAAGTTCAGCCATAGCGCCCAGTGAATTGACTACTTTCAGTGATTGACGAATGTCCGTTGTAACGTCTTTGGTCGGTTGCAGTCCGGCCGCCCGTGCAAGTGCCCGGCCGGAGTTTTCAAGCAACTCGATGCGCTTGTTTTCAGGCAGGTCACTACTGAGTGTTTGCATCAGCACTTCGAGCAGCGGCTTGTATGCACTGGAGTGACTGTCCTCGCTGCCGGCTGTGGTTCGGTATCGGTAAGCGGGTTTCCCTGCCGCTTTGGTTGTTGCGGGCTCAAGTTGCTCAACAATACCGGCTGCTTCAAGTTTGCGTACTTGCAGGTGAGCAGAGTTTCTGGAAATCCCAAGCTCGGTTGCCAGTTCCTGGATGGTGAGCGGCGCCCTGTTGAGCAGATTGGTGATTTTTTGGCTGGTGCTCATCAGTGGTGGCTGTCGCAGATAAAACCGCAGTATAGGGGCGTGGGTAGTGATAGACAAATATGTAATATATTAATATGACAAATATGATTTAACCTGATAGGCTAACGCTGCGTTCACTCACTACATCGGAGGATTCAACTATGCATCGCCATACCACCTGGGCTGCCACCATTTGTTCTGCGTTGACATTGATCATTGGTGTGTCAGTGGCTGCTGATGAGCAAAAAATTGCGTTCCCTGAAAACTATCGGGACACTTTTACGAATTATCTGAGCCTTGATCGCACGCAAAATCCGGATCAGGTGATTCGATTATTTGCCAACGATATTGCGATGCAGGGGCCAGGTGCCGACGGCAAGCTGCCCTACGGGTCGATTCTGGTGGCTGAGGTCTACAAAGCCAAACTCGACAGCGATAACAACGTTATTACGTCATCGCTTAACCGCCGTATCCGCGACAAGTTTGCATTGGTAGCTGTGATGCAGCGGGAAGAGGGTTGGGGTGAGCAATATCCTGAAGGTGTTCGCAACGGTAACTGGGATATGGCGGCGTTTAAGCCGGATGGAACAGTGGCTGATAAAAATATCGTTGAGTGTCTGGCCTGTCATGCCCCGCTTACGAGTACCAATTTCGTATTCTCTTATGATCACCTGAAAAAGTAGCGCTGATATAGCGCTGTCAACGTCGCACTGACTGGTATAAGGCTGGCTGACGCGTCACGCGTCAGCTGTTCGAACTTATCCGTTTGCGGGTCGCTGACGGGTGTTCGTTAAAGTGATGTGTGTAGTGTTGTGTAAAGCGGCTCCAGCTATCAAATCCTAATTGTGCCGCAACATCGCCGATACTTCTTTTGCTGTGAGGGTTTTGTTGCAGTGTGCGCCGTGCAAGATTCAGCCTTACTATTCTTGAATACTG
>CAYMFQ010000224.1:2974-4767 GCA_964389335.1 uncultured Granulosicoccaceae bacterium
CGGGCAAACAAGCGTGTGTAAAGGTCGTCAGAAAAAGTCTGTATTGCTTGCTGATCCAGGCTAATTGCCATAACCGCGCCGGCTTTGGGGCTGACGAGATTCATCTCGGCGCCGGGCCTGCAGATCAAAATATCGTCGTAACCAAAGCCCATGCCGTTTGCAATAAACGGTTGGTCATGGCTTAGCACCAGTCCTATGCTCACAGTGTTGTCTGGAAAGCCGACAAACTGCTGCAGTCTTTGGTTGGCAAATTCAACATGAAAGGAAATTCTGGAGCCAGGCTCGACCGTGATAAATCGGCCCTCGAAGTTGCCTGATGTCAGTTGATAGTAACGCTGATCGCAGTGGTTCAACTGCTCGGACTGGTGTTCAAAATCAAGGTATTGCTGATCCCGGATGAACGGTGAATTTGCGCATAGCGGATAATCCAGCGGATTAGTCATGTTGCTTTGCCTGCGAGAGTTTGTCTTTAACATTGCCGAACGAAGGCAACGAATGCTCGGGTAGGCCGCGCACAGGGCTTGGCGGGCCTTAGTCAGTCCTTGCGCGCAGCGGCTAACCGGTGTTTTGACCCGGTGTTACAGTATCACGATCATCGAGAAAGTTTCAGCGCGTGACAACAAATTGGAGGAACGACAGATGAAGCGGCGTCAATTTATTAAGGCCGGTGCTGTGGCGAGCGCAGGTGTAGCGGCAGTATCAGGACAGATCACCACGGCCCATGCAGCGGGCAAGACTGCATTTGTACTGGTGCATGGGTCGTGGCACGGTGGCTGGTGTTGGGACCTGGTTGAGCAGGAGCTTAATGCTGCCGGCCATTATACGGTTGCCATTGACTTGCCTGGTCATGGTTTGAATGCTGCGCTACCGGAAGCGTTTTTATCGCGCCCACTCGATGCTGCCAAGTTTGCAACAGAGCCTTCGGCACTCGCATCCATTGGTATTGATGCGTTTGCTGATGCGGTGATCGATGGGGCAGATCGGGCGCTGGCAGCCGGAGCCAGTAATGTGGTGGCTGTCGGTCACTCAATGGGTGGTGTGCCTATTACATTTGCTGCGGCAAAGCAGCCGGAAAAGTTTGCAGGCCTGGCATATGTTGCTGCACTCGCACCAACACCGGGAAAGCCGGCGGGTGCGTATCTGCAGCTGGAAGATCAGCATAACAACTCAAAAATCGGATCAGTCATTATGGCCGATCCCGCGGCGATTGGTGCGCTCAGAATGGACCCGCGTTCAACCGACGCTGATTACCTTGCTGCGGCAAAAGAGGCGCTGGCCGCTGATGTCGATGACGCGTTGCTAGCGTCTGTCATGCATATGTTAACGCCCGACGCGCCGGTTGCGATGTATGGCGAAGTAGCAGAGTTTGCCGGTGGTTTCGAAGCGCTTAAACGCAGTTATATCAGGTGTACTGCGGATCAAACCGTTATGCCGTCGACATGCGAGGCTATTGTTGCTGACATGAACACTGCGTGGCCTGAGTCTAAGACCAGTCTTGTCGATATAGACAGCTCACATGAAGTGATGTTCTCAAAGCCGAAGGAGCTTGCGCAGGCGATTATTGCATCCGTGTGATGTAACGCGTTGTGCAGTTTGTTTGTACTTACTGCACTCTGCAAAATCTCACCACCTGTTTCACTTGTTCACGGCACCTGTAGGGTGTCGTGAGCGGTGCGAACCACACCAGTATTCAGGCAGCGATACGCAAATCGCCAGCCTTACTCTGCACCTATCGTTCACTGGTGGGAGTTGATCCCCGATCGGCGAACTGTATCGTTTTCATGCATTGTATG
>CAYMFQ010000224.1:4867-9448 GCA_964389335.1 uncultured Granulosicoccaceae bacterium
GTAACTTGAATTCGAGCACGACAGCGCCACGTTTATTCGCTAACGTATAGTTAACACTCATAGTGGGGGCCGTTACCGGATGCAACGAAAAACAATGATCGACAGTCTTTCGCGAAGGCGCGTAATAACTGGTGCTGCGGCGCTGGCTGCATCTGCGGCGACGGGTCTTGCGCGTTCTGCCTCCACTGCCGGCGGTGCCATTGAACACGGCAGCGAGCAAATGTCTGTCCTGCATAAAGAAATCCCGGTCAGTGGAGAGGCTATTGCCCCCGTTGGTATGGGCACATGGATTACCTTCAATATTGGTGATGATCAGGCTGCGCGGGCGCAGCGCGCTGAGGTGCTGCGTGCCTTTTTTCAGGCCGGTGGTGGCATGATTGATTCGTCCCCTATGTACGGATCAGCGCAGGATGTACTGGGTGATCTGCTAACCCGGCTTTCGCCGGAGCAGTTGTTTTCTGCAACGAAAGTATGGACCGGTGGTGATGGTCGCGAACAGATTCAGGAGAGTTATCAACTCTGGCAGCGCAACCGTTTTGATCTTCTACAGGTGCACAACCTGTTGAATTGGACCGAGCACCTGGCACTGTTGCGAGAAATGAAAGAAGACGGCCGTATTCGGTATCTTGGTATCACGACCTCGCACGGTCGTCGCCATGCGGATATGGAGAAAATCATAAAACAGCATCCGCTGGACTTTATTCAACTCACCTACAACGCTGTTGATCGGGAAGCCGAGCAACGGCTGTTGCCGCTGGCACAGGATAAGGGCATCGCTGTTATTGCCAACAGGCCGTTTCAGCGTGGCGCGCTACCGCAGGCATTGGCCAATGTTGAATTGCCACCCGTTGCGGCTGATTTGAACTGCACGACATGGGCAGAGCTGCTGTTGAAGTTTATCGTGGCGCATCCGGCCGTTACCTGTGCCATACCGGCAACGTCACGCGTTGACCACATGGTGGAAAATATGCGCGCAGGTACAGGGCCTGTACCTGACGCAAAGCAGCGCGAGCAAATAGTGCAGGCGGTGCGCAATAGTTGATGACGGTGGGTGGTTACTCAATTGCAGACTTCGTCGCCTACGATGGAGTTGCCTGGCGTAGCCTGATGGTGCGCTACCTCACTGAAGATGCAGTACTGGCATTTACTGTAACGATAGTCCTGATGGTTGCCACCATGGCAACTGTGCGCACGAATCGCCTTCTTTTTGTTTACCTGGCACTGGCCGTGAGCTGGCTGTGGATTGGCGTGCGTTTTCACGGGCACTGGCACCAGCAGCTAAACTGGGCGGCAAATTACTGGTGCTGGGCATGGGTGCTTCAGTCAATACTGATGGCTGTTGCGGCCGTGTTCAGCAGCAGAAGTGGCGTGAGGCTTGCCGGTATACTGCGCTGGTATCAATTACTGTTATTGGCCGCGGTATGGTTGTTTCCACCACTCATCAGCTGGTTTGCCTTTGGTGGATCTGTCTATGCGCTTGAGGTTGCCGGCGCCACACCTGATCCAACAGCCTGGCTTACAATTGTAGTGTTATGGATGGTTGAAGTGCGGTTGCTGGTGGCGCTGCTGCTGTCGGTTATTCCAGCGTTAAGCCTGGTAGTGAGTTATGCTTTTGCCACCGTATTTGACGATGGCACACAGCAGTTAACGTATCTACTGGCGTTGATAAGTGTGTTTGCCTCGGTTGTGATGCGGTGTTACATCCGGAACTCGAGTTCTACTCGCATGTAAAATTTTGTGATTCGCGTACCGTCAGACAGATATATCTAGGCGATGATTGGCCGTTATCGAGAAGGAGTTTCAGGAGTATCTGCCAGTGAGAATCACTTTTATTGTCCTTGCGCTTCTTGCCTGCTCATTTAGCGCGCAGTCTAATTCCCCGCCTTCGGCTGTACATGTGGCCAATAGTTCAGATCAGGTGCTAACTATCTGGATTAATGGTGAAGGTATCGAGCTCTCTCCTCAGTCGACAATTAGAATTCCCTGTCTTGCGCACGAACAACACAGCGTTCAAACCGTAGTCGATGCTGCTGTTGATACCATTGCGTTACGTTGCGGTGAGTCACTGGAGTTAGGGCGATGAGAAGCATTTTTATTGCTACGTTGCTTTGCGTTGCACTAATCACCGGTTGTACCAATTCAGACGGTTCTGACCCGACAACCTATTCGTCCTGTTCCATCACATCGTCATCAGCCTTATTTGCCACTGACCGTGCGCGTGATGTGTCGCAGTGTTGGGATGGTGTTGACTACGACGAGTACTCGCTGGCGAATAACTGGTGTACATCCAAAGTAAACTCGTACATGAAGAGATATGTCTTTGGACATTCCATTCGGTTTCAGGTGGCGTCAACCAATTGCCCGTAGGTATTATGTCCACACCAGCATGATAATTGGTACGGCGATAGCTACGATGATGCAGTCAAGCGGCAGTCCAAGTCGCCAGTAGTCACCAAAGTTGTAGCCGCCCGGGCCCATCACCAGTGTATTGGACTGGTGGCCTATCGGAGTCAGAAACGGGGAGGCAGCGCCAATGGCCACTGCCATAAGCAGCGCATCTGGCGGTAAGTTGAGGTTAATTGCCAGTGTATAGGCAATTGGTGCCATCAGAACGGCCGTCGGTGTATTGTGTACCAGGTCTGACAGTAGCATCGATATGACCATTACCAGGGCCAGCAACCCCCAGAGCGGCAGGCCGGTGGCAACAGAGCGCAGACTTTCTGCGACAACGTTAGTGGCGCCGGTAGTTTGCAGTGCCTCGCCAACCGGGATAAGAAACCCCAATAGCACGATCACCGGCCACTCGATACTGCGGTAAGCTTCGCGCAGGGAAACAATGCGTGATAACACCAGCACACCAACGACAGTCGTGAAGGCGATAGGTACCGGCACCAGGCCAATGGCGGCGGCTATGATGCCAAGTGCAAATGACAACGGCGTCAGTAGCGCACCGCGCTTTGGTGTAATTTCGGTGCCGCGGTTTTTAATGCCGAGACAGCCCAGGTTTTTACACAACTGGGCCAGTGCGCCGGTTTCGCCCTGAAGCAGCAAAACGTCACCGGTTTTAAACCGAACATGCTTCAGGCGTGAGCGCGATGGGCTTCTGTCGCGCGCCACGGCAAGCAGGTTAACACCGTAGCGTTCGTGCATGCGTAGTTCGCGCATGGCGGTGCCAGTAATGATTGAGTCAGGCATCACCACTGCTTCAATGACGCGCACGTCGGCTGAGGCATCCCAGTCAATCGATGCATCGCTGTCCCCGGCCTCAAGCATCGAGGGGTCTTCAAACAGAGGTTGCAGTGGTTCACTTTCGCCCTGAACGATGAGTATGTCGTCGACGTATAGTTGTTCAACTGTGTGGGGTGCAAGCCGGCGCCTGCCATTTCGAATGATGGCAATGATTGATGCTTCGTTGTCACACATGTGCTCAAGGTGGCCCACGGTTTTACCCGCCAGGGTCGATCCTTCAGGCACCCGCATTTCGGTTACGTACTTGGCGATCCTGAATGGTTCGTTAGTATCGCTGTCACGGTCTCTATGAGGCAGCAGAAACCGCGAACACAGTGTCAGAAACGCAATGCCACCGGCAGCCACGCACAGACCGACCGGCGTAAAGTCAAACATGCCGAATGGCTCGCCAGTGTGGTCTGCGCGAAAGGTGGCAATAACAATGTTGGGTGGAGTGCCGATTAAGGTGATCATGCCGCCAAGCAGGCTGGCAAAAGACAGTGGCATCAATAGCGTGGAAGGTGAGCGTCGTGCCTTGCGGGCGTCTCTGATGGTGATTGGCAGCATCAGCGCCAGTGCGCCAATGTTGTTCATAACGGCGGAAAGCAATGCAGTGATTCCGCAATTAGTGGCGATCTGGGTTAGTGCATACTTTCGCGCGAAGGCCATGTAACGCAGAAACAGACCCACGACACCCGATGATTGCAGTGCCTGGCTAATGACCAGCACGCTGGCGACCGTGATCACCGCCGGGTGTGAGAACCCGTCAAATGCATGTGCCGCCGGCACCACGCCGGTGTAAACAGCGGCCATCAGTGCAACGCCCGCCACTACATCGTAGCGCCATCGATTCCAGATAAACAGCGCCATGGTGCAGGCGAGTATGGTGAAGATCAGGCTCTGGTCGAGAGTCACTAGTAAGTCGTCTGGTAAATAAGTCGCTATGTTTTCACAGTGGCCATGTTCAATTCAAGGTTGACGCCGGGAAAATGCGAGCTTTGCCTGGCAGGCAGACCCGCTGCTAGCGATGCGTGCCTGATAACCATTGTCGATTCGGGTTTCTGCCAAAGTGTTGGATTTAGTTTGCACTCGCTCCGCTGAAGCGCTTTTAACACGAAGGGTTTTATCTGCATTGTCCGAAAACTGAATCGATGGCATCTGCAATGCCCTCGTTACTGGTCCCGGGCGTGATGCCCATTAAATTATGCAGCCACGAAGTGCTGGTGTCGTCGGGGTATGTATTGGGTAAATGCGTTGCGGTACGGCAATGGTGTGCTGGAGTGGTGAGTTGATCAGATCTAAAGGGAGCGCATGTGCTCCCTTTAGTTTATGTAGTATGCCAAGATATTTAGC
>CAYMFQ010000225.1:0-1898 GCA_964389335.1 uncultured Granulosicoccaceae bacterium
TGCTTTAGTGGTAATTACTGGTGACTGCGGCTTCCTATTAAACAGACTCAACAGTCAGTAACCCACCGTAGCAAATAAGCTTACCGACGCACAGGATGTTCACTTTCACCGAGAATTGATAACGGCCATTGTGTTCCCGTTCACTAGCGACGATGCGAGGCCCAAGGGTGCGCGGCAGTGGAATGCCCAGGAAGGCTGTTTTGCTGAACTGGTAGATTAAGCTACCCTGTTGCTCGGTTGCTTTTAGCGTCAGCGCAAATGGCCCCAGTTTTTCAACAAGGTACTCACCTTTACGATGAAAGCTTGAGTTCATTAGATGGCCGTTGAAGTTTCTGCGCCACCTCATGGTGTTAGTGTCGTGCTCGCAATCGACGGTCAGATCGATATTAGCGCCACTTTGTGGCAGGTTAAACAGACGGCAGATCAGCCTCGCGATCATGTTGCCCTGCGTCACTGAGGCGAATCCGGTAAGTCTGCTGTGCCCCAGATGCGACTTCTGTAATACAGGAGATAGTTTGTTAAAGCGGTCTCCCATATGACGTGCGAGTATACTCCCGTCGGTATTGCACATTTAGTTCACCCCGGTTGTGTAACGTAAGAAGCTGGTTTCGCTGTCGGTGGCAATGAACAGAGCGGATGCAGACCGTGGTTCCACTTTCACAAACCGAAAGTGACGTCGCAGCTCATCCTCGAGATCCTCTGCTGTATCCTGCGTGTTATTGAATACCCCAATCTTGTTGAGCAGCGCCATAAACCCCGCCGCTAAAACACTGGTGTAATCAGTTTTGATGACGCTTGCGCCAAACAATATTCCATCGTCTGTAATCAACTGCTTGAGATGCTTGAACGCAATACCCTTCTCGGTGTAACTCCCGGGTATGCAGTGCATGACGTAATTGATACTCAGCGACTGAAATTTTTCTTCAACACCTTCAATTGGCTCGAGTATGCTCCGGCGCCATACGTCCGGTGACAGATGTTTCAGTCGTCGACGAGTCTTGCTCAGGCATGCGGCGCTCAGATCCATGAGGCCGAGTTGATGTATGGGTGCCTGACAATTGTGCAGCAGGTAGCCGGTACCCACGCCGACCTCGAGGTGTTTTTGGTGGCAATACGAGTCGTAGCGCTTGATCAGTGTTTCTTTACTGCAACCCCACAGCACAGGACTAATAAAGTTGTACAAAGTCAGATCGTATAGCTGCAGCAACCAGGGGTTAAAATAACGTTGGGAGGTGCGGATTTTATGAGCGGTTGCACTGTCTGCTGATTTTGATACTGAATCGGGCATATCATCACTTCCTTAATACTCAATTGATCAGCTGCGTTACTTCCGTTTGGCCTGTTACCAGCGTTTCATTGCGCGATTGAATCGGTATAGCAGCCATGCGAATACGTTGTAGGCAAGTGCTGACAACCCGTGAATTACAGGTAGCGACAGCAGTCGCGCTTTCCAGTGTTGTGAGGGGGCGGCCTGCCATAGTGCAATGAAGGCGTCGATACCAATTCGGGGATCGTCTTTCGCATCGATTACATGCAATCTCTGACGGACGAATTCCAGATCCAGGCCGGTTTCATTGAGGCTGTCGGGATTAGTGTGCACATCCAGCCAGCGGACATCGCAGCCCTGCATACGCTGTTGCTCTGCTCGAATACCGGCATCACAGATCGGGCAGGCGCTGTTGTAGAGGACTTTGATCTGTTTTTCGCTGCTCATTGCCCCTCCTGAAATTGCCAGTGCCGTTTCGTGTGCATGGCAGAATAAGATTTTCTAAATTTCAGTAATTTCTGAAATAACTGTATGATCTGTTGGTATGCTTGTCAATAGTCCTGTGCGACTGTGGGCGGGAAGTGTGTATTATTGCGACTGGGTTATCGTGCCAGGGGCATCTGCAGGCCCA
>CAYMFQ010000225.1:1998-9399 GCA_964389335.1 uncultured Granulosicoccaceae bacterium
CCAGTGTAGGGTTGTCGATGAAAACAGAACTTTGAGTACCCACGAATATGTTGCCAGTAGAATTACTCGGAACTGAGCCGTATACCTTTGCGCTGCACACCACGATCATAGCGGTTCTGCTCTCCTTTTTTTTATCCTCGGTAATTGCTGTTACGTATGAATTAACAACCAAAACCCTTTATCGCAATGCGCACTTTCTGCAGGCGCTGGCGCTAATCTCTATCGTGGCTTTTACCATTGTGCATGCGGTGGGGGATAGCCTGGCACGTGGGCTGGGGATTCTGGGCGCTTTAATGTTTATTCGCTTCAGAACGGCTTTTAGTGATCCGCGCAATACGGTATTTCTGTTTGCGTCATTAGCGGCTGGTATTTCGTGTGGCGCCCTCAAGTTCCCTATGGCCATAGTTGGCACGTTCGCGTTTTGCCTTGGGGCATTTCTATTGCGATACTCGCGCTATAACACCGCCAGTCAGCTTGTGGGCAATTTAAAATATCGAACCCCACAGGGAAGCCTTCAACAGCATGAGATCGAGCCCATACTGCGAAAATACTGTCGTGGTTTTGAATTGAATCAGCAACGTTACTTGAGATCTGCTACAGACGATGTGTCGGACGCTGGTGTCTCTGGTGCAGAGTTAGAAAAGCCAAAGCAAACTATGCAGGAGTGCCACTATTTAATTCGCCTGAACTCCGATGCGACAAGTGATGATCTGACAGCAGCACTTATGGCTGTCGATGGTCTCGATAGTGTCAGCCTGAACTTTAAAAGAGAGTCTACCCGGTTATGACGGTGACTTTGGGCATCGCTTGTGCACTTAATAGAAGTCTGATAATTCGAATGGTGTGGCCGGTAACTGCGCGCCTTCCAGGGTAATGGCTGACCTTTTTTCCAGCACATACTGCTGTTGCGTCGCGACGATATCAACATCGTTCGCAACCATTGAGGCAGGCCCATACTCAGCTTTTTTTTGAAAAGCCATCAATCCAACATCCAGAGATTTGAGATTTGCTCTGTCGATGGCAACCCTCGACAGATCTTTGACCGCGAGTCCGATCACTGAATTGCTTATCGTGATATCGGAAATTTCCACATCGCTGCCTTCTCCAATTGAAATCGCTTTGTCGCCTGCGCCTGCAAAGACACTATTGGTAAGCGATATAACGGAGTCTGAGAAGTCCAGCAGATCGCCGCCAGACTGCTTCAGCGACAGACCGGATACACTGCCGCTTGAAGCATCGATATCAATGGCATCGCTGCAGCTGTCGCTCACCTGAATATTGGTGAGAGTCACTTTTGATCTGATCAAGTTGATTGCATCGTCAGCACAGCTGTTCGTTACTTTTACGGTGTCTAGCACGACCCTGGCTCGATAAAACAGCAGCCCTGCGCGCTGACGCCAGCCAGGAATTTCGAAACCACGCGTCGCATTAAATGTGGTGTGTTTTATGGACAATACGCTGTCGGTTCGATGCGAGAACACACCGTACCAGCCAGATGTGGTGTCAGACGCATCAAAAAGAACGGGCTTTGATGCGTCACCATGAACTGACAAATCACCATTCAGAACCAAACCTGCGGTTGGTGCAAACAGCAACTGCGTGTCCGCGTACACGACTAGCGCAATATCGCGAGGTAGTACCAGCAATTCATCAATGTGCCACCGTCCGGTTTCGACCTGAAGTTCGTCGGCCGATTCGTTGAAAGTGAAAAACGGATAGCGCAGCAATAACTCGTCAAGCGACATCGGTTGCGGAATTGACACGGGTTTTGGCAATGGCACGGGCTTCAACTCTGACTGTTGTTTTCCGAGCCCTGGAATCGTGACCTGTAGTAACAGAGTGTCCTCATGTGTCAGTGTCGTGTCTGTTAAATCGATACGAGGATAAGTCGAGAAATCTGACATTCTGACTGGACTCAGATTCATCGGCGATTGTGTCGCGGCAGCAGTCAGCCCATGCTCCGCTGTTGGTGGAAAAAGCGGGATGTTGCTCTGGTTTTTACTGGCCACAGTATCCACGATCACTTCCGAGTGTATGCGATTGCGAAGCTCTAAAAACGGACCGGTTTCACCCACTCCCAGGTAAGCGTTGACAACGGGGGGCATGTCATTGAGCGGAATGCTGTCAGCTTTTGGCAGGGCTTTTTTACCGGCAATGGATAATGCAAAGTCGCCAGCGTTCAGATCGCAAAGTATCCGGCAGTGCCCCTTCGCTAATCTGAATTCCGGCAGCCACGGGTAGTCAGCAGCGAGCTTTTGTCGATAGTAAATATCGCGTTCCGCTACAGTTTTAGCAAACTGTTCAGAGGTGAGTTGAGCGTCCAGATCGCTTATTCGTTCGACCCAGTGTGAGGCAAAGGCTTTATCCTGCATCAGTGCGCGTGCCAGATCATTGCGCGGGTTTAGACAGGTTAGTTGAGAGTCACGAGTGTTGCGATGCATTGGTTGGAAGTTAATATCCGCATCATATGCAATGGGTTCGAAGCGTGCGGTTAGTGTATTGAAGTGCAGACGGGCGTTAGTCCACTGTGCGAGGTTATGGGCGTGAAAGTACTCGCAAACAATATAAAAATCGACAAAGGTATCAATATCGAATATATCTGATGGTTTGTTCTGATTGTCAGTGAAAGCCATCCACTGGGATTGTGCGGCGTTAAGATCTTCACTCTTTCTGCGTTTTTTGTGTTTGCCGTAAGCCTTGAGACGCGCTGATTGCCAGCCGGAGAATAGATCCCACCACGCAAGCTTGTTAAATCGATCGGCGTTGCTGCCGCTTTGGTTTTTGTTATCGTGCCAATGTCGCTCAGTGGCTCGCACCACTTCCCAGGTATGCGAGTCATCCAGTTGCAACATGGGGCCGGAGCGTCGACCCTGAAACTCCAGTAGTGGAGTATCAAACTCCTCCGTCATTTGCATAATACCGATGTGGTTACCGTTTATTTCAACATCCACATAGTCGATTCGAGGGGCTAAAACGCCAACGCTGCGCATCGTATCGGCAATGATTGCCTCTGTGTGAAAGCTGCGTGTGTAAGGTGCCTGCAGCGAAAAACGGCGGATACCATTCAATCTGGCACCTTGTTTCAGATGAACTTTTAAAGACCATTTATCACCGGATACATGATCCGGTTGATTGCCGCGAAGACGAACACTGGCATTCATACGTTTGCCGTCAACTGTCAGTGTGGCGGGTAACGGCTTTTTATGCTTTGAATGAATCCAGCCCGTTGATAGCGCGTCATCGCGTTTCGCTGTCAGGTCTTCAAGATCCTGCCGGTCGAGCGACAGGGTGAGTCTGGTCGGTGTGGCTTTGCGGTCATGCAGTTTGTACCAGGCTTTCAATCCATTCAGCAGTTGCGTGGGAGACAAAGAATCAGTGGAACGCTGATCGTTTGGGCGTGCTAAAAGCCACGCTTCTTTTTGCTGGTGCCAGTGAACGAATGGCGGGATCAGGACGATTGCGACCAGGGTAATAATGGCCATCATAAGCGCCAGATATCGCTTCATGACATCAAGCCGGATCGCTGGGGTTGAGGCATTTCGCACATAATTCGAGCAGACTTTGGCGCCTGCTTTTGCAAATGCGTCGAGCGTAGCAGTTATGTGTTATTCTGTCATTACAATTAAATCGGTCAGTTGGTTGTGCCGGTGAATTGCTTGCCCGCTATGAGGGCTGGAGAAAGGATAATGAGTACCAAAACTTTCACCAGGTGTGCCTGGTTGTTCATTGTAGCGGGGTTGTCTGCTTGCGGCTCTGACAACGATATCTCAACGCCGGAACCTGCCGAAGTAACCCCCACCGAAGTAACCCCCGCTGAAGTAAACGTAGTAACTGAGTCAGTTTCAGATGAAGAGTCCGCCAATGGTAACTCCGACGAAACTGACGGAGGGACTGGCGAGGTTGTTAACGATCCTGTCGACTCTGATGCGTCAGAGACAGACGAGAGCGTCGAACCTAACGAGGATTCAAGTCAGCAGAATAATCAAGGGCAGTCCGATACCGATTCGCAGCAACCGCCGTCGATTCCGGAAACAGACAGTAGCGAAACCCCGAACGTTGTGGCAGACAATCAGAGCGTGAGCCTTGGTGCTGCAAAACTGCTGGTTGATCTCGATCCAAATGGCGGCAGTAACCCCGCCAAATTTCGGCTTAGTGGTGACAACTTGTATTTCCTGACAGTCGATGCTGATCCGCGCTTTGCCAGCTGCGCATGGCACTGGGGAAATCTGTCGGAAGCCGACAAAAGTATTTCGTTTAGTTTGGTTTCTGTTGAACATGACACTGGCGTAGTGGTGATGAACAGTCCGTTAATGACGCTGGGTGATTTTGCTGACGACCCCAATTATGCCTGTGCTGGTTACAACGGCTCGATCATGCAGGTTTTTCAACAAACCTGGCTTGGGGGATCTGCTGCGGGTGAGGAGCAGTTTGCCGTGCATTTTGAAGGAACAATCCTCGGCCCGGATCATGTTTGGGCCACAGATGGCAATCAGGTCAGTCGGCTGGAATCCGGAGGCTTGCAGGAGCACACCTTTTTTGAAGGCGACAAGGTATTTGTCGCAAATGACGACGGATTCTGGGTATCAGATAGCCTTGCCGGAGACAGACGCAGGCTGTTCGAAACAGAGAGCGGGCGGTTCTACTATGAAAACGTAAAACCGATTGCACGGTCACACCCGCGGCTTGCTACCTTTGAGATCAGAGTGGGCGAGAATCGGTTTCAGATCTGGACCTACGATCTTGATACCGACGAATGGTCAAAGACTTTTAATATAAAGCCCGACAACAACATCTACACCCATTACGAAACACTGTTGGTTGACGGGCCTACCGTACTCAGCCTCGGCAGAGATGTTGTGGGCAGAAAGTCTGTACTGGGCATAAGCAATGCGCTCGGAGATGTGACATCATTTGAAAACCTCTCCGGCGTACATTCTGTCTCTGTTAGCACCTACCAGAATGATCCCTCTAACAGCGTGGGCGCCAACCATCTTATTTTCAGTGCGGTTGATTCCTCGGTCGAACCGCCGACCGGCGCAATATGGAAATACAGCGAAGGGCGCACAGAAAAGCTCTTTTCAATATCGGCTGACATGGTTGACCGGGTAATAATAGAAGGGCATGACGGTCGAATCTACGTTGCAGGAACGTGGGATGTGGTTGGATTGCCGGTATATGCCAGAAGTCTGGAACTTTGGTCCTTCGATCCGCGCACAGAGCAATTGATCGAACTGTCTGACGATAACTGGTTTTCCGTGTTAGCTGACCACCTGGCCTATGATGAAGGCTACCTGTTCAGATATCTGAATACGCCCGATGGATTGGTGTTTATCAACCTGACAAAAGATTCCGGCCGCGAACTGTGGTTTACAGACGGCACACGCGAGGGGACACGTCAATTGACGGATATCAATCCTGGTATCGGCAGTAGTGATCCGCTGGACTACTACTATACCGACGATGCCATTTACTTCTCTGCCAATGACGGAGCGCACGGACGGGAACCATGGATGATTCCAATTTCAAGGTAACAGCCTGGTCCTGCAATATCCCGTATGCCATCAACTGAACTGTTACTGGCATTTTTGGCCGCAACCGCTGTATTTGCCTATATGCCAGGTCCGGCAATGTTGTACACGGCTGCACAAACTGTGGCGCGTGGCCGTCGCGCTGGATGGCTGGCGGCGCTCGGTATCCATATTGGTGGCTATGTGCATGTTGTCGCCGCAGCATTGGGTATCTCGGCACTTTTTGTGACCGTTCCGGTGCTGTACTCACTGGTGAAGTTTGCCGGCGCCTGTTATCTGATTTGGCTCGGGGTGGGGTTGTTTCGGTCAGATGCAAACCCATCGCCATTATCAGGTGATGGGTCAAATGACTCAGGCGAGGCTTTATCGTCGGAGCAATCGTTTTGGCAAAGTATTCTTGTCGAGGTGTTAAATCCGAAAACGGCAATTTTCTATATCGCCTTTTTACCCCAGTTTACTGACCCCGCTGCTGCACTGCCGCTGTGGGTACAGCTTTTTGTATTGGGTGCTATTGTGAACCTGCTATTTTCAAGTGCAGATATTCTTTGCGTTTTGTTGTCGACGGCTGTGCTTAATTTTTTTAGCAATACCACAGGTGGGACACGGTTTATGCGCTACATCGGTGGCGGTATCCTTGTCGGGCTTGGGATCAATCTGGTGTTTACACGTTTGTGAAATTCGAGTTCGCCGGTGGGAGTCGATCTCCGATCAACGAACTCCAGTACTTAGGCCCTTCCGCACAAGCGACATGTTCGTGCAACGGAGTTGTCCTCCCACCGATGCATTGTGCACAAAACTCAAACAGGTACATAATTCATAATCCTGCGCGGTAGCAAGTATTTCAATCTTGATCACACAGTCAACAACGGAGCTGAATATGGAATACGTAGATGGCTTTGTCGCAGCGGTGCCCAACGCCAACAAAGACAAGTACATCCAACACGCCAGGCAGGCGGCTGTCGTGTTCAGGGAGCACGGCGCCATTCGACTGGTTGAATGCTGGGGTGATGATGTGCCGACCGGTGAGAAGACGTCGTTGCCGCAGGCTGTCCGCTGCGGCGCCGATGAGACCGTCGTGTTCTCGTGGATCGTCTGGCCATCCAGAGACGTCCGCAACGCCGGTATGGCGAAGGTGATGCAGGACCCGCGCGTCAGCGAAGAAAACAATCCGATGCCATTCGATGCATCGCGATTGATCTATGGCGGGTTTCAGATGGTTGTGTGCGAGTGAGCCATGCGGGCTTCTACCTTGCAGATCCACCAAAGCTGCTTTCTTTACCGATAATTTCCTCGCACCGGTAGCCGACTACACACGAGAATACGTCACTGGTCCTCCATGCTGATGGAAAGGATTTTTCGAGAATCGTGTCGCAGCTGTCAGGTGATGCATAGACCGAGCTGCTGGTACCCAGAAAGCCGGTAAGAACAACCTGCTGCCGCTCAGCAACCAGTTGCTTGAGGTCATTGCACTGGTAGCTGCGTGCATCCACAGCGTCTCCGCTGGTGGTTGCGCAAGCTGCAGCGGTTAGTGTGATGACGACTCCCGCCAACGCGGCGCGTGCCAGTTTTGTCATGAGGAATGTCTCAGTTGTTCAATGGTCGGGCGACCCGGGACTGACGAATCACCCCTTGTTCATGTATCTATGTCAGTTTTGTCCATTCTCAACGGCTAACGTTCCCTGCTGCGGCTGCGATCGTCTCCTCTTGGGGCTGTACTGGTGCCGGTGGTACCGGGTTGTGATTGATTGTTGTTGGTCGATGTGCCGTACTCACCCGGTTCCTGTGGATAGTTGGTGCGTGGGTATAAGAGCCGGTTGGCAGCCCACCAAATGCAACTGCTGAGTACCAGTGCCCATATCGCAACTACGATCAT
>CAYMFQ010000226.1:0-2558 GCA_964389335.1 uncultured Granulosicoccaceae bacterium
GCGCATCCACCAGCTAACATTTCAATGCTTGCCTACAAACAAACCACCTCACCTTCACGCACGGTTCCATCTGCACAATGCACCTGCACCGCCTGACCCTGATCTGCGTATGCGGTGCGCAGCATACCCAGCGATACATTGCATTTTTGCCGCGGTGACCAGATTGCGGTACTAACATACCCTGCATCCACGCCGTCCACAGTGAGAGGCCATGTTGAAGCACAGGGTGGGCATTTGTCGCCATCAAAGTTAATTCCACGAATCTGCTGAATCGGGCCGGTTGCCTGTATTTTCTGCAGTGCCTCCTTACCAATATATTGCAAATCATCATCGAAGCAACAGTATGCTTCCATGCCACACTCAAGTGGATTATTGTCATTGGTAAATTCGTTGCCATACGACAGCAACCCCGCCTCTACCCGTTCGATCAGGTTCGGGCTGCCCGGTGCCACTTCAAGGCCCTCACCCGCCTGCCACAGGGTGTCCCACAGTGCAAGGCCGAGAGATGAGTCATCGAGATAGATTTCGTATCCGCCCTGTTTACTGTAACCAGAACGAGCAACCACCAGTGGATGCCCGTTGAAGTCGAGCCATTTAAACTTAAAAAAAGCGATGTCATGCACGACCGCACCAAACACCTGCTCCATCAATGCATCAGCCTTCGGCCCCTGCACTGCGAGGGGCGACACATCCGGCTCGGTGACCGTGACGTTCAGACTCATACCAACCACTAAACCTTTAGCCCATAACAATACATCCGAGTCGGCGATGGACAGCCAATAGTGGTCGTCTGCCAGTTTAAGAATGACCGGATCATTCAGCATGCCGGCATTCTGATCTATTAACGGTGCATAAAGACATTGCCCGAGCCGTGCGTTGCGCAGATCTCTTGGTGTCATCATCTGCACCAGGCGCGCTGCATCCGCACCTTGTACCTCCACCTGGCGCTGGCAGGATACATCCCACAGCTGCACATGCTCGCGTAAGTGCCAGTAGTCATCCTCAACCGAACGACCAAAACCCTTCGGCAGTATGGTGTGATTAACGATGGAGTAATCACTAACACCCAGTGCCTCAATACGCGGTGTATACGGCGTTGAGCGCAGCCGCCTTGAAACCGCGAGCTTTGCTGTCATTGATGGACGGCCGGTGGCTTGCCTGACCACCATACGGAGTATGAGTGCGGCGACAGCATAATAGGCAGATGATATTTCTCGTTCGGTTCAGGAGTGGTGATTCTGATTACAATTGAATTGACGACCTGATAACCGTCGTCCGGTAACTGCATCTTTTTATAGTAAGCCGCTGAATGAAACACCAACTCAAACTCCGCACCGGCGTCAGCTTCTACCGCCTCGGAAATTCTCCCCTCCTGCGTGGCAGTTACATCAAACACCGATATCGACTGCCCGGTGGGTAAGCGCCGAAAGCACTCGACGCGAATACCCGCTGCGTGGGTACCGATCACTGAATCCAGTACATGTGTGGATATTGTCGCCATAGTTTTTCGAATCGGTTGGTTATCACTCAATGGATGCCTTGTCGCGTTTACTGGTTGTAGCCAGCACAATCGGACTGATATGGCCTTTGGTTTTTACGTTGACACAGGCAGTCCTGCCACTGGCAATAGCCCGCTTGATTGCGGGTATCAGCTCTTCCCTGCTTTCCACCAGTTCACCATAACCGCCCAAACCCTCAAACATGCTGTGGAAAGGAATATCGCGAAAGTCGGTGGCGAAGTGTGATTCATTGGCAAACATGCGTTCCTGCTGCTGCGATATGCAATCGAGGCCGCCATTGTTGTCGATAACAACGACAATTGGCAGGTTTTCCTGAAACGCTGCTTCGACGCTCAGACCACCTGACAAAAACGCACCATCACCACTGATCAGCACCACGTTTTTATCACGATTGGCCTGCTTCGCAGTGATGGCAAAAGATACCCCGACGCCAAGCATGCTAAAAGTGCCCGGATGCAGAATATTGCCGAGCTTGCGACCACGCCAGCCACTGATATTGACTGCAATCTCAGACCAGAAGTGCGTGTTGCCACCATCGATCACCAGCCAGTCGTCGTCGGACATGGCATCCTGCACATCGAGTGCTACCTGCAATGGATGCAACTGACCGTTAAGCGTTTCATCGGACGGTATGTCAGCCACCATTTGCTCCACCCACTCACCGCGCTTTCTGCGGTTGTCATCAAACCAGTTGTCACGCCTCTTCCATACGCCACTGTTATGCAGGTTCAACAGTGCATCGAGGAATGCACCCGGGTCACTTAACAAAACTTCATCTGCAGCTCTGTTGAGCTCAAGCTCTTCATGCGAACCGTTGACGCACACCAGTGTGGTGGACGCTGGAAACAAAGGCGGATTGCCAAAGTTCATTTGATTATCCAGCCGCGCCCCGAGCAGTATCGCAACATCGCTCTCCTGCAACGCATACTTCGACGGGTGATACTGGTGTACGTCGGCGAGGCCCATGTAAGCATCGCTGTATTCACCGAGCAGCTTTTGGTGGTAAGGCACATTAAACACTGGAATACCAAGCTTACT
>CAYMFQ010000226.1:2658-9294 GCA_964389335.1 uncultured Granulosicoccaceae bacterium
GTCAGCGGCGCCGCAATTGAAACGTCATCAATTTCTTTAAAACCACCAGCGCCTTTTCGTTTGTGGGTGCTGGAGCCGGTAACGAAGATCACCGGTGAACGCTCGCCCCACGCTTCCATCATTGCAGGCACTGCATTGGCGAACCCTTCGGGTCCGACCAGACACACGGCGGGCTGTCGGTTGATGCGGGTATAGCCGTCGGCAAGGTGCCCTGCTACCTGCTCGTGCGGAGAGTTAATGACCGGAATCTGGCATTCCATAAACCCTTCGAGCGCCGGATTGCAGAACCCGCCGCTCAGAGTAAATACCTGTTTTACGCCTTTGTCCTGAAAAGCCCGCGCAAGTAAAGCGCCGCCACGAATCTGCATTGTTACACCCCTGCCTTGCTGCCACGATGGGCACCATACCGCTAAACGCATCTTCTGGCGAGCGTGTTTGCGCCGACCCGCAAAATGCCGGGACAGTGTTATTTACACTGCCCCGGCACATTTATACGACTGCCAGCACCTTTGCTACCAGCCGCGTGTACTACCAGCCCCGTGGCTGTCTGGAAAACCTGCTAAAAACCGGTACAGACATCGCCAATGACCGGCAACGTAATGCACAGATTGGGCTTTGGCAGTATCGACACACTGCCACCCAGCAACGGCTGCCCTGCGACACTGGCTTTGACCTTGCCACTAACGCCACTGACACCCAACTGTAAATCCATTTTTGCCTCGATATCCGCGTCTATTGTCGGGAACAACTCAAAAGGCTTTTTAGCAATCTCTAATGCGACGTTTGCGGTATCGCGAGCTATAAACAGTGCTGCCAGGCGCGGGTCGAGGTCCACCGGCGTAACATTGATGCCCTGCTTTATGCCCTCCAGCGCCAGTTTCGCGACCTCCAGTGCACCAATCGCCACACCCTGCGCCACTCGCAGTGCACCAATGGTGACATAGCGTCGGGCAATATCAGCACTGCGCCAGGTTTTCTCGGCGGTGTAGCGTATCCAGCGCCCCGGCTTCTGATACCAGTAGCCCTGTTGATACCAGCGGTACCAGGAGTTTATATTGGCGCGCTGTTTACTGATGGCACGATTTTCAGCAGCAATACTGTTGTTAATTTTATTGACTTCGTTTTGTGCGCCCGTGACCGCCCTTTGCGCTATGTTGAGCCGAGACTGATCACGCGCTCGCTCTTTGTTCACCTGCGCGCGCATCGCGGTGATATCCCTGTTTATTTTGTTTACTTCATTCTGCGCGGCAGTGAGACCCGCGGCGGCATCATCCATTGCTGCAGAAATATCACCAAGGCTTATGACGACACTGCCACTGCCACCGATATGAGGTCCGCTCTCATTGATTGACCCGGCCATTTGAATGCGTGAGATGGGCGTAACAAACGCGCCGTTTACAAACAGACCACGGCGACTGATATCGAGGCGTACATCCTGCAGCGCAACGCCGAACACATCCATGTTGCCGGACAAACGCAACTGCACGTCTTCCGGATGTTCCCAGGCTATCTTCGCGTACACTTCTATGTCAGAGTTAATTCTGATGTCCGGAGAGATCTGTACTCGGGTGGTACCACTGACTTCGATGCCGGCCGCCCCGATCGACATTTTCGCCTTGGCCAGTGCCAGATCACTCAGGTTGATGCCAAGCAGCTTACCCAGTTGCGCAACACCAAGTTCCATCTCGCCTTCAACTGAAAGCTGCGTGTTATGCAGATCGTTGCCAATGTATCCCTGCACTTTGGCAGCACCTGACGGCATGATGGGCAACACGCCTTCCAGAAAAGCGGTATCCGGTTTTAGCTCACCACCAACAAAAACCTTTTGTCCGTTGTCTGTTACTTCCAGCGCTGCACTGGCGTTACCGAGTTTGATATCAAAGTCTATAAAGTCAGGCACACCGGGGATAGTCAACGCGACCTCACCGTTACCACCCTGTGCAACACCATGGTTACCGACGTAGGTGACTATTTCACCATCGAGCGCAACAAAAGGTGTTAGTGGAATTTCACCGTGCAGGTAAAGTTGTCCGGCAAAGTCTGCGACATCGCCAGGCATGGAGCCTGATGTGTTTGCTTCATAGGGAATCCAGCCATTAACGGAATAGCCGATGGCATCGATAAAGTCACCACCCGATGATTTATCACTGTCGGAATCCCGGGGATTATCTCTGCGGTCGATACGTTCAAACTGACTGCCGGACAGTACAATCGGGTCACCGTTTGCGTTTTGCTGAACATAGTCGCCGTCACTGTTACGCTGGTAAACAATGGTGGTGTTTGCGACATAGTTGCGCTCCTCAAGGCGACCGGTGTTTGTGTCAAGCGAAAACACCATCGCCACGTTTTCACCCTTCTCGTCCATGATTTCGTAGACACGCACACCACTGCCATCGTCAGGTTTGCGCTTCAGGCTATTGAGGTCTATTCCATCAGTTCTGGTGTAACTGAGGTAGAAGTAAGGATCGAATACATCCAGTATTGCGGTGGCGCTAAAACTACCGGGAATACTAAAAGCCACGTCATTCAGAAACTGTAACTCCTGCGGGAAATTCAGCTTGAACGACAGCCCGGCATCCAGATGAAACAACAGATAGGGTTTGCGGTTGTCGCGCAGCGTGCCACTTTCGCTGAGCGAGTCATTCAGCGGCAGGTTGTTGTTACCCGTCAGCTCGGCCAGACTGTCGCCACTGGCAAACCCGACCGAGGCGCGTGGAATCGTATCGAGTCGGGCTGTGTTTAACAGCGGCATATGGGACAGCGGCACTTCTGACTCACCATAGAGCTCGGGTTTGTCGCCGGTAATGACGGTCAGGTTCGCTTTGTTAAGCGGTATCCGTGTGGCGCCCGCCACCACCTGCACATCTCCCCAAACCTCGTATTCCACACCTTGCCCGGCGTTGCCGTGCTCAGCCATGTTACCCACGGTTGTCTCGAGTGTAAGCCCGGGTGACAGGTGCACGCGGCACAGCGCGGCATCATGCCCGCCTTCGCATTCCACCCCTGCTGCGATCGACGTGCTGCTTGTTCCCAACAAACCGACAAGTAGCGCCCCACCGCTCAATACCCTCGTTATTTGCCCTGATAAGTCCCTCATATTCATTAGTATTTTCCTCTCGCGCCCAACGGCGTGTACTGGTTTACAGAACCTCACAATTGATGTCCTTAACCGGTAAAGCGCCATTGGCTGGAAAATTTCCGGAACTTTTTAAAATTTTTTTATAGCGCGAGAAGATCCGACAGCCCGGGACCGTACGATTCCAATGTTCCATCATGCAAGATGCCAGGTGGTAGTAGAACTCCGTTCCACGAACTCGCTAATTTGGCGCGCATAGAATGCGTGTGCATGAGCGGCATGAATACGAGAGAGTACGCTCAACGGAGTTGGTCTCCCCTGGTGCACGACCCCGTGAAAATGAATGCAAACCAACGCAGGTGTAAGGTATTTCTCTGTCGGATGCCGCTATAGTGCCGAATCAGGCCCTTAACCTTCCTACCCGGCGAGAGACGATGACCGATACCAGCCATCACGATAAAGCCGTTGCCGAAATGACGTTCGCTTCGGTGTACCCGCACTATGTGACAAAGGTGGAGAAGAAAGGCCGCTCAGAATCTGAGCTACAGCAGGTTGTTGAATGGTTAACGGGCTTTAACGCCGAAACACAGCGCAAATATATCGAGGCAGAATCGACATTCGAAAGCTTTTTCGCTGAAGCCAGCATCAACGCTAACGCCGGGTTAATTAAAGGCGTAATCTGCGGTTATCGAGTCGAGGAAATACAAAACCCGCTGACTCAACAGGTCAGGTATCTCGACAAGCTGGTGGACGAACTCGCCAAGGGTAAAAAAATGGAGAAGATTCTAAGAAGCGCATGAACCATAGCGATATTCTCAGCTATGCCAGACTCGCGCGCTGCACAGAACCAGTGCTTGACCTGAACACGGTAGTTGGTATAGTTCTTTCAAACACGAAACAAATTCTGATCTCTACGCCAAACCCATGTCACAGCCACTAACCGCCACAGCCGCTCTGTCAGCATCTTTCGATGCGGCCTGCGCGTGCGTGCGTGCGCTCGCGGCAGTAGCACTGGCATCGGTGGCAGTAGCAGGCGTGGTGGTGAATGTGGTGCGACTCCTTGTGGTGGTGCACTCACCCCAAACGCCGTAGAGGTTAACAGAGACGAACTCTAAAAACCCCTCGGCGAAAGTCGAGGGGTTTTTTTTTGCCCGATTAACACGACCGATAACTGCAAGCCCAATTAAGAACCGTAAATAAAGCTCATGACTGAACTAGCAACGACGCCACAAACCACGAACACCAGCACGCTGTCGGATGAGTTCGACGTGGTCGTGCCACAGACACGCGAGTTGTCCGGTGCACAGATCCTCATTGAATTGCTTGAACGTCAGGGAGTTACCTGCATTGCCGGTGTGCCGGGCGGCGCCAATCTGCCCATGTACGACGCGCTGTCGCACTCGAACATTACGCATGTGCTGGCGCGGCATGAACAGGGAGCCGGGTTTATTGCACAGGGCATGGCACGGGTAACCGGTGAGGCTCAGGTGTGTTTTGCGAGCTCGGGTCCGGGTGCTACCAACCTGCTGACAGCAGTCGCCGACGCGCATCTCGACTCAATTCCGCTGATCGCAATTACCGGTCAGGTGCCACAGGCGATGATTGGTACCGATGCGTTTCAGGAGATCGATACATTCGGCCTGATGCTGCCCATCACCAAGCACAACTACCTGGTACGTTCCGCACAGGAACTGCTTGAAGTGGTGCCGAAGGCATTCGAACTGGCGCTGTCCGGCAGACCCGGTCCGGTTTCTATTGATGTACCAAAAGACGTTCAGAACGAAATTATTCAGATCAGCGAGATGCCGGCACCGGGCACCCGCGCAGCCGACCCGGTAGCATCAGCCGCAGAAGTCGACGAATTGCTTGAGCGAATTCAGGGCGCACAGAAGCCGGTACTGATGATTGGCGGCGGCATTGTGTACGCGAGCGCCACGGAACACCTGCGCCACTTTGCGGAACAGCTTGATGTGCCCGCGGTACAGACATTTATGGGTCTTGGCGTACTACCCTCTGACCATCCGCTGTCACTGGGCATGCTGGGCATGCACGGCGCTCCGTTCACCAACCTGGTGCTGGAAGAGTGCGATCTGCTGGTCGGTCTTGGCGTACGGTTTGACGACCGTGCCACCGGCAAGGTGGCAGCGTTTTGCCCCAATGCCGAGTTTCTTCACGTCGATATCGACAACAGTGAAATCGGCAAGGTGCTCGAGCCAGTACAGTCTATCGTCGCGGATGTCGGCAGCGTGCTGCAACAGGCCAACCGGCAGCTTAAGCCGCAGCACAACAGCGAGTGGCGCCAGCGCGTCGATGAACTGAAGCTAAACCACCCGCTGCAACTGGACGGTTGCGATGAACTGTTTCGACCCTATGGCGCCATTGCCGCAGTGGCCGACATGGTGGATGACGATGCCAATATCACCACAGATGTCGGGCAGCATCAGATGTGGGTCGCTCAGGCATACCCGTTTGTGCGACCCCGGCAGTGGATCAGTTCAGGTGGACTGGGTACCATGGGTTTTGGCCTGCCGGCGGCAATTGGCATGGCGCTGGCGATGCCCGAGCGCAAGACGATTTGTTTCTCAGGCGATGGCAGCCTGATGATGAACATACAGGAGTTCGCAACAGCGGCTGAGCACAACCTTGATCTGAAGGTGATTATCCTGAACAACAATCATCTGGGCCTGGTGCGACAGCAGCAAACACTTTTCTATAAGAAAAATCTGTCTGCGGTTAAGTTTGAACAGCGCACCGATTTCCCAGCTGCAGCAAACGCGATGGGCATGAAAGGCATTGATTTATCCGAGTGTGAAGACCCGCGCCAGGCCTTACAGCAGGCACTGACTGAGCCCGGCCCGTGCCTGATTAACATCCCCATCGCCGAGACTGAAATGGTTTTCCCGATGGTCGCTCCCGGCGGCGCCAATAAAGACATGATTGTGTCCGAAGACGGAGAATAACGATGGATATTCCAAACACCGCAATCCTGAAGCTCACCGTTCACAATCACCCGGGTGTTATGTCACATGTGTGTGGGCTGTTCGCACGACGAGCCTACAACCTGGAAGGCATTATGGTCAGACCGGTGCGAGACGACAAAAAACTCAGCCGCATGTGGCTACTGGTTAATGAAGAAGAACGCCTGTCCCAGCTGATCAAACAAACGGAAAAGCTGGTGGACGTGCTTAGCGTCGAACAACACCCGATGGAAGGCAGCGCATTTGAAGCGACGCAGGAGTACTTTGTTTAATACGCCTACATTGAGCGTTTCATTGGCACTTTCCGCAGCATTCCTCGCAACAACTAACACTCAGATCTCGCAATGATATCTGAGTGTTAATCACTTCCCGATTTTACAGCGCCGTATGTTACGGCGCTATCTATCTGCAAACTAACTCAGATTCGTTGCAACTCGCCAGTTGTGGTTACCCACATAAGTATGGCGAATTGTGGCGTTTGAGCCCTGCTTATTGCTAGTTAACTTTCTTTTTCTTGGCGGCGCATGGGTTACAAGGATTGCACGCATTTGCTGCACACGGGTTGCAGGCTTTTGCTGCACA
>CAYMFQ010000227.1:0-9061 GCA_964389335.1 uncultured Granulosicoccaceae bacterium
CCGCGGTTGTCCGTAGGCTGGTTGATTGGCTAGATAACCACTTCCCTCAGCACAACATGAACTGCCCGACGCCAGAAGCGTTTCATCAGGCTTTCCCGCTCACCCTGCGCCAGCAGCGTTCCTCGCATCACAGTCGAGACCGGCAAGTTATTATCTTGCATGTCCACACTGATCTGATACCAGGACTTTAACGGCACCAGTTGCTCCTCAACCGCACTCACGGCAATGGGGCCATCATAATGCGAGGTGAGATCCGCTATGGTCAGGTGCTCGGCGTTAGCGGTGTCCACAATACTAATCGACCCGGATGTACGCTGCTGCTCCGGCAGCTCAGGTATGAACACGGCATCGCCGCCAGAACCGATACGACCAAGATCCGAGGCAGACAGATACCCCCGTATTCTGCTGCCTCCGCTGGATACAAGAGTACCCAGTTGCACAGCATCGCTAACCCATCGGCCCTGATGCAGGTTGCGAGCGAGCTCTGCAACAACGCCACTAAACGGCGCCGCAATTGACAACTGTTGTTGCTCGACCCGAAGTCCTTGCAATTCCTCCTGCCACTGTTGCAACTCGGTCTCAAGCACGAGTTTCTGATCCCGGTCCTGAGCGTCTGCAGCAATTCGGCTCAGCAGTGCTCGTACCAGGTCAATGCGGCGTTCAGCGGCAAGCACTTGATTATCAAGCTCAGCAGACTGGAGCGTAAACAATACGTCACCCTGTTCGACGTCATCACCGGCCGAGACATGAATATGCGCAATCTGTGCTACCGCAGGTGCATAAAGCGGCAACTGCTGCGCTGCCTCTATCACCGCAGGCATTCTGATCGTGCCCTGCCACGGGACAATAAACACTGCCAGCAGTCCAGCCATCGCAGCCGCAGACACCCAACTCGATGGACTCGCAACAACCTTCGCCCGATCAACCCACCATTGCCTGAGTTCACTCATAATTGGAATCGCTATAAAAAACAGAAGTTCAACACCCGCAAGGAGCGCCCCGAATGGTTTGTGCAAAAAGCTGTGTATCAGCAGCGCGATACCTAAAAACAAAAAGAATCTGTAGATCCAGGTTAACCATGCGAATACGATCAGCCCCCTGCGCAGTGTCGTGGTCATGGCCTCCGGCGGCACTTCACCGAGACCAAACAACGCTTCTCGCAGGCGCCAGCGCCCGAGCGCAAAAGAGCGCGCCTGCAGGTTCTGTACGCCCAATGCGTCGGATAAAAAGTGGTAGGCGTCAAAACGCATAAACGGATTGAGGTTCACCAGCAGACTCATGGTCCAGCTGGTGGTGGCCACAAAAAATGCTGCACTGCGCAGTGGCCCGTCTTCCAGAAACGCCCACAGCAGCGTTGCAATCGCTGCAATAGATAACTCGACGGCTACCCCAGCACCGCTAATGATCAGCCTCTGACGTTTAGATGTGAGCCGCCAGCTATCCGTTGTATCGGTAAACAACACCGGAAACAACACGATAAACGCCACCCCCATTGAGGTTATTCTGCAACCGTAGCGCGTTGCCGCATACCCGTGTCCGAGTTCGTGCAGGCACTTGACAAAGACCAGTGCAGCCGCATAAAAAAACAGCCCCTGCAACGAGAAAAAATGCGAAAAGGTATGGGTAAACTGATCCCACTGGCGGGATGTTAAAAGCAAACCGAAAACAGCACACGCTGCAACAAAGAACCACCAGCCCCTGGAGAAGAACACTCTGGTATAAGGCTCGGTGCGTTGAAGAAAACGATTCGGGTGCAGCAGGTGCAAACGGAAGAAAAGATAGCTGTGTAGCGCTCCTTTCACAAACCCCCTGCGTTTTGAATCTGCCTGCCGAGATAAATAATCAAGGTCGTCGTTAGGTGGGGTTTCTGTCAGCGAATTCTTCCAGAGAAAACGCAGCAGTGCTTCGATATCATCGAGCGTGACATCATTCACCTGCAACTGACTTACGATTTCACCGGCAGTGCAATCATTCCAGCATTTCAGGATCTGAAGATTCTTGTTGTCGATCTGAAAATACTGGTGACGCAGCGGATCAAACAATGTCCAGGTTTTTGAGCCGTCAAGCTCGCGAATACCAGGCTTAATCCTGATATCCCGTCGCAGTGCTGGTAGTAACGAGTCGCTCTCTAGCTGAGCCATGGGTAACGCCGCTTACCAGCCGGTGTATTGACGAAATGCCGCGTAGGGCCTGCGAAAAATAACATACGCAAGCGACGCTTTTTCGCTGTAAACCTGAGCTGTGCCCTGAACGCCTATCCTCGGCAGGACCTGATTTGTATCTGTGAGTTGTGCCTTGAGTGAATATGACAGAATATCCCGTCGATCCGGCTGCGCTCGATAGCTGGCCTCGACGAGTTTTGCTTCCAGCGGATTCAGTGGATCAGAGTCAAGGTACACTTTTATACGCGCACCTTCCTGCAGTACAATACTTTCTTTTACCGGCAAATCAATCGCAAGCTCTATCTTTTCAGGATCAGCCACTGACACAATCGCTTCGCCAGCGGATACCGGCTTGCCTTCCCAGTCAGTTTTGTCTGAAAAAATTGCGATACCTGCAACCGGCGACTTTACACTGGCTTTATCAAGCAGATCAGACGCGTAACGGCTTTCTGCTCGCGCAAGTTCGTACTCGGCCTTTGCAACTTCGATCTCGCGTTTTTCACTGGCGTCCGCAATAGCGCCCTGGGATGCTCGCTGAAACCGCGCTGCGGCGATAGCAGCACGCTGGTCAGCAAGTTTTTTTTCATTGAGCAGATGTACATTATCAAACACAATGATATTGTCACCCTGCTGCACCGGCCTACCCTGTGAGGCTTTGATCTCCTTTACCACGCCATCAAAAGGAGCCGCCATTACGAACGGTTGTCGCGGTACTACTTCAACAGGTGCAAGCGCCGTAATTGACACAGGCAGGAAGCCAAGCAACACCGCAAGCACAGCCAGCGTCAGGGCAATCGGTCGCAGCGAAAGACGCTTTGACGTCAATGTGCGCTGACCATAGATGGACGCACGTGTGTACAAATACAGGTCAGACACCCGTTTTACTAATGGCAATTCAGTATCTGACCACGGCTTCTTACGCGTCATCAGCACCCCGCCTACCAACTCACCATCTACCAGCTGAGGCATCCATAGAAACTCGGTGTAGGGATAAGTGTCGGCTTCTTCATCGGTAGCATCACAGTGCTCAGGCAGTGAGAATTGCACCTGACTGCCATCCTGACTGGCACTGATAACACGTTGCGTTACTTTTTCGATCCAGCGACTAAACGGCGCATGCCTGTCAATGACACTGATACTGGACGCCGCCTTTAATGAACAACGACCAGACTTGGAAACGGTCAGGTAGAAACACTGCGCATAAGGCACCATGCGACGCGCAGAATTGCACAGATGGTAGTGCAGTTCCTGCTCGTTTTGAATCTGCCGGACTTCGCTCTCAAACTTTAGAAGCTCGGCGGTGAAGTTGCGCCTGGGCTTTGCGTCGACTGCTTTACCGGAAACTCCACCACCCGCGGCAACCCGGTCGGATGCCGCGGCGGACGATAGATCCTGCAGGATACTACCTACTGTTGCAGGGCGATCTGCTGTCGGACGGCGATCGGCTACCACATTACTCATGAAGTGTTCCGCTGGGGATCAATATGAAAACGAGGGACTTGAGCCCGCTCTAGTTCGGCGGGCTGAAAGAAGCCGTGCCACTCATACCGGCCAATACCTGCGCAGGCAATGTGTCGAATTCCGCAAATACGGATACGGTGCGACTGACGGCGTCAACCTCGGCACCCAACTGCTTTACCGATGCCTTGTGCCCCACACCAGTCTCGTCTACCAGGAACTCAAAGGCGTGTCCTGGCCGCAGCCACGCAAGCCACAGTGACGGCACAATCAACTGGATTTCATAGGCATCAGAGCTGACAATTTTCATTAACGGCTGACTTGCACCCGGCGTTTCGAAAGCATTGATGGTAAGATCAGCAACACTGCCTGCATACGGCGCCCGAATCTCACAGTCTCGGGTGCTCGCTGCTATGGCATCAGCCTGCGCCCTGGCTTGTTCCATTTCAGCTTTCGATACCTGTACATCAAACTCCCCTATTGCACCGTATTGCTGCAATTCCTTATTGTTTTTATAGGCTGATCTCAGCGCTGTGTATCCTGCCTCGGCAGCACGCACCTCCGCTAACTGCACAGCGCAGTCAAAGCGGATGAGTATGTCATCCCGGGCAAACGACTCACCGACGTTCACTGGTATCTCAAGCACTCGGGCATTGAGGTCAACACTGATAACTGCCTCGTCAACTGACTTGACAACACCACGGACCGGCTCGAGTGACTGTGCACTGACAGGCCACGCTGCGAGCAGCGCGGCCGTGACAGCCAGGCGACAAAATACGTCAATGCCTTTGCGAATATGCATAAACCTGCCTTGTAAACTTAGTGTACTTGATACAGGTACTATTTTCGCGCCAGAAAGTGACGACTGAGCTTACGCCAGTGTGACTCCAGATGCTGCGCCAGTTCAGCAACAGACGCTTTGGATGTGTCGATGTTGCCGAATGTATCCTGACCGATAGACGCATAGATATTGGCATAGGCATTTTGCAAATCTGCCTCAGCAACATCGTATTCCGCCTCGGCGACAATGCTGTTCATCTTCTCGCGAACAAAGTTCTGGAAGCTGACTTTACGGGCTTTGTAGCCAGAGGCAGTTTGCTCCAGAATATTATTGTTAACCGTATAGTACTGGCGCATGGTGCCAAGCTTACGCTTCAGGATTTCGTATCGACTTGCACTAACGTGTACCTGCGTCACAACCGCCATGGTCAGTGCCAGAGCACGTTGCTCGAGCAACTGCTGTTCGAGTTGATTGGTGCGTCTGTGCGCTGGGTATCGGAACACATTGAAGATATTCCAGCTGGCCTGAGCACCCCAGGCAGTCCAGTTATTGTTGAACAGAAAATCGTTGCTGTTATAGTTGAAGCCGCCGAAGAGTTTCAGGTTTGGCAGCAGCTGGAACAGTGCGCTGGTCGCCTCGTTCTGGGAAATGCGCTTCTCATAGCTGAGCTCGCGCAGCTCCGGTCGATTAACCAGCGCCGCACCAACCAGTTTATCCGCATCAAAATTCAGCACGGATACTCGAATGTTTCTGGCTGGCATCACCAGGCTAAACTTGGTAGATGGTGCAAGGTTCATCAACGCCGCCAACTGACGTTTCGCAACGAACAGCTCATTGTGCATGGTTTGGATATTACGCTGGATATCAAGCAGCTCACGCTGGTACGTCAGTGCTGGCAACGGAGCGGTGTTACGCTGACGATAGGATTCATCAGCCGCGGTCAGCGCTACAGAAATTTCTTCTTCAAGACTGGTTAGCTTGCCAATTAACCGGTCTGCACTGACTGCACGCCAGTAGGCCGTTCGCACATCTTCGATAATACGACTGGCAATCTTGCGCTTTCTTTCGTTGGCAATTAAAGCTGCATCACCAGCCTGCTTCGCTCTCACATACGACAAACCAAAATCAAGAACATCCCAGCTCAGCTCCAGGTCACTGGTTACCACATCTCTGTCGGAAGACGTGGAAGGCACCAGCGACACGTCCCCGACTTCGTTTTCACCCAGTAGCGCACTGGAACGAGAGCCACTGTAGTTGTCACGGTCGGATGCACTGGCGCTTAGCACCAGGTTAGGCAACATGTCCATGTTAGCAAGGCTGGCCTCACTGCCTCGCAGCGCCTGCTCATAGATGGAAACCTTGTAGTCCAGGTTATACTTGATAGCACGCGCCATTGCCTCATACAGACTTATGGGCTGCGACACCTCTTCCTGGTTAGCGGTGAGGCTGGAGAAGCGCTCCGTGCCCGCTGCCCGGAGTTGCTCCTGGGTCAGCGGCTTTGGCGAAACCGTACAGCCAACGGTAAATACACCGACGGCCACTACAAAAGCGATATTTCTAAAAGACATAATTGATACAAATCTCTGTATAAATGCGGTATTGGTTAAAACGATGTTATAGGAATGACAGTGTTTCCGATCAGGCCACCCATATTTGCTGGCCAGTGACCTGATCGGAATGCCATAGACTTACAATGCTTCAGAGAAACTCAGACCATTGCTCAGTGCAGGGTCGTGTTCCCTTATTTCTCCTGTCAGTGTGTCTATCTCTACCACTCTGGTAAGGGCGGTACCATCTTCTCTGTGCGCCACCAATTCCAGAATGACGACCTCAAGATCCACGCTGCGGTCAATCATGTATTCGCCATCGGACACTTCCGACATCCAGGATGGCAATGGTTGCCCATTAGCATAGGCAGCGCTGAACGCAACCACGCCACTGGACCGTTCCGGGTCTATCGTGCTTCGTGCAATAACAGACAGGCTATCTTCTTTAACGATAGTGTCGATGAAGAATCGGCCGCACTCATCAGTGGGATCCGTACTGATGGTGCCTCTATAACCTTTTCCGGACGAAAAGCCTTCGGATTGTTCAACCACCACATCAGGTGCAAGGTTATCCGCATACAGACCATCGAACTCATCGATCGCATACTGATCGCTTTGAACATCGTTGAGCCCGTCCAGCGGTGACAGTTCTTCGGCCATCTTAAGAATGGCTAGCTGTCCATCCATTGGCGTGCGATAAAAGTCGCGCTCGAAAACACGTTCGTCAGTTTCAGGCGTCGGAGGCGCTTCTACGGTAACCGGTTCTGGTATGGATGCACCCACACCCGGACGGATAAATATGTCACCAGCTACGACCACCGTGTGGGTAGAAGTTGAGACGTTGCCGTCCTGGTCTTGTATGGTGTAGTTGATCACCGCATCACCGCTGAATCCCGATGCCGGTGTGAAGATCCAGTCATCTCCCTGCAGTTCCAGTGTGCCACTGGCCGGGTCGAGTAACTCCGGCACTCCCAGAATCGCGATTGTGTCATTGTCCGGATCAACGTCGTTGGCCAGGAAGTCAACAACCACCGGAGTTTCAGCACTGGTCTCGATCACCTCCGGATTACTGACGGGCGCCGGGTTAACAGGCTGCACTGTAATCGACGGTGTGATTACGCTGCCGGCACTATCAGTGACTGTTAGTGGCAGGACAACATCACCATTATTGTCAATCGCAGGAACAAACGTCAGTTCGTTCGTGACCGGATCAAACGATGCTCCTTCCGGCAGCGAGTCAAACACTATCGTGACGTCACCACCATTGGGGTCGATCAGGTAATTGTCGAGGTCAATCGTTAGTGGCTGACCGTCGATTGCAGGTACCACGATGTTCTCGGAATTAGCCGGATCGATAAACGGCGCACCAGGTGCCGGGGTATCGACTGGTTCGACTACCGGCGGTGCGTTCTCAACGTCTATGGAGTGAATTGCACTGCTTACAGCACCATCCTGGTCCGCTATGGTGTATGGCACATCAATACGACCAGAGAATGCCCCATCAGGCGTCAGTGTTATTGTGCCGTCTGCCGCCACAGTTACAGAACCATTTGGTACCGCAATCGTCTGCGACAGCCCCGCCACTAATGGCACACCGTTGATCTCTGTGATTACCAGCGGATCGGCATCCGGGTCAGTATCATCTGCAAGCGGATCAATAATCACCGGCGTTTCAAACTGCGCAGCAACTGTCTGATCCACCGCGACCGGCCCCGGATTTACCGGTTGAATGGTGAGGCTTGGAGTGGTTATGCCACCATTGCCGTCATCTACTGTAAATGTAATCACCGTATCATCACCACTGTTGTCCAGCGGAGGTACAAAGGTCAGTTCATTGGTAACCGGGTCCCAACTCGCTCCTTGCGGCAGTGAGTCCGGAGTAATTGTCAGCGGGTGACCATTTGCATCAACGATGTAATCATCAAGATCGATGGTGAATGACTCACCGTCAATCGCCGGTACCAGAATATTTTCCGGGTTCAGCGGATCTATTGAAGGCCCACCCGGGACCGCCGGCGGAGCCACAACACCCGGTGCAATGTTTGGTACCTCTACCCGATGCACGGCCCTGTCGGTCGCACCATCCTGATCAGCGATGCTGTATGAGACGAAAATGTCGCCAGAGAAGCCGGTATCCGGCGTCACAGTAACGGTACCATCAGCAGCCACATTCACCGTACCGTTGGGCACAGCAATGGTTTGCTCGGTTCCTGACGTCAGCGCAATCCCGTTGATTTCAGTAATGGTCAGCGCATCTCCATCCACATCAGAATCGTTCGCTAATGGATCGATTACAATTGGCGTATCAGGTGCGGTAAGCACTGATTCATCTGCTGCCGAAGGACCCGGATTTACTGGCTGAATAGTTACCGTCGGTGTGATCACTCCACCGTTGCCATCATCAACAGTAAACGGAATTACCGTATCGCCGTCGTTGTCAACTGGCGGTACGAACGTCAGCTCATTGGTGGCAGCGATGAATGTTGCACCAGCTGGCAGTGTACCGGGTACGATGGTTAGCGGATGCCCGTTGTGATCAGCCAGGTAGTCATCGAGATCAATAGTGACCGCTTCGCCATCAACAGCTGGAACGATAATGTTCTGCGCATCTGATGGATCGATCGATGGTGTACCAGATGCCAACTCCGGATCCACGACCGCCGGTAGCGTGTTCGGTACTTCAACCGTGTGCACTGCAGAATCAGACGCACCGTCCTGATCAACTACGGTATAGGGAACGCTGATATCTCCAGTAAAGCCCACATCTGGTGTCACAGTAACCGTACCGTTCGCTGCGATGGTAACAGTGGCGTTTGGCACAGCAATTACCTGCGAAACACCCGGCGTTAGTGATACCCCGTTGATCTCTGTGATCGACAGCGGGTCCCCATCCGAATCACTGTCGTTCGACAACAGATCTATCACAACCGGAGTATCCGGGGTGGTCGTAACCGTCTCATCGACTGCGACCGGGCCAGGGTTCACTGGTTGAATGGTGACGGAAGGAGTTATAACGCCACCGTTGCCGTCGTCCACTGTGAACGGAATGACTGTGTCACCGTTGTTGTCTACCGTCGGTACGAACGTCAGCTCATTAGTCGCAGGATCGAATG
>CAYMFQ010000228.1:0-2859 GCA_964389335.1 uncultured Granulosicoccaceae bacterium
ACTCCGATCAGTGTCACAGCGATGAGTAGATGACCGAGGTTGCTGTAGTCGGCAGCCACCGATACGGTATCGGTCATGGGGTCTCTTACTTCGCGTGCCACTGTTTTCCATTCGTTCAGGTACTTTGTCGCCAGACTCGCGGCCGACAGTGCGAGGTTGGTAAACGATGCCATCACAGCGAAGAACGTCGCCTTGAGATGAGGTGGAGCGCTTCTGGCGATCCAGGCCAGCATTGGTATCATCGCGATCTGACCTAACGGAGACTCGAGCATTGTGTCCATTACCGCAATAGCGCGAGCGTCTATCACCCCGTTACTCCAGGACTCTGTCCACAGGTAGAGTCCATAGTAGAGGCCAATGTTTGGTAACGTCAGGATACCGAACGCGACAGATAGCACCACAATGACCCAGGCAATGGATCGCTTCGCCATCATTGGTCGCAATAAAAACATACCGATCATGGTCACTGTAGAAGTTAACAAGGCAAGCAGGGCGAGAAACTGCTGGTCAAAGTTCAGTACATCAATTTCAAACCACGTCATGCCTGCGCCGGGCCCGGGGACGGCTCGAAAAACAAATACAATAGCGGCGGTCCCAATCAGCTCTCGTCTGGCCTGTGGTTGCAATTCCATCATCAGTCGATGCATGAGAAACATAACAATCGCCATGGCACCGACAAACACAATCTCCTGAGACAATGCAATGTCGCTCAGTCCGACGCCGACTGTAAACGCAACAAAGATCAGGGAGCCACCGAACAACCACCAGTTGGGTGTTGTCTTCTGCTGCTTGCCAGTGATAATTTCCCCGATTTGATCATCGTTGTAACCACGTGCAAGCAGCCCGCGTTCACGGCGTTTGGTCAGGTATTTGCCAAACAGCACTCCCAGCACTGAAACAAGTGGTATAACCAGCGCAAGCTGATAAATGAAACCGTAGATGTCTACTTTTTCTGCCGGTGACATGTTTTCAACATCGGCAAAGAAAATCACGTTCACCCCGGCCACAAGCAGAGATCCACCTATGATCGCGACGCGTCCGAACGTTTGCATGGTGGTGTGAAGGTGCTTGACATGATCCTCAGGCAACGGGTTTCCGGCATCGTCTGTATTGGGTACAGCCTCTACCGTCATGGCGTCTGCGACGACATCCTGTATCACGTAACCGGAAGGCGTCAGCAGTACACTGATCACATACCAGGACTCGATCGGCAGTATCGCGCGCATGGATTCTGTCGCAGTAATCAGCCCGTACATAATGCTCAGGCTCAGCGCAATCAGTGAGGCCCCCAGGTACACCAGCCACTCCTTGTATCGCCACCAGATGTCGACCAGGTGACCCAGTGGCATTTTCAGGGTCCACGGTAAACCCGCCCAGAATGCCAGCGCAGCGAGATAACTGGCGGAAAAGCCCAAATACTCCTTGACGAAAAATGTGCCGACAATACCGGTCAGACCAGAGATACCGGCTGCCAGATACACCATCAACGGTGGCACAAAAGACAGATGAAACTGTCGCCACGGATCAATGACGACCTCTTCAAGCCAGTTTAAAACACCGGTTACTTTAGCCACAGTGAATGGTGTCCATAATGGCCTGGTCACAGACAGTTCTGATCGCGCATGGCTGACCAGAGTGCGGCATCGATCAGTCCCTCGGCACTGCCGGAGTGGCATCCCGATTCAGTCAGTTGTTTTTTCGTTTCCGTTAGTTGTGCAGCAAGTGTTGCCTCATGCAGATATGGCGCAGTGACGGCAATACCGTAAGAATCCGGTTTTGCTGTGCCTGCCATCGCGCTGCCCGATCGTGTTTAACTGGCGTGATTTAACCTCCAACCGTTCGATAAACCGTTGACCGATATCAAGAACCAGGGTTTACCAGCAGTGAAGTGCGGGAATGATTGATAGCACCGTCAGGGTTGATTTGCATCAATGATAAAGCGCTGAATAGGCGCAACAGTGTCTCTGAAAATCTCAACCTGTTGTGCAACCGGAGCTGCAAATGAGCTATCAGAAAATTCTTGTCCCGGTAGATTTCTCGGGTATCAATGAACGCGCGCTTTCGAAGGCCAAAGAGCTGTCGGCGCTGTTCGACTGCGATATCACCATGGCGCATGTTATCGACTATATGCCACCGAGCTATGTACGCGTTGAGTTGCCGGATAACTACGCGTCTGAATCGATGATGATAGAGCGGTCCGAGAAACACCTTGTGGCGCTATGTGAAAAGGCCGACTTAAAAGACGCAGAGGTTATCGTAAGGGTAGGGCGCCCGAAGGATGTACTGCTGGACATTCAACAGGCCATCAATGCAGATCTTATCATCATGGCTAAACACAGCCAGTCGGGGCTTGAAAAACTGCTTGGTTCCACCACCAACGGTGTCCTCAGTAAAGTCGGCTGTGATGTTCTCGTGTTACCGGAATAGCTTGCCAGGGCTATCCTGCAAGGAAAGTTTGTTTCGATGAAAAGGAATCTATGGATTGCGTTATTCACGGTAGTCGCAGTCGTTGCATTCTCTGTGTGGCGATCTGTGCGTACCGTGCCGGTGGAAGTGGATGTAGCTACCGTCGAGCAAGGGGACATCGTCGCGTCTGTGTCAAATACCCGGGCAGGCACGGTCAATACCTGCAACCGTGCACGCATCTCCCCAATGGTCAGCGGGCAGATCGCAGCGCTGCGCGTGCAACCCGGCGACAGAGCGGAGCAGGGCCAGGTGTTGCTTGAGCTGTGGAACGAAGACGCCCGTGCTCAGCTCAGGCTTGCAGAGACAGAAAAGACCACCGCCATCGCTCAGGCCGAAGAAGCCTGCACCAGTGCACGGGTGTCACAACGCGAAGCGAAACGGTTTCGCGAGTTA
>CAYMFQ010000228.1:2959-9017 GCA_964389335.1 uncultured Granulosicoccaceae bacterium
CTTCGAAGTTGGTGATGAATCTGTCCATGCGTTGCAGGATATCAACTTGCACATCGCAGTAGGTGAGTACCTGTCACTGATGGGGCCGTCCGGGTCAGGCAAGTCTACTTTGCTTAACATGCTGGGCCTGCTCGACAGACCATCATCTGGTCGTTATCTGTTTGACGGCCGCGACACCACCACACTGAGCGAGTTTGAACAGGCGCGGCTGCGGGGGACGCGTATCGGTTTTATATTTCAGTTCTTTCACCTGGTGCCACGACTGAGTGCGCTGGAAAACGTCGAGCTGCCGCTGATGCTTAGCGGCGAGCCGATTGGTGAGCGGCGCCGACGCGCACGTACGACGCTAACCGAAATGGGACTTGACGACCGCATGCATCACCGGCCGGACCAGCTGTCCGGCGGGCAAAGGCAGCGTGTTGCCATTGCGCGCGCGACCATCAACCGACCGGACCTGATACTGGTGGATGAACCGACGGGTAACCTCGATAGTAAATCCGGTGCAGAGGTGATTGCACTGCTGGAGAGGTTACGTGAGCAGGGGATTACGCTGATTGTTGTCACACACGATCTGTCGATCGGTGATCGAGCAATGCGTCAGTTAAAGATGGTTGACGGGTTCATTGTGAAAGACATCCACAGCCACGCCAATAATACACAGACCGATAATACAACCCCTGGTAAAAAGACGATCTGCGTATGACTACGCAGGATACCGTTCGTTTTGCATACACAGCCATTGCACGAGCGCGCGTTAGAACGGTACTGATTTTACTGGCAATGGCAATCGCTGTGGCGTCCGTGATTCTGTTAACCGGTGTTGCTGAAGCGGCTCGAAAATACGTTGTCAATGAATTTGCATCGATGGGTACCAACCTGGTTTTCGTAATGCCCGGCAAGGCCGAGACTACCGGTGGCACCATCAACGCCAGTGTCGGCAAAACCACTCGGCCTCTGCGCATAGCGGATGCCGAGGCGATCACCAAACACTATGAAATTACCCATGTGGTGCCGGTTGTTACCGGGCTCGCAGGGGTTAATCGTGGAGGGCTGGAACGCGAGACCGAAGTCATGGGCGCATCGTCGGCGATGCTGCCGCTGCGCCAGTGGCAGATGCAGCACGGCCAGTTCCTGCCTGATACCAACTGGAGTCGGGCGACGCCGGTATGTGTTATCGGTGTAAAAATTCAGTCTGAGTTATTTGGGCGCCAATCTGCTGTGGGACGATGGTTGCGAATTGGTCAGCATCGTTTTCGCGTCATTGGCGTGCTGGCTGATACAGACAACTCGATTGGTCAGAATGTTAACGAGCTGGTTATCATTCCCGTGGCGTCCGCGATGATGGTGTTCAATACGGAGAACCTGTATCGCATATTTGTTTCAACGCGTTCTTCGTCAGCCAACGATACGGTAACGGAATTCATCAAAAAGACCATCAAGGCCAGGCACCACGGCGAAGAAGACATCACTGTCATTACTCAGGATGCAATGGTCGATACCTTTAAATCAATTTTTTACGCATTCACCGCTACAGTCGCCGGTATAGCTGCAATCAGCCTCGCGGTGGCCGGTGTCCTTATCATGAACATTATGCTGGTGGCTGTGTCACAGCGTACCGGCGAGGTGGGACTGCTTAAATCGGTGGGTGCGGCACCGGGGCAAATCACCGCGCTGTTTCTGACAGAGGCGGCGCTGCTGTCGTTGCTCGGGGCGACAATCGGCGTTGTTACCGGGTTTCTTGGTGGATATCTGCTGCAGTTGTTTTACCCGCAGCTGGATATGCGGCCGCAGTTGTGGGCAGTGCTGGCGGCGGTTGGCACCGCAATGGCCACCGGTGTTCTGTTTGGGTATCTGCCGGCGCGCAGAGCAGCTTCACTTGACGCTATTGCAGCGTTGTCTGGTCGTTATTGAACTATGCGCCTGCGAGATATCATACGGTTGTCAGTGACGGCAGTGTTTGACAAGTTAACGCGCTCGGTATTGACCATGCTCGGTATCACCATCGGTATCGCTGCAGTTGTTTTGCTCACCGCGATAGGGGAAGGCATCAATCAATACGTCGTTACACAGTTTACGCAGTTCGGCAGTAATATCGTGCAGATCCAACCCGGAAAGAAGACCACCTTTGGCGCCTCGCTCGGGGTAATAAACACCACCAAGGCCCTCACCATTGACGACAGGTTAGCGCTATCAAGGTTGCCACAGGTAACTGGTGCTATCGGGTTTATCGTGGGCAATGCAGAAGTGGAGGGCAACCGACGCCAGCGGCGCACCACCATATACGGTACTGACCCGGAATTTCCCGCGTTGTTTTCTTTTGCCACGGCGTTAGGATCGTTTCTACCGCCCGACAATCCGCATTCGCCTCGAGCAACCGCGGTGCTTGGCAGTAAAATGCGGGATGAACTGTTCGGTACTCGCAACCCGGTTGGTGAGTTTATACGTATTAGCGGTAGTCGATACCGGGTCGTCGGGGTAATGCAGGCAAAAGGGCAAATGCTCGGTGTTGATCTGGATGACTCGGTGTATCTGCCAACAGCCAGAGCCATGGAACTGTTTAACGCGCACGGGCTGATGGAAATTGACATCGCGTATGGCACAGGTGCAAGCTCCAATGGCGTAATTGCCGCCGCCAGAAAATTACTGATCGCACGTCATGGTATCGACGATGTAACCATCCTTTCTCAACAACAAGTACTCGGTATACTCGATTCGATACTGGGTGTGCTGACGACAGCAGTTGCCGGGCTTGGTGCTATATCTATGGTGGTTGGTGGTATTGGTATTCTCACGGTAATGATTATCACCGTAAAGGAGCGCACCAACGAGATTGGTCTATTTCGAGCACTCGGCGCAACGCGACATCAGGTGCTGGGCCTGTTTCTGTGCGAAGCTGTTTTTCTTGCCTCGCTCGGCGGCCTTGCCGGTATTGTACTCGGCGTTGGTGGTGCTCTGATACTCGGGGCTGTGGTGCCGGCGTTGCCGGTAAAGGCATCCGTGTTCTACATTCTTCTGTCGCTAGTTGTATCGATGTTTATTGGTTTGCTCGCCGGGTTGATTCCTGCACGCAGTGCGACCGATATGTTACCGGTGGATGCATTGCGTGCAGAATAACCGAAGAAGACACTCGTATCAGACGCCGTAGTTCTGTTGAAAAAGGCTGATCTCCTGATTAACGCTGCGAACAAACAAAGCCATACCGGCCAGAATCGCGGCGTTGTAATGCTCGCCACTGGCTTTGAGCGTGTCAATAGCGCGGTTCATATCCGTATAAGCACGGTTTGATCGCTCAGCCAGCGTCGAGACTACAGCGAGTTGATTTTCGCTCAGTACGAACGGTTCCGTGGTATTCGACGCAACACGATTATGACGTAACTCGGTCACCAGCTTGTCAAACTCGCGAACAATGCCATAGGAGTTGCCCACTATGGCGTTGAGCTTAATGACCGTATCACGGGTAAACGCAGGCTTGAAGTCTTTGGGTTCTATTACGACCAGGTCGCTGTTAGCTGCGGATTTCTCGACAATAACACCATCAGCTGTGCTTGATTTGTGAATGCCGGAATCCGCAGACCCGGGGTTTATCAGGAACAGGTTCAGGATTGAGAACAGGCATACCGCAGTGAAGAAAGAATATTGATTGGCAATGTTCATGTGTATGACTCCGGGTGGTGCAGGGCAAGGGCACAACCGGTTCGATTGTGCCGCTTGTCCTGTGGTTTGATGAGTTATGGTTTTTAGTGGTTGTTAGTGGTGAATCTGCAGGCTTCAGTTACCGCCATTTCCACCGTTGCCGTTGTTGCCTCCGCCATTACCGCCGTTGCCTCCATTTCCACCGTTACCGTTGTTGCCACCGCTGTTGCCTCCATTCCCGCCGTTACCGTTGTTGCCTCCGCCGTTGCCACCGTTATCATCATCGTCGTCATTTTGATTTCCCTGGCCGTCATTGTCGCCGTCATTCTGATCCTGGTCGTCGGCCTGGGTGCCGCCCGGCAGCTCAATGATATCGGCCTGATCAAAGCCATTGCTGACATTCAGCCCGCTGGTGTTCATGATGTAGCTGGCGATATTCACGCCCAGGTTCTGGCCTGCCGTGTCATCGAATTCCCAGTGCACGCCATTGTAAATTCGGCTGATACCGTTCTGTAACTGCGCTTCAGTCAGTGACTGAAATCTGACCGGAACAAACGGTCGCGGAATATCCGGGAAGAACGGGTCGACGCCCTCACCGTTATACTCGTCGGAAACAAAAGTGAATGCGACGTTGTCGCTAAAGATATTGCGCAGCACCTCGAATGTTACAGCGCCAAAAGTGGAATGCCCTGACGGGTAGGCCGGAAACGGCGGTGTGGCTCTGATGGCATCGGCCGTGTTAACCACCGAGATACCCACCGGATTCCAGGTGCTGTCTACCAGTGTTGCATCGACACCATCGTCAGCGCGAATGCCGGTAACCGGTCGCCACAGGTTGTAGTAGTACTTGCTGTCCCATGCTGCAATGGCCGCATCAGCCATACCCATGTTTATCAATGCTAATACTCTGGCAAAGGCCAGTGGATCGTCGATTTGATCATCCGCAATCTGTACTGAAATCTGGTTATATACACGTGGTGGTACTCCCAGTAGCGGAACACCATCATAGCCCCAGTAGTTGGCGATAAAGCGGGTGTCATCTGTGCTGGTGCTCGGTATGCCGGTGTTGCTTGTTGCGCCACCGATGGCTGCAACCTGGTTGTATGCGTTTATGTACTCCTGTGAGTCGAGGGTGGGTGGGGCAGGCACACGAAACTGATGACCGCTTGTAAGTGCAAACGGTTCTACATTACCCCAGTAGGCACCCAGAGACAGATTGGATTCACCACTAAATTCAGGTGTATTCGGGTCAGGCGTCCACTGTCCCGGTGTTGTGGTGCCTCCGTTCACGGTGACTCCCCAGTAAGACGCATTGCCATCAGCAACCAGACCACCGTCACCAAAGCCGGGTTCGTCGTAGTCCGAACCGTCATTGTTGCGGTCAACTCTCATCGCCTGCGCCACGGTTGTGCCCAGTGTCCTGCCGGCGTCAATCGCATCGTTGGAATCAATCTGCTCAATAACCGACATGACGTCATTTAATACGCCGTTCAAACGGCCGGACTGCTGCGGGTACAGAGCAATCAGTTCCACATAGGCCGCATGCGCCACAGCCGCGAGAGCCGATGCGTCTTCAAACCCGTCAAAGATTCCGGTATAGGGTTCGTAGGTACGCTCAATACTATTCAGCGCGTCGAATACCGACAGTTGCACCATGGCCAGTGCGCGGCTGGTACGTGTCGGGCCACCCTGACTTGGCGAGTAGTCTTCGATATCCGGGTCGGGGGTGTGATCCAGAGCGACTGAGTCAATCGCGACCTGATGCCATAGTTTGATATGTTGTTTAACTGAACCCGGGTTTTCCAGCAGTTCAGCATATCCTGATTCCGATTCCAGGCGATCCAGGTTGTTGGAGAGGATGATCCTCTCACTCATTCTGCCCAGGTAACCATTCCTTTGGCCTCGCGACAGGCTGGCAACTTCCCTGTTTTGTACACCCTGTACATTTTGACCTGTCGCATCAAAATTTAACAATGAGTCGGTAGTGATTCCACCGTCTCCGTTTTCCGCTGTCCCATCACAACTGGCAATGAATGGTACACAAATCAGTGTAGCGATGATTGACCGGGTAAAGCGTGTTCCCAACATGAATGACCTCGTAAATTTCCTGAGAAAAAATGAATCCGGTGTTACCCGGATAGCGGTTTAAATGTGCATCAATTACTTGTGTATCTGTTCCGGTCCACAGTGGCTCGGCAACAGAACTGTCCGTTGTAGGTATCTCTAACGGGGTCCGCTTCATTCGGTTGACAATCGGTTCTGCAAGCCCCTGCGGTTGTCTTCAAAATGAGAAGCCTGTCCGTCGCCAGGCAACCGCAAGTGCCTTTATTCATGGTGTCGGGAAGGCCCTATAGGCCTGATTGCAGGAGGAATACAACTTTGTAATACCGGGAGCCGGCGCGGGCGAATGTCGATTGGGTCTGCC
>CAYMFQ010000229.1:0-8994 GCA_964389335.1 uncultured Granulosicoccaceae bacterium
CTCTGCGCTGACTTCCCCGGAGAGTACTGGCGTCAGTGCGATCGTGATCAGGCCTACCCGTCAGAGTTTGTCACAGCGCTGACAGAAGCCGGGTACCTGTCGGCACTGATACCGGAAGAATTCGGCGGCCTGAGCCTGCCGTTGTCTGCCGGCGCCGCCATTCTTGAAGAAATTCACCGCGCCGGCTGCAACGCTGCTGCGTGCCACGCGCAGATGTACACCATGGGCACGGTACTGCGCCACGGCAACGATGAGCAAAAGCAACGTTACCTGCCTGGTATCGCCGATGGCAGTTTACGTCTGCAGGCGTTTGGTGTTACCGAACCCACGTCCGGCACGGACACCACGTCACTGCGCACCACCGCCAGACGCGACGGTGATCAATACATCGTCAATGGCCAAAAAATATGGACCTCACGGGCGGAACATTCTGACCTGTTATTGCTGCTGGCGCGCACCACACCACGTGCCGAAGTCAGCAAAAAAACCGATGGTCTGTCAGTCTTTCTGGTCGACATGCGTACCGTGCTGAACAAGTCACTGACCATCAGACCCATCCGTACGATGATGAATCACGCCACAACGGAGCTCTTCTTTGATGACATGCCAATCCCTGCTGACAGTCTGGTCGGTGAGGAAGGCAAAGGCTTTCGTTATATTCTTTCAGGCATGAACGCAGAACGTATTCTGATTGCAGCCGAGTGCATTGGCGATGCCAAGTGGTTTATTAAAAAGGCATCAGACTATGCAGCGGACCGGTCAGTGTTCAACCGACCTATCGGGCAAAACCAGGGCATACAGTTTCCCATTGCGCGCGCCTACAGCCAGATGCGCGCCGCCGAACTCATGTTAAAAGAAGCGATTCGTTTGTATGAGGCGGGTGAAAACCCGGGTGAGGAAGCGAATCTGGCCAAACTGTTGTCAGCCGATGCATCGTGGGCAGCAGCGGAAGCCTGTGTGCAAACTCATGGCGGCTTTGGCTTTGCTGAAGAGTATGATGTTGAAAGAAAGTTTCGCGAGGCACGCCTGTATCAGGTGGCACCAATTTCAACAAACCTGATACTGAGCTATGTTGCGGAACACGTATTGAACATGCCCCGCTCTTATTAGGATTGGTTTTGCAGCCCTAACCTGCAACATACGATGCGGCAGAGCCTTTTGCAATGGTGCTTGTTATTTCTTCTCGATACCGATTGATCAGATTCTCTGCATAGTAGTCTGAAACATCAGGCGCTGCTGGCAACTCACCCTGGCAAAGCGCCAGCAGCTTTTCACAGAGCGCTTCGGGTTCGTTATCATCGCCGCAATAGCGCAGCGCCTCCGGTACATACTCAACATACGCAACACGATCCGGCGTCACAGGTACACAACCCTGGCTAATCGCCTCAAGTATGCCCAGCCCCTGAAAGTCATGCGCCGCAGAAGAGACTACGATATCAGCCTCGCGGAGTATGCGTAAGTAGGTATCGCGCGGCTGATACCCCCAGGTGGCTATACGATTGCCAAAGGTTGTTTTCGCGTCAGCAAAGCACTCGGGTATCGTGCGAAAAGACTGCCCCAGAACATGCAGTACAAAGTTAACGCCCCGTGACTGCAGCAGTGACATGGCATTAAAAAATACTTCTGGTTGTTTGTCGTACTCCCACCGATGATTCCAGACAATTTGCACCGCACGGTCAGCGCTTTTAGGTGTTGCTTCAGATGAGGCTTTTGTGACTATCGGAACCGGTAGCACAGCGCTCTTACTGTCGACCGGGTCAACAACATCATCAGGCACGCCGTCAGGCATTTTATTAAACAGTGCGTTGGCACCTGACAGGAAAGACTGCCGGTTGTAGTGCGAGTTAAACAACACACGGTCAGCGCTGAGTGCCGCATAGAAGCTGACAAGTTGGGAGTTAATGATATTACTACTGGGCTGGCGCACCGGATAGGCAAACTGATTCTCGTGAAAGTACAACACAGTTGGCACTGCACTAAGCGATGGCACCAGTCCGCGAAGCCCGCACAAGTCGGTCATTGAAGTGGCGAGCACCAGATCATAGTGCGCGGCCAGAGTTTCGCGATGCTGCAGCGCCACAGTGAGCGCGTTGCTGCGCACACGCCAATAGAAATGTCGATCCGGCAGCGCTATGGTGGTCCAGTCAAACTCGGGCAACTGATCGACCAGTAACTCACGCCAGTAACGATGACTGCTCGCGTCATAGGCAGATAAAAGCAGGATATTCGGTCGGTTCATTGGCAATGACACCCCATTGCATTGCGGCCGGTAACTATACGATAAGTGATCTGCTGAGGAGTACTGATACAACAAGCGGCTTACGCCGCGAAGCGTGTGTTGTTTTCAGGGATAAGAGGTTCCGCGCCGCTAGTTTCCACACCGCAAGGGGCGCGCGGCCATCAGGACATTCCCTGCCGCAGGCCGCCACGCAAACTTATACCGCGCGGACTGCTGATGAGCCTTGATAACCGGAGTGGTATGTGGCTACAAGGTTTAAGTCTTACGCGACCCGGGCACCAGAGTTTCGATCAAAGAAGTGCGCAAGACCTGCTTTGTGGCCGAAACCGATTAATGAGCCCTTGTCGGCCTGTGGTGGCGCTTCTGTCTTGGCAATAAATTCAACATCTGACGGTGTTCGCAGGTGCACGAGTGCATATTCACCGAGGTTTTCCACCAGTTCCAGTGTACCTTCAACCACAGCGTTAGCCGGGTCGGTTAGCACCAGATGCTCAGGTCGCAGACCAACCTGCAGATCAGTACCCAGTTCCCTGCCAAGCAACGCACCGCCGTTAGGAGCCAGATCTTCAGGCGAAAAGAAGTTCATTTTCGGGCTGCCGATGAACTGCGCAACAAACGCATTAGCCGGGCGATCATAGAGTTCGATTGGCGAGCCAACCTGTTCTATACGACCGTCCCTGAGCACGACGATTTTATCGGCCAGTGTCATTGCCTCGACCTGATCGTGCGTCACGTAGATCATGGTAGTTTGAAGCCGCTCGTGCAGACGAGCGATTTCTTTACGTGTCTGCACACGCAGTGCCGCGTCAAGATTCGACAGTGGCTCGTCAAACAGGAATACATCCGGGTTGCGAACAATTGCGCGGCCAATTGCCACACGCTGACGCTGTCCGCCCGACAGGTTTCTTGGCACCCGATCAAGGTAGTCAGTTATCTGTAAGATTTCAGCCGCTGCGCGCACGCGCCGATCAATTTCGCTGCGTTCGGTTTTAGCCTGCTTCAGACCGAACGCCATGTTCTTGTACACAGTCATGTGCGGGTACAGAGCGTAGGTTTGAAACACCATCGACACACCGCGTTTGGAGGCAGCGACTTCATTAACCACACGGTCGCCAATGGCAATAGTGCCACCACTGATTTCTTCGAGGCCGGCAATCATACGCAGCAGCGTCGACTTACCACATCCGGACGGCCCGACAAACACTACAAACTCGCCGTCTATGATATCGAGATCAACCCCGTGCACCACCTGGACATCGCCATAGCTCTTGCGCACGTCGCGCAGCGTCAGACCGGCCATTGTGACTCCATCTCTTGAATTTGCAGCTGTAGGGTTTTGGCAAAATCGGGGTACTGTACGGGCAGTTCGCCCCACAGTTGCCGACTATTGACAAAGGCGTCGGTTCGCAACATCGCTTTCAGGTCCTGCCAGGCAGGCTCAACGTATTCAAAGTTGACCTTACCGGCATCAACGTGCAGTGCGAAAACATACCAACTGGCGATACTGCGCATCGTATGCACTGGCATGATGCCCTGTTGCAGACAGCCTTCGAGCGTCGGGCGAATAAAAATTGGAAACTTGACCATGCCATCAGCACAGATGCGAGCGACGGTATCGCCAATCGCCTGATTGCCGAAGCGCTGCACTATTGCTTCCAGGTAGTCCGCCTTGGAAAAAGGCAGATCAAGCGTCAGCGCCGGCAGCACTTCCTCGGTTTCAAAGTTACGAAAGTGTTCGAGCAGATGCGGTACCCGCATTGCAGCGTCAAAGGTTTCGACAGGCTCAAGCGCCGCCAGATACGCCAGCGCCGTATGACCGCCATTCAGCACCCTGATTTTGGTTTCTTCATACGGGTCGACATCTTCTGTGACCGTTACGCCGACACTGGCAAGATTGGGCATATCAGCGGCTGACGTTGACTCAAGCACCCACTGAGTAAAGTCTTCCGCCATGATTGGCGCCTTTACCGGCTGGCCAATCAGCGCTGAAAGCTCGGTGGCAAGCTCAGAGGGACTACGCGGCGTAATCCGGTCCACCATGGAGCACGGAAACGCCACGTTGCCCTCTACCCAGCCCGCCAGCTCGGGTTCGTTTAAATGCTTTAGATATGCAAGCAGATTGCGGTGCAGCATCTTGCCGTTCTGCCGAATGTTATCGCAGCAGGCAATCGTTAACGGCGCACCGGTTGCGGCGACACGCGCAGCAATAGCAGCACGCAAATAGGCGTAAACACTGTCAGCGCTGTCACCGGTCAGTTCCGCTTTAATAGTCGGGTCAGCAAGATTCAGGTTGCCATCCGGGTCGGTGTAGTAACCGCTTTCAGTAACGGTGATAGTCACAAGGTGCACTGAAGGCCGTGATAACAGCGCCTCGGTTTCCGAGCGCGCAGCACTCCAGTCGGCAAAGTGAATGTGGCTGCGGACACGACGCAGTTTCACCGCACCATCAGGTGAAAAGGTTTTGACGAAATAACCATCGTGCTGCTCAATGTCTGCTTCAGCGGCCTTGAAACCAGGTGTGTCTGCGGCACGCAGATTTACCGCCGCTACCCCCCAGCGCGTATCGCCGGATGCCTCGATATAGTCGTCAATGTATACGGCCTGGTGAGCGCGGTGAAACGCACCATAGCCAAGATGCACTACACCGATCTGACAGTCGGCCCGGCTGTAGCGAGTTGCGCTGATGGCACCTGCGCTGTTTTCTGCACTGCTCATAGGGACTGCTCACGTTTGGGTGCGAGGTCCTTGCGTGCAGTTTCGCGATACTCGGACGGTGTCATTCCCCTGAGTTTCAGGAAATGTCGGTTGAAGTTAGCCAGGTTCTTAAAACCGGCTTCCTGCGCTATTGAAGTAATTTGGTCATCGGACGCGTACAACATGCTACACGCTTGCCCTATTCGGATACGGTTTAGGAAATCGACAAAGCTGTGGCCGGTCACTGAATAAAAGTTACGGCTGAAAGTGATCTCGGTCATATTGGCCATAGCCGCCGCCTGTGCGACTGAAAAGCCTTCTGAAAAATTCTTGGTGATATGGTCGACAACCTGCGCAATGCGAGCCTGCTTACTACCGCCTTCTGGTTGTATTAGCTTGCTGACCGAAAGTGTTTTCTTTTCCGCGTGTTCGTTCAGCCTGACCAGAAAACGCACAAAGGCAAGGATGCGCTCGGCGCCGGTATTGTCGCGAATTGCTTCCATGTGTCCGCGCGCAAAGGTCGGGTTAAACCCCTCAAACACAATGCCGGACTGCGCCAGTTGCAGCATTTTTAAAACCTGTGAAAATTCAGGAAAACCTTCGGCCAGCTTCTCAACACTCTCATGGCTGAACTGGATCAGCATGTCTCTGATGCCAACCGGTTTGGACCACACTTTATCGGTGATCCAGTTGTGCGGCAGATTGGGGCCTGTCATGAACAGATCACCGGCTTTGAAATCACCGATGTAGTCGCCTACGAATGCCTTGCCGCGCGTCTCCACTACCAGATGAAGTTCGTACTCTTCGTGCGCATGCCAACGGCAAAGATCTGACGGCCAACCATGTTCAAGGTAGCGTATAGACCGGGTGCTGCGATCAACCTTTTCTATTTCAGGTTCGATAATCGACATACGTAACTACTTGACTGCTCCGAAGGTCAGTCCACGGACCAGTTGTTTCTGACAAAACCAGCCAAGTACAACAATGGGGCCGACCGCTGCCGTAGACACAGCAGACAGACGACCAAAGAACAGCCCTTCAGGCGCTCTGTTACCTTCGATCAGTTTGGACAGTGTCGCCGCTTCCGTCGTGGTTAGCCGCACTGTCCAGTAAGCTTCGTTCCAGCAAAAGATAAAACACAGCAGCGCCGTTGACGCCACACCACCCCAGGCCAGTGGCACCAGAATGTCTTTGATTTCACCCCAGGTGGTAACGCCATCCATCTTGCCTGCTTCGATGATCTCTTTCGGGATCTCTTTGAAGTACGTAAAGAGCATCCAGATCACGATGGGCAGATTGATAAGACACAGCACAAGAATGATCAGAAAGTGCGTGTCGAAAATATTCAGGAAATTCTTGGTCAGGAATGTCATTGGGTACAGCACTGCAGCTGCCGGTAACATCTTTGTCGACAGCATCCAGACCAGAATGTCTTTGGTGTGACGGCTGGGATTAAACGCCATGGCATAGGCACACGGCACGCTAACCACCAACGCAAACACAGTGGCAAATGTCGCTGTTATGGCCGAGTTAATGGCAAAGCGCCAGTAATCGTAGTTCTCGGTCATGTTGAGATAGTTATCAAGCGTTGGCTTGAAGAAAAACAGATACTCCGGCTTTACCGCATCGGCATCGGTTTTAAAGCTGGTGAACACCATCCAGAAAATTGGAAAGAAAAAAATCAGTGCCACCACCCATGCGAGCACAGGCCAGAATATGTTGCCAAAGCGGGAGGTTTGTGCGACTGCAGCCATCGTGATTCCTCCGGACTAGTCCATCAAGCTCTTGCCGACCATGCGCAGCAGGAAGATTGCTACGATGTTCGCCAAAATGACCGCGAAGATGCCTGTGGCACTCGCTGCACCAATGTTATTCGACGCAAATTCACCAATCAGGTAGGGCAGATTCTTGTTGCCATTACCGCGGCTGACAATTTCGATTTCCGCATACAGAGACAGGTGAAAAATAGACTGAATCATGATCACAATGGCAATCGGTCGCGCCAGGTGCGGCAGCGTCAGGTTGCGAAAGCGTGACCAAGCGTTGGCGCCGTCGAGAATGGCCGCCTCTTTTTGCTGCTCGTCTTCAGACTGCAGCGATGTCATGAAGATCAATACCGCAAACGGCGTCCACTGCCAGGTAACCATGATGATTACGGCGTAGGCTGAAGTCTGCGTTGCACGGAACGATACCGGCGTCAGCTCGGGCCACAATGAGAAAAACGCCCCGAGCACCGGAAAATCTCGCAGCCCGGCTATCAGATTATTTATGCCTTCGACTGCCAGTCCGTTAAGACCGAGTACCGGATCAAGGATCATGTTGATCCAAAGCACTGCGTTCACCGCTGGCATGACGAAAAACGGAGATATCAGCAACACTCGCACAATACCGCGCCCGGGAAACGAACGGTTTACCAGCATTGCGAGTGCGAGCCCGAGCAGTACGGTGAAAACAAGAATGCTGACAACGATGAACAAACTGTTCTGTACCGCGAACCAAAAGTCTTTGGCGTGAAACAGAACGTATTCGTAGTTGCCGAAGCCTCGCCAGTTACTGAGGCTGGGGGATGTCCATTCGGGACGCCGCAGGCTGTTTAGTACATATCGGATAAACGAAAAGTACAGTGTCATGCCAAGTGGAATAAGCATCCACAACAACAGGAGCACGACGGCGGGCGTCTGTAATAAACGAGGGATTTTTCTGTTGGACATAACGCTTTAAACCTTCCAAATCTGTGGGATCGCCTGGTTTAAAGACAGATAAGGTCGACGACGAGGTGGTACAGAGAGTTAGTTCGAGCTAAAAAAAGCCCGGTGGCCGAAGCCACCGAGCTCAGAGTGCACTGGCTTAGTAGTAGCCAGCTTCACGCATGATTGCGTCAGCTGCTTCCTGAGAAGCCGCCAGAGCATCATCAACCGACTTGGCACCAGAAAGGGCAGCAGCCATTTCCTGTGCAACGGCGATACCTACTTCCGGGAACTCAGGAATTGCAGCGAACTGAACACCAACGTATGGCTTCAGGTCAGTCGCTTCAGGAGCAGCCGACTCGATAGCAGCCATTTCAGCATCAGCGAATGCCGCAGCTTCTTTGAACTCAGGGTATGCGTAGGTAGACGCGCGAGTACCGGTAGGTACTGAACCCCAACCGAATTCCGGATGGTCAGCAACTGCCTTGATGTACTCTTTAGAAGTAGCCCACTCGATGAATTTCTTGGACTCTTCAGCGTTAGGTGAACCAGCCGGTACAGCCATCGCCCATGCCCACAGCCAGTTTGCACCGACAGGGTTACCAGCGTTTGGAGACTGTGCGTAAGCAACACCGTCTACTTCGAGGAAAGAAGCAGCGATAGTCGCGTCGATCCACATGCCACACTTGCCTTCGTTGTACAGAGCAAGAATTTCGTTGAAAGAGTTACCTTCTGATCCAGGAGGACCGTAGTTGCCCAGCAGATCAACGTAGAAGTTGATGGCCGCTTTCCACTCGTCAGAGTCGATAGTTGGCTTCATTTCTTTGTCGAACCATGCACCGCCGAAAGAGTTAACAACAGTGGTGATGAACGCCATGTTGTCGCCCCAGCCCGGCTTGCCACGCAGACAGGCGCCGTAGACGCCATTGTCAGGATCGTGGATTGCTGAAGCAGCGGCTTTGATGTTGTCCCATGAATCGTTGTCTTTGACTTCAACGCCGGCAGCGTCAGTCAGGTCTTTACGATACATGACCATTGAAGACTCACCGTAGAAAGGTGCTGCGTACAGAGTACCTTCGTGTGACAGGCCGTTGCGGATAGCGGGCAGCATGTCGTCGATGTCGTAGGCATCACCGAACTCGAGCGGCTCGATCCAGCCAGCAGCGCCCCAGATGGGAGCTTCCTGCATACCGATGTTGATAACGTCGTACTCGCCGCCACCAGTTGCTGTGTCAGAAGTGACCTGCTCACGCAGAACGCCTTCTTCCAGAGAAACCCAGTTCAGCTTGACACCGGTTTCTTCGGTGTAAGCTTCAGCGACTTTCTGCATGTTGATCATGTGACCGTTATTCACGATCGCGATTGTCAGCTCCT
>CAYMFQ010000230.1:0-8940 GCA_964389335.1 uncultured Granulosicoccaceae bacterium
TCGTTCTGGCCGGCGGCGTGAAATGTCTGGCAGTGAAAAAACAGTACATCACCTGCCGAAAGCTCCGCCGGTACAGCGGCGTTGATCAATGCTTCGTTATCGGCGATGTCATTGCGTAAAAACAGCGCGGCGTCGAGCCTGCCAGGCGGAAGATCGAGCTTGTGTGACCCGGGTATTAACAACAGACCACCATTTGCCGGCGTCTCGCTGCCCAACGCCAGCCACACACTGACAAGCTCCGGCTCATCGAAGCGCCAGTAGCGAATATCCTGGTGCCACGAAGTAACACTGCTGTAGCCCGGGTGCTTGGTCATCACACAGTTATGATGGTTCTGCGACACCATCACGCGCTCGCAGCGCATCATTTGCTGCAGCCGTTCAACCACCGGTGCCGAGCGGGCAAAGTTACGAAACACCACATCGCGTGCGTAGGCATTTAGCAGTCGCCGTGGTGTCTGTCCGCCCGGTGCATCTTTACTCGACGGCGCGCCCGGGTAATGGACATCTGCCTCGTATTCCACCGGCGCCAGTGCCGGTTTGACCGACGCGTCGATGATCATATTCATATCAGCGACCATCGATTCTTCAACCAGACCGCGTTCGATCAGATATCCATCACGATCAAAATCGGCCAGCGTTCCGGCGCTAAGCGGAGCCGTCATTTGGTGTATCTCCAGATAAGAGAACGAGCAGGTGAGCCAAACACAATACGGCGACCGCCGATGCTCCAATTTGAAACAGGAGCCCGGACGATGCAGCTGTGGTCAGGCTAAAAGAACATATGTCCGGCCATGCGACGCCGGCCCGGAAAAATGTCAGTAGTCATCCCGGCACAGCAAACATTCACAGCGCCAGCCCGTCCGCTGACACGTACAATAGTCACTCAGGCAAACGACGCGGCACGGGACAGAACTCGACGCGATCAATATACTCGATCTTTTACCCACGCGAATACCCCAACCGCACTTTCTTATGTCGATAAAAAAAATCAGTGTCGAAAACGCTACGCAGAACAACCTGCGCAACGTCAGTATCGATATTCCACACGGTGAACTGGTGGTGATAACCGGCGTCAGTGGCTCCGGCAAATCATCACTCGCGTTCGACACCATCTACGCCGAGGGACAGCGTCGTTATGTTGAAACCTTCAGCCCCTATGCCCGCCAGTTTCTGGATCGTATGGACAAACCGCAGGTGGACCGAATCGATGGAATTCCGCCGGCCATAGCCATCGACCAAACCAACCCGGTGCGAACCTCGCGCTCCACCGTTGGCACCATGACCGAGCTGAACGATCACCTTAAACTATTGTTTGCCAGAGCGGCCAGACTCTACTGCCCCGGGTGCGCGCGCGAGGTCGCCTGCGAGTCTCCGGAGCGAGTCGCCAAGTCGTTAATTAAAAAGTTCTCGGGTGACAGCAAACGCGCGCTGATCACGTTCAGCGTAAAAGTGCCCGATAACTTCACCAGCGAAGAAATAGAAACCTGGCTGCAGCGACAGGGCTACACCCGCCTGCACACCCGCAACAAGAAAAATATAGAGGTGATACAGGATCGCACCCGTCTTGATGCCGGCAACCTCAGCCGTATAACCGAGGCACTGGAAACAGCTTTTAAACATGGCTCCGGTAAAGCCACCGTGTATCCGCTTGACGATCAGCGCAACGCACAAAAAGGACTTAAGTTCTCGGCCGATTTTATATGTGCGCACTGTGAAAAGCATTTCCGACAACCGGTGCCGAGCCTGTTCTCGTTTAACTCACCAATAGGTGCCTGCGATGACTGCCGCGGCTTTGGTCGCACCATGGGTATCGATTTTAATCTGGTGGTACCCAACGAATCACTGACCCTTGCCGGTGGTGCGGTAAAACCATGGCAAACCAAAACCAACGAAATATGCCAGAACGACCTGCTTAAATTTGCCGCCAAACGCAAAGTACCTGTCGATGTACCTTGGAAAAAACTATCAGCCAAACACAAGCGCTGGGTACTCGAAGGCGAAGGCGACTGGGACGGCAAACACTGGTACGGCGTGCAGCGCTTCTTCGACTGGCTGGAAACCCGCAGCTATAAAATGCATGTGCGCGTGCTGCTGTCTAAGTACCGTTCCTACACACCCTGTACCACCTGCGCCGGCGCCCGCCTGAAACCGGAAGCGTTGTGGTGGCGTATCGGCAACGCAGAAAACGCACGCAAGGCACTGACTGCCGAACAACGTTTTATTCCGGCTGAAAACACGCTTAAAAAAGAAGTATTTCAAAAGCTGCCCGGCTTATTACTGCACGATGTTATGCAACTGCCACTAGCCAACTGCCGAGCGTTTTTTGAAACTCTTGAATTGCCACCACCCATGGATGAAGCCACGCGTCTGTTGATTGGCGAGATACAATCTCGGCTGCGCTATCTGTGCGAGGTGGGTCTTGGTTACCTGACACTTGACCGACAATCGCGCACCCTGAGCGGCGGCGAAGTACAGCGCATTAACCTGACGACCGCACTCGGCACCTCACTGGTTAACACCCTGTTCGTACTGGATGAACCCAGTATTGGTTTGCACCCGCGCGATATCGACCGCGTGGTCGGTGTGCTGCACAGACTGCGCGATTCAGGCAACTCACTGGTGGTGGTTGAACACGACCCACAGATAATTCTGGCTGCCAATAAAGTGGTCGATATGGGTCCGGGGCCGGGCAGCCACGGTGGTGATGTCGTCTACTATGGCAACACAAAGCAACTGGCAAAGTCGAAGAAGTCACTTACCGGCCAGTATCTCAACGGCACAAAAAAACTACACCGGCGCGACTTAAGCAACCGCACGTCTGCTTCGGATACAAAGCCAAAGCAAACAACAAAAAAATCTGCCTGCATCAGCCTGCGTGGTGCGGCAGAGCACAACCTGAAATCTGTCGATGTCGACTTTCCATTAAACCAACTGGTTTGTGTGACCGGCGTCAGTGGCTCGGGTAAATCAACACTGGTGCAGGACACGCTGTATCGCGCACTGTGCCGACACAAGGGCAAGCCAACGGAAATTGCCGGTGCGCACCAGTCGGTAACCGGTCATCAGCACATCGACGATGTCGTGATGGTCGATCAGTCACCGATTGGTAAATCAGCACGTTCTAACCCCGTCAGCTACACCGGCGCGTTTGATCCCATCCGCGCTCTGTTTGCACAGGACCCGGAATCGAAAAAGCGCGGCTACACGGCCAGCGCCTTTAGTTTTAACTCGGGCATGCGTTGCCCTGAATGTTCCGGCAACGGTTTTGAACATGTGGAAATGCAATTCTTAAGCGATATCTATCTGCGCTGCCATGCCTGTAACGGCACGCGCTATCGCGATGAAGTGCTCGACATCAAACTGGTCGATACTCACACACAGCGCGCCGCAAATATCTCCGATGTGCTGAACATGACCATCGATGACGCACTTGAGTTTTTCAAAGACCACAAAGACGTACATAAATCACTCGCGCCACTGGTCGACGTCGGCCTGGGTTACCTGACCCTCGGACAACCGGTACCAACGCTCAGTGGCGGTGAAGCACAGCGCTTAAAACTGGCAGCCCATCTGGCCAAAGCCAAAAAGACCGCAAAGGCCAAAACAGAACACAAACTGTTTATCTTTGATGAACCCACCACCGGCCTGCACTTTGAAGACATCTCGAAACTGCTGGGCGCGTTTGATCAGTTACTCGACGATGGTCACTCATTGATTGTGGTTGAACACAACCTCGATATCATCTGCAACGCCGACTGGATTATTGATCTCGGTCCCGAAGGCGGCGACAAAGGCGGCCAACTGCTTGCCACCGGTACTCCGGACAAGATTGTCAAAGCACGCAAGAGCGCCACCGGCACCGCCATCAGTCAGTACGACGGTGCCGTGGATGCCTATCTGCGTAATATCAACGCAACGCCAAACAGCCGCGTTGCCGAGGCGTCAAGCGCCTATAAGAGCGACGCAAAAGCAAAGCGTGCATCAGCAGAAGAAATACAGGTCGTCAATGCACGTGAGCACAACCTCAAAACCATTAATGTCGAAATTCCGCGTGACAAATTCACCGTGGTTACCGGCCTGAGCGGCAGTGGTAAAAGCACACTGGCGTTCGATATATTATTTAACGAAGGACAGCGGCGTTACCTCGAATCACTCAACGCCTACGCACGGCAGTTTGTACAGCCGGCCGCACGGCCGGACGTCGATGCGATCTTCGGTATACCGCCAACGGTTGCCATTGAACAACGCACCAGTCGTGGTGGTCGCAAAAGTACCGTCGCCACCATGACCGAGATCTATCACTTCATGCGCCTGTTGTTTGTGAAGCTCGGCGTGCAACACTGCCCGGACTGCGATATACCAATCTCCGCGCAGAACATTGACAGCATACGTGCGCAAATCATCAAAACCTGGAAGGGTAAAAAGGTCGCTCTACACGCGCCGCTGATTGTCTCGCGCAAAGGCTACTACACGGATCTGGCCAAATGGGCAGCCGGCAAGGGTTTCGATACACTGCGGGTCGACGGCGAATATCTGGAGACGGAAAACTGGCCACGCCTCGATCGATTTCAGGAGCACGACATCGACCTGCCCGTCGGCCAGCTGGTCGCGGACACCAGCCAGGAAGACAAACTATCTGAACTGCTGCAGCGCGCACTCGACTATGGCAAGGGCGTGGTCAAAGTAGGCCCGGTCAGTCAAGGTAAAACCACGAAGAAAACAACAGCCGAAAAACTGTTCTCGATAAAGCGCGCCTGCACGCAGTGTGGCAACAGCTTTCCGGAGCTTGATCCGCGACTGTTCTCATACAACTCCAAACACGGCTGGTGTGACGCCTGTTATGGCACCGGCATTGTTGCCGACGAGTTCGACGAAGAACAAACCGGTGAAGAAGAATACTGGCTGAACGCCGAAGACGAAGTAACCGAGTGCGGTGTTTGCAGTGGCCAGCGCCTCAATGCAACCGCACTGGCGGTGCGCTATCAAAAACTCAACATCGCAGACTTTAACCGCTTGTCCATTGCCGCCGCCGGCAGCTGGTTTGACAAGTACAACCCCAAAGGCCGCGACGCAGAAATAGCCCGCGACATACTGCAGGAAATACGCTCGCGCCTGCAGTTTCTCAATCAGGTGGGCCTGTCATACCTGACGCTTGATCGTGCCGCCCCCACACTCAGCGGTGGCGAGGCACAGCGCATTCGACTGGCATCGCAACTCGGTTCCAATTTACAGGGCGTGTGTTATGTGCTCGACGAACCCACCATTGGACTGCATTCGCAGGACAACCTGATGCTGCTCGACACACTCGACAAGCTTGGTGACAAAGGCAACACTGTTGTAGTGGTAGAGCACGATGAAGAAACCATCCGACGAGCGGACCACGTCATCGACCTGGGTCCGGGTGCCGGTGTTGAAGGCGGCGAAATCGTTGCCCGTGGCACGTTGAAACAACTGCTGAAAAATCCGGCATCGATTACCGGCCGCACACTGGCCAATCCACTGCAGCACCCCATCGTTAAAAGCAATACATCCGATCAGGGGTGGATTGCTATCAGCGGTGCGAACAAACACAACCTGAAGCGTGTCAACGCACGCATCCCTGTAGGCAAACTGACCTGTGTTACCGGTGTATCAGGCAGCGGTAAAAGCACACTGGTGCGCGCAGTACTGGCAGAAAACCTGCGCAACCTGCTGGCCAAACCACCCAAAGGCAAAGCCAAACGCAAAAGCGTTAAACCCGTCGGTTGCGAAGCCATAGAGGGCTGGGAGACCATCTCCCGAATTCTGGAAGTCGACCAGACACCCATTGGTAAAACACCACGCTCCTGCCCCGCCACCTACATCGGCTTCTGGGACAACATCAGACGCATCTTTGCCGACGCCACCGAGGCACGTATTCGTGGCTTCACCGCCAGTCGCTTTTCGTTTAATGTCGGTGCCGGTCGCTGCGCCAGTTGCGAAGGCCAGGGCATGACACGTGTGGAAATGAGCTTTCTGCCAGATGTCAAAGTACCCTGCGAAGTCTGCAACGGTATGCGCTTCAACGCCGAAACCCAGAGCGTATTGTACAAAGGCAAATCAATTGGCGATGTACTATCGATGAGCGTACTCGAAGCAGTCGATTTCTTCGAGGCACACAAGAACGTACATCATCCACTAACGCTGCTGAACGATATCGGCCTGGGCTACCTGACACTAGGCCAGCAAAGCCCGACACTGTCCGGTGGTGAAGCACAACGCATCAAGCTGGTGTCAGAACTCGCCAAAGCCGGTACCGGCAAGGAGGAGCGCCGCGGCCGCAAACTCAACCACACGCTTTATGTACTCGACGAACCCACAGTCGGGCTGCACATGGCAGACGTTGAACGGCTGATCCGGGTATTACACCGACTGGTCGAGTCAGGCAACACCGTTATTGTGATAGAACACAACCTTGACCTGATGGCCAACGCCGACTGGATACTGGACATGGGCCCCGGCGGTGGTGAATATGGCGGTAAAATAATCGCACGCGGCAAACCCGCAAAAATCGCCACCTCCAAAACATCAAAGACCGGACCGTTCCTAAAAGAACTATTAAGTTAACAGTCGATAGAACCCGCAGCACTTTGGCCGGTCTGTTATTCCGGTTATGCTAAACAAACACAACGCCAGCACAGGACACCACAGATGGATGCGCTAAACAGCGATATCGAAGTACTGAGTCAGGCGATAGAATGGCTCGATGAAGGCAGCCGGGTTGAACTGATCACCGTCGCCAGAACCTGGGGCTCATCGCCACGGCCCCCCGGATCACTGGCAGCAGTACGAGAAGACGGCCATCTGGTCGGGTCTGTGTCGGGCGGCTGCATTGAAAAGCAACTCGCAGTACGCATTGATGGCGATGACCGCGCACAGATTTTTGCCCACACCATCAGCACCGATGAAGCACGCAAATTTGGCCTGCCCTGCGGCGGACACCTTGAACTTGTATTCGAGGCACTGCAGGACAGCACCGAACTTAAACACGTTCTCGATCTGGTTAACAAACGCCACCGTGTCGCCCGTACCATCGCTCTCGAAAACCACAGCACCAATGTAGAATCCGTCGGGCGCGATGTGGATTTCCACTTTGACGACAAAACCCTGCGCAAGGTTTTCGGACCGGGCTGGCGCATGCTGTTAATTGGCGGCGGCCAGTTATCGCGATTCGTCGCCACCTTTGCGCAGGCGCTCGACTATGAAATCATCGTCTGCGAACCGCGCGAGGAATACGCCAGCAGCTGGAGCGTCAGCGGCTGCGAGCTTACCAGCCAGCTGCCCGAAGAAGCGGTGCTCAGCTACGCCACTGATCCACAAAGCATCGTACTGGCGCTCACGCACGACCCCAACCTCGATGACTCGGCCCTGATCGAGGCACTGCCATCAGACGCGTTCTATGTCGGCGCACTTGGCTCCAAAGGCAACAACGACAGGCGCCGCAAGCGACTGGTTGGCATTGGCCTTGAGGAGCACGAAGTCAATCGCCTGCATGGCCCGGTCGGGCTCAACATCGGCAGCCGCAGTGCCGCCGAAATCGCCATTGCCATCATGGGAGAGATAATTCAGGAGCGCAACGCCACCGACCTGAAGCGCAGAGCAGAAGCGAGCCAGCCCGCTTCGTCCGCGGCGAGCTAAGGTTCCACGACGTTTTGTCGCAAACGCGCAATTACCATTCGCAAGATCAACGACTCGGCCGCTAACAGACCAGTAAAAGGAAACATTGATCCAAGGGCAGCCCTGCACATGAACAAACTCACAGACGTTGAATCGCCGCTACAGCGCGTGCACCTGCCCATCGCATCGGCAAACGGCCTGCCTAATGAGTGCTACACCGATCGCGGTGCCTTCGAGCAGGACAGAGAAAAGGTATTTACCCCAGGCTGGTGCTGTATCGGCTTCGGCAGCGACGTACCGGCAGACTGGGCTGTGCCGGTAGAACTCATGGGCTTGCCACTGCTGATCACCCGTGACAAAAAAAACGCCCTGCGCGTGTTTCACAACGTCTGCAGCCACCGAGGCATGCAACTGGTTACCGAAGCCGGGCGACTCGGCACCGGGCTAATACGCTGCAAGTACCACAGCTGGGCTTATGACTTTGAAGGTAACCTGCGTGGCACCCCCATGATCGGCGGCGTCGATCACAACGAACACAAAGATTTCGACCCCTCAGTAAACGGCCTGCGTGAAATACCCTCGGCAGTTTGGATGGATAACATCTTTATCAACCTGTCCGGCGACGCGGAACCCTTTGAGCAGTTAATCGAACCACTCATGCAGCGCTGGAGCAAATGGATTACCGCCGAGTCACTGCAGGAACTGCAACCCGCCGCCACCAACGGCAAAATGGAACTCTCGGTAAACAGTAACTGGAAACTTGCCATAGAGAACTTCCTTGAGGCCTACCACCTGCCGTGGGTACACCCCGGCCTCAACAGCTACTCCCCGTTATCCGAGCACTACGACATAGACCGTGGCGATAACTTTGCCGGCCAGGGTTCCAGCAACTATCAATCGCCTGCAGGTGCCGATGGCAACATCAGCACCTGGCCACAGGATCAGACCCGCTTTGCTGAATACCCGGTACTGTATCCCAATGCACTCTTCGGTCTGCAAGCCGATCACTTCTTTAGCATGACCATACTGCCTATAAGTGAAACTGAATCCGTAGAACGAGTACAACTCATGTTCCTTGGCGAAGTAGCCACCGCAGACAAATACGAAGCCCATCGTAAAAGCGTGCTTGAAAACTGGCGGGAAGTATTCTTAGAAGATGTCTTCGCTGTGGAAGGCATGCAGGCGGGAAGGCGCTCTCCGGCCTACCAGGGCGGTGTTTTTTCACCGGTTATGGATCAACACACCCTGCACTTTCACCGATGGGTTGCTACACGACTCGAACCCTGATCGAGCAAGGCGCGGTTG
>CAYMFQ010000231.1:0-8929 GCA_964389335.1 uncultured Granulosicoccaceae bacterium
AGGGTGGCATAAGCCGAAGGCGCATCCACCAGAATATCGTGTAACAGCTACGCCGCCTGCACAACAGGCGCATGCCCACTATCAATTCTACGCCTGACCATTTCGGCAATCATCATCCCCAGTGGTGCAGAGAACCAGATACAACTGAGTATCGCAGCGGAATCCCAGTTGCGCAGCAACGGGCCAAGCACAAACAACATCACTCTAAACAACCAGTAAGCCCCCCACATCGCGCCGATTAAACGAATCATCCAGATTCGGTGCTGTGCCGCATCACCATTTCTAATCGCAACCACTCCCATCACCGCACTGCCATAAACACACAGAGACATAAACCAAAAGCCATAAGTTGACAAACTGCCACCATACGATTCGACGTTACCGTGCTGAGCAGCCAGCGTTACCGCACAGACCGTCCCTATTGTGAGACAGATAAAAGAAATACGGCCAAGCACACGATGCATCGAACGATATTCAGCATGCCCCTGCCGAGCAAGCTGAACGTGCATCAGTATAAATACAATTGTGTTCATGCCAAGGTGGCCGTACAACAGCCATGAGCGCAGCTCGGAGCCGTTGGCAAAGCGGTCGTAAAAAGCGACGCCCCAGTTTGGGTGATTCAGGTAACGATCACCCCATACACTACAGGCATTATCAGGACAACTGGCCAGCGCCGGTGCACCGGTGGTGCCGAAGTTGTCGAGCACATCGTAGATACCGATAAAGAAAGCAATTGAATCAGGTACGCCATTGACGAAATACCCAACGTTCAGCACCAGCATAATGCCGATACCAAACACTGCGAACAACCAGTAGGATCCGCGTCGATAGGCGTGAACCAGTAACCCCACCCACACCACCAGAGCGAGATACATCAGTAGTATTCCGGTCGGCATATTTCCCCCTTGCACGAAGGGCCGTGTAAGTGGCCCAATCAATATCTGTTACTTCAGAACGCGACTCTGCCCGACAATTGTCGAGCAACGTGACAGTTACAACCCGATGTCAGTGCAGTTGCTCACGCAACACCCGCCTTAGAATTTTGCCCGATGCGGACTTCGGAATTTCGTCGACTTTTATCAGCTTGTGTACCTGCTTGTAACTCGACAGTGTCTCGGCCATGTAGGATTGAATCTCATCCATACTCGGTGCCGGGTCTGCTGCCACAACAAACGCAATTGGCAACTCACCGGCTTCGTCATCAGGTATACCAATAACAGCAGCATCTGAAATTCCGCTATGAGCGACCAGCGTTGCTTCGAGTTCAGCCGGTGCCACCTGAAAGCCCTTGTACTTGATCAGTTCCTTGAGCCTGTCAACAATAAACATATAGCCATCAGCATCGATGATGGCGATGTCTCCGGTCTTAAGCCATCCATCCTCCGTGATAGTCTCAGCGGTGGCCTCGGGGTTGTTCAGATAACCCATCATGACCTGCGGGCCCTTAATCCACAATTCGCCTCGCTCACCCGCAGGCAAATCAGCACCGCTGTCAGGATCAACAATTCGACACTCGGTATTGGGCAATGCCAACCCGGACGCACCGGACCTGGCTGCGTCAGCTGGTGTGACGTGAGACACCGGGCTGAGCTCGGTCATACCATAACCCTGCAGCGATACACAGTTGAGCCTGGCGGCCACCGCGTCCGACAGTTCTGCACCGAGTGGCGCCGCGCCGGAAAATACCTGTTCAATACTACTTAAGTCATACTGATCTATCATCGGGTGCTTGGCCAGTGCCAGCGCTATCGGCGGCACTATCCACATGCGACGGGCTTTGTAGTCCTGACTGATTTTCAGAAACAGCTCCAAATCAAACCGCGGCATGGTAACCAGTGCGCCATCCGCTGCCAGATGCACATTCATCAATACATTCATACCGTAGATATGAAAGAACGGTAAAAACGCCGCAGCAACTTCGCCCGCTTTGAAGCCACCACCCGCAATCGTCTGATCAACGTTTACGACAAGGTTGCGGTGCGAGAGTTGCACGCCCTTGGGCAGCCCGGTAGTACCGGATGAATAAGGCAACACCACACTGTCACGATCAAGATCAACGGGCACCTGACTCTCGAGAGGGTCCCCCATCAGATCACTCAGTGTTAGCACTCCACCTGCGTCGCCGCCTGCCTCACTAATAACCGCAAGTTCCTCGACATCGGTACCGTCGCGGGCCTGCGTTGCGGTTTCCAGAAACATTGGCACCGCAATTAACAGTTTGGCGCCTGAGTCCTGCAGCTGATGCTTCACTTCTGCTGCGGTGTAGGTGGGATTGATGGTAGTGATGGTGCCACCCGCCCACGCCACCGCATGGAACACCACGCAGTACTCCGGTGAATTGGGTGACATCAAACCAACGATGCTGCCTTTGCCGAAACCCCTGGCGGTGAGCCCCCCTGCAAGCTGCTTTACCTGCTGAATAAACTCAGCCGCCGTCATTTTCCGATCGGTCGGCCCATCTACCAGCACCACTTCATCTGGCCGATTCTCAAGGCTTGCGAATATTCTTTCAGTGATCGACAGATCTGTGATAGCGACGTCTGCCGCTCTGGTTTTGTAGTGTGTCATAGACTGGTCCCCGCCGTTTACCCGGTTACCTGTCACCGAGCGCCTAATACGTTACGCTAACACAAAATCGACTCAGCTACAGCGCAGCATTGGTCGCTATAGCAAGCCTTTCAGTTTGATCAAACCATAGGCACTGATTGTGGTCGAATCCGTAATCTCGCCATCAATTACCATGCGCTCAAATTCAGATAACGGGAACGAGCGCGAAATCAAATCTTCCTCCTCCGCGTCGGGGCTGGCGGCGCCCTGCGTCAAGTCGGTTGCCAGATAAATATGAAACCCCTGATCGGAGTACCCGTACGCCTGATGCTGGTAGCCCACATGCACGATGCTACTGGCTAGCAAGCCGGTTTCCTCCTGCAATTCACCGGCGGCCACCTGCAGTGGATCAGCATCGGGGGCGGATTCCCAGGAACCTTGCGGAAATTCCCAATAGCGCGCTTGCACCGGGTATCTGTACTGTTGCACCAGAGTGACCTGACCATCCTGAACCGGCACAATCACAACGAAGTCTGGCTTGTGCACCACACCATATATACCCTCGGCACCGCTGGGCCTGCGAGTTTTGTCTTCCCTGACAGTCATCCAGTTATTTTGATACACAATTTTGCTGTCTAGTTGCCGAATATCGGTCATAGAACTGTCTCCGGGAAACATCTCAATAAAACAAGAACACACACGTTACATATCGAGCCATGAGTTAACTTAGCATTGATACCGCGATAACTATAAGCACCACAACCGAGAGTCATACCAGGGAGTTGGCAATTACAATAGCGGCACCGTTATCCTTGTAGCTATGCGGCAGTAATTTCTGCCCAATCGATGGTTTTCTTTTCTTGTTAAAAGACGCCTCCCGGACAGCAAAACCAACACTCTGCGCGAGCAACTCACCCCAGAAAACAAAAACGCCTCTTCTGAACAGGTTTACTACCATTCTATTTCATACCTTCTATTTTTTCGTGAATTACAAGCGGTAAAGCACCTACCATACACTTTGTGATTAAACTCACCGTGGAGCGCATCTGATTCTTAGACTAATTAACACAATCGTAGACATAAATGCATGCCACGCCATTAAGCGTAGCGATTCGATGCAATGGAGAATCAAAGAATCAAAATCAGATACATGGCTAAATCCAAGCTTCTCGTAAAAGCCACTGGCACCCATTTTATTTGTCTCAACATACACCCGAGACCCGAGACTCGTTCAGTTCTCTACAGCTCTCCAGGAAATTATCCCACAGAGCCTTGCCAATTCCTTTTCCCTGGCACGCATCAGCAACAACAAACAACGCAATCTCACTGCGTTTTTTCGGAACCAAAGCAGCCTTAAACGATATTAACGAGCAGCACATCACCGAGGCAGACGCACTGTCCGCACTTGAGTCAGCAAGCTCCGGCGCGATTGCCGAAGGCAACGTTGGCGGAGGTACCGGTATGATCTGCTACGAGTTTAAAGGCGGCACAGGTACGTCATCGAGGCATGTTACTTTCGATGGCAATGATTACATTGTCGCTGCACTGGTACAGGCCAACCACGGGTTGCGACGTTGCGACCATGGTTAAAGATACTCGGCAAGCCAGTAGGTGAACGCCTTACCGAACACCGACTGATGGATCAGGAACAAGGCTCAATCATCGTGACGCTCGGCACCAATCTGCCAATGGCACCACACCAGTTGCGTCGCCTGGCGAAGCGAGCGGCTATAGGCATTGGACGAGGCGGCACTCCCGGAGGCAACAACTCGGGTGATATATTTCTCGCCTTCAGTACCGCCAACGAGCACTTACTACCGCAGGTAGCAGGCCCCCGCTTTACACTTGAAATGATTAACGACGAGTTGCTTGACCCTATCTACATGGCAGCGATCGAGTCGATAGAAGAAGCGGTAGTTAACGCACTGTTTGCCGCAGAAGATATGACAACTCTCAAACCACCGGGACTGACGTGCCGGGCTATCGAAACAGCAAAAGTGGTGGCCATGTTCAACCCCCAACCATCCGTGAAGTAGTTGAGGCAGATCTGAACGTCATTACTCGAACCACGAAACTGATTTAGACAGATTGGATGACCGCAGGAATTAAGCTGCAGCTACCGGTTAAGATCGCCGCTTCGGGCGAGCTATCCTACTCGTTAGAAAACTTTCAGTCACAGTCGGAATAACCGCCAAACTCAGCACAAACAATACACTGAAACACGTAAGCCGCTGGAGAACCATTCATGTCAAGTGCAGCTCTATAATGAGCCCATTGCTTCGAGCTCATTTGAGCTTCTGCTTTGAGATTTACGATTAAGCTCTCACTGTAGTTTGAAAGCTCCTTATCTCCAGCCATACCCAGAAATGCTGCCGGCTTACCGCAATGCGTCGAACGCGGCATGAATCTGCGTCGTCTGCAGGACCTCCTCGGCCATTCCTGCCCAAGAATGTGATGCTAGATCCATTGGACAGGGGCCAATGTCCCCCGACTACCCGGTTAGATTTAACGATGCTTCTCTTTGTATTGATACGTTACGCCGCCACATTCCTATTCAGCTGCCATATGCCGGTGCATTCTCAAATTAGCTCTACGATATCAGAAATAGAAGGCAGTATGTTTTTGAAATAACACGAATCGAACGAATCATTTAAAATTAGTGGGTAGAGTTTTATATCTAGTGTTTGTCCGTCACATTCAATCTCTTTGAATCCGACGCTAAACAGGTGATTAGCTGCACTCATTAGCTTTTCCTTTTCCTTACCGGCAAACGGTACTGTAGTATTCTTTGATGCAGATAATAGAAATCTAACATCAGATGTCTTCTCTACAACAATCCTCAGAGAAGAAGGGTAACCCACCCTGGTTGCACCACCTGCAGACCCACCAGAGTGCCCTTCGGCAAAGTGAATTATGTACTGAATTCCATTGTACGTTCCTATTACTCCAGAGCCATTCGCACAGCCACCTAATTCACGTGCTAAAGGTATGAATCTTTCTCTATTGCCTTTTATAGTTGCATAAAACATAACTCCTAGAAGAACGAGACTGAGCAATGCCACAACTAAATATTCGATGTTACTCACGAAAACGTTTATCTCGATGTTTCATTTTTAGCCGAACGCTGACTTCTGCCGCGCAGCACGTGGTGGCGTGTGAGAGTTAACGCCACGCACTGGCGCGACCGATGAAACAACGCGAGGAACGAACGCTGTTTTGTTGGTTGTCGCCCAGCTGCGTCTTGTTAGATTTTTGTCCAGCTAAGTCCACTCAAATGTTGTTAACAGTATCTGCTTCTCTGCATCAAAAAAAACTAACATAGTCGTATCGAACCATTCAGCCTGATTTTCTCCATAAACAAAAGAGCCGACTTCTACGCTACACAAGTAATCAAATGGTCTTCCGTCCTCGGTTAACGGAAACGCCTCACCATCTGTTATTTTTACAGGGAAATCTGTGGTACTAGCCCAATTTCCCTCAATAGACTCCCCGCCTATCCAAGCAAGCTCAACAGCACGTTCTTTCGTTTGCCATGTCTCGTCCGTGTCACGGTACCGATACGGACTCAGATGACCGAATTTTTCAAAATGTGCCTTTGCTCGTCCATAACCCTCGAATACAGATTTATAGTACGAATGGTTTTCATTCCTCTTGAATAAGTTCCAGTCACCCGAGTACCTCAGTTTATTGTCAGATAATTGATACCCAATCCAATTTTCTCGGCAGTAGTATGAACCACTCCCCTTGGACTTGTCTCCGAACAGACCTTCACCACAGGGTTCAACAGTGGACACTAAGGGACAAGTTCCGACCCAATCCGAATTGAAGTAGTTAAGATTCAATGTGCACAGGGGAATAAAATGTTCACGATGAAGAGTTAGGTCTACTTTAAAGATTGTTTCGGGCTCTGGAAACGGAACAAAATATTCGGTTGCCTCGGTTAGTTTAATTTCCTCTTCTTCCACTTATGCACTCCTATATTATATATCTTGTTGTAAATCTCACACAGTAGGAACACCTGTTACCAGGCGCCCCCTGTACAGACCCGGACGTGCAGTTTTCCCGCATCCGGTTCCTCGGTCGTACTCGCTTTCGCGACGGACGTCGCTAGTTGTAAACAACATGCTTTCGCTGCCTGCTATAAACCCTGGGTTTGGCTACACCCAACCGTTTTAACGCTCCCACGAACGACGACCACGTAAAGCTACTCTTCTTTCCTCCACGACGGTTCAGCCACTTAAATGCTGACTCTATCGCTTCATCAAAGAATCGCTTTATCGATCGTTCGTTACTCTTTACGCCAAAGTAGTTGTAATGCCCCACCAATCGGCGATTCAGGCTTTTCACAAACTCCCTGCCTCGCAAGTGGCGATTTGCCCTCACCCACTGCTTGATCTTCGCTATTGATTCGTACAGCCGCTTTCTGGCTGTTCGCTGCATAATCCGGATTTCTCCATCATATGCACGACTCCAGTATATCTCGAATCCCAGAAACTCAATTCGATTCTGCAAGCCGTAATCAAATCGGCTCAGCCGACACAAACCACTCTTCTCTATCGACAGTTTCCAGACCGTAACTTCCAAGCCTTTTAACCATCGTCCGATAGAATCGCGCTGCGTCTGCTTTGTACTGGAACATGCAAACGTAGTCGTCTGCATATCGGATCAGCATTGCCTTTCCGTCTATGTGACCCTTGACCACTTGCTCAAACCATTCATCGAGCACATGATGCAAGTACACATTCGCCAGTACCGGTGAGATAATCCCACCTTGCGGGCTTCCTGTCTGTGGATGGACTACCTGTCCATCTATCTCCAGTATTCCCGCCTTGAGCCACTGCCTGATCAAGCCCAGAAATGCGTTGTCGTCGATTCGAGATTCCAGCATCTCCAGCAGCCGGCTATGGTCCAGTTGATCAAAGAAGCCTTTGAGTACTATGCCTGATAAGACACCCCGTTTGTATATAGATGGCGTACCATCCCACCTGATGTCTCCCTGATGAATAAAGTACAACCGAGCCCACACCGTATCCGGGATTCACATCCTTTACGTGCCCCAACTCTGTCGCTGTCATTCATTCTCTCCGATCAGGAACGCTCGGGCCTTCCTGGGTTCTACAACGTATCTCTACTTGCATGCCACGGCTCAGAACTCCGCCAGACCTCCACACCCTCACCGTCACCTCTTTCCTCGGGTGCTTCTGTGCTGCATTCGGTGCGCGTTAAAACCCTCTGCGTCTGGATTGCACTTTTCGAAGCTATATATACCTTCACGACCCGCGATGGTCCCTACGGCCTACAAGTTTCTCTGTGTACGCTTACCTTGTAATTTCGTTCGTCAGTTACCCGACTCCTCAACAAGATCAACACTCGATACGGGTGGCTGGTTAGACCTTTCCCGACAGGGACTTTCACCCTGCTAGATACGCTGAGCTTTTCCCAGCGCGATAACGCCGCGGTTAGTCGCAATTTATAAGCTGACCGTTTTGCGGTAAAATGGAGCCTTGGCGACATCGCAAAACGGGCAGCTTGTAAGTTGTTGGCGTACAGCGGCTTGTTAAGTTTACTTTTCATTGCTACTATGTGTATTCTCTCACCAATCATACACAACTAGCACAATGCGCACAAATATTGTTATTGACGACAAACTGATGGCTGACGCCATGAAAGCTGCAGGGCTTTCTACTAAGAAAGATGCCGTTGAGGAAGGACTCAGATTATTGATTCAGAAGAACAAACAACAGAACATCCGCAAACTCCGAGGCAAGTTGAAATGGGAGGGTGACCTGGACGAGATGAGAGGAAGAAAGTGATTCTTGTTGATACCAGTGTTTGGATTGACTATTTCAACGGTACCGAAAACAAATATTCAACCGCATTGGACAATGCCCTGGCCGAAGGCTTAGTACTTCTTGGTGATTTAATTTATCTGGAGATACTACAGGGCTTTAGATCTGACAGCGATTTTAAGGCAGCCAAGGCTTCCCTTAAGACTTTGGATCATGTGGAACTATTTGGTTTAGATATGGTGTTGAAGTGCGCCGAAAACTATAGAAATTTAAGAAAGTACGGTATCACAATTAGAAAATCCTCCGACGTGATTATTGCTAGTTACTGCATAGACAAAAAGGTACCGCTTCTTTTTCAAGACCGAGATTTTAAACCTTTTGTTGAGCACCAAAATCTGATACCAGCTCTCGAGGAAACTTAACGCCGCGTTCACTCGCAATTTACAAGCTACCCGTTTTGCGGTAAAGTAGAGCCTCGGCGACACCGCAAAACGGTTAGCTTGTAAATTGTCGAGCTGCAAGCGTTTGTTGAACGAACCTGCTACGCAGCAGAAGTAAAAGCAGGAGGATTGACTAGGCTCCTTTAACCATTC
>CAYMFQ010000232.1:0-8920 GCA_964389335.1 uncultured Granulosicoccaceae bacterium
TGGTGCGGCGGACCCTGCCGATCAGCCACCGCCAACCAGCTTTCTTGCCACGCTTGATCCGCCTCTGAGCGGAAGGATCCGGTGGATAGAGGCGCAGGAACACTATATCCGGATCAATACCGAAAGCGAGAGCCGCATGGTGCTTTATCGGTTCGCAGATGCCATCAGGGAGCTCCCGGCTTCTGCCGGTATGCAGGTGCATCGCAGTCACTGGGTGTGTTTTTCTGACATCAAGGCCTTGAAGCGCGAAGGTCAGCGACTCAGGCTGTTGCTGAGCTCAGGCGACTATGTACCGGTCAGTCGCTCTTACCGGCAGCAGGTTGAAGAGAGTTTTCAAACACTGGCCGGTAAGGTGAATCCATAGAATTTGAGCCGGATGCGGAAGCGATCCCGGTCAGGACAGTCCGGCCATGGCCGAGAATGGATCCCTGTCGGGGTCTTTGTGCCAGGTGTATTCGCAACCCAGTGCCTGTCGCTCCGCTGCGTCGTCACCAAACAGGTAGGCGGCAGCCGCGAGGCTCATATCCATACCCGCTGACACCCCGGATGACGTGAAGTATTTACCGTCGTGCACCCAGCGCGCCTTTGGCACCCAATCTACGTTCGGCCCCAGATGTATCGTATCGTTGAAGTCCATTTTGTTGGTGGTGGCCCGGCATCCGTCAAGCACACCAGCCATCGCCAGCAGAATGCTGCCGGTACAAACAGACATCACCAGTTCGGCATGGTCAGCGGCGGCTTTGATCCAGGTCGTTGCTGCCTCGCGCCTGCCGGCGCAGATTGCATTGTCGCCACCGGGCACCAGTAAAAGGTCATAGCTGCTGCCGGCTTCGATGGTGGTATCAGGAACGACAAGCTGACCGTGCACCGTCGGCACGGGCTCAGAGGTTTCGGCGACAAGCGTAATTGTTATTTGCTCTCTGAAGCCACCGAACATCTCGATGGGGCCGAACAGGTCCAGCGTCTGAATTTTAGGGAAGATAAAAACACCAAGCGTTTTCATTGGCTTTCCTTATTGAGGATTTAGCATGAGGCCGCCCCTTAGTCGGGCAGCACCAATAGACTACGGGTTGTACTTCTGGCATAAATGACAACATGCCCTCGAATTGTGCCAATCCATCAATAGAGCAGCGCCAGCCGCTGGATGTGCTGTTCGTGATTTACCCGAACATTGTGCTTCTCGATCTGGCGGGGCCGCTGCAGGTGTTCTCCGGTGCCCGTCACCCTGTGAGCGGCGAGCGCGCCTACCGCACTGCAATTGCTTCGCTAAACGGAGGTGATGTGGCGTCCGATACCGGAGTTACCATTGCTTCGGAACCCATTCAGCACTGGACGAACAAGGAGTTACACACCCTTGTGATTGTCGGTGGCAACGGTGCGAATGAAGCCATGCACGACAGCGCATTGATCGAGTGCATACGGACGGTGGCCGCGCGGTCACAACGGGTTTGCTCCGTTTGCTCAGGTGCGCTGATACTTGCGGCTGCCGGCTTACTAAACGGACGTCGGGCCACAACTCACTGGGATGATTGCGATCATCTACAGCGTGAATTTATCGATGTACACGTCGAGCGCGACCCCATCTATATCAATGATGGTCCGGTGTGGACCTCCGCAGGCATCACTGCAGGCATTGATATGTCGCTGGCCATGGTGTCAGCTGATCTCGGCTCCGGACCTGCGCTTGAGTTGGCGCAGTCGCTGTTAAGTTATATGGTCAGACCGGGTGGACAGTCTCAGTTCAGCCCGGCTTTGCAACGACAGTGGAAGGACCGTGCAGGAAAGTTCGATGCACTCCATGTGTGGCTTGAAGATAATCTTCAGGCAGATATTCGTATTGAAGATATGGCATCACAGGCCAACATGAGTCTGCGAAACTTCTATCGACACTACTCGCAACAAATGGGTATGACACCAGCGAAGGCTCTTGAACTGATGCGGATTGAGCGCGCCCGAACCTTGTTGGAAACAAGCGATGCGGGTATCAAGACGGTGGCCGTGCAAAGCGGCTTTGGCGATGAAGAACGTATGCGACGTGCTTTTGTTAAAGCCACCGGTATCAGCCCGAGTTCGCATAGAAACCGGTTTCAGATTGGTTGAAGCCTGCTAAAACAAGTGGTGCTATTTATGGATGCGGGCAGGGCGTGTACCTCCGATTATAAAATGCCTGAACATGTAACGGGTGTAAATAAAATTACGAATGACCCGGTAGTTCAATACCGGCGTAACCACAGAATTTGCGTAACCTCCGGGATACATCGTCTGGGTGAGCGGCGAGGATATCGTTATACCCGAAGTATCCGACATGTCTGATACCGTAAGCCAACTCGGCCAGCTCCCGTAGTACAACAAACGTTTCAATCAGTGATCGCTCAGCATTGGACAAGGGCCGAATAGATTCATAGCCGATCAGAAACGCTAACCATGCTGCGCTGTTTCTTTCATCCGACCCGCCACAGACATCCCATTTAAACGTCGCTATATCATACAGGCGATAACCGAAGGCACATTCTTCAAAATCAAACAGCGTGACGGTGTCCTGATGCACGTGCAGATTGCCGCCATGAAAATCACCATGGCACACTCCGAAGTCGAGAGCGTCACCGGGTACCGCTGCGACCGAGTGGCGAATCGCCTGAGCGATTGGCTCAACGATGTTTAAAACATTGGCGTGCTGTTGCATATGTCCGCTAATTACGGTGACAGATTCCTCCAGCAAGTAGTCCAGATTGAGATGCTTTCGCTGATGTGACGTGGTAAACGTGTTTGCTTCTACATGCATGCGCGCAAGGGCTTTGCCGGCGAGGGAGCAAGCCTCAGGTTCGTCATAGTCTGGTGTGTCACCTGGTGCCAGGCTGGTCAACAGGGCTAAACGCTTTCCGTCGGGTGCATTTATCTCAGAGAGGTAACCGCCGTCGATGCGCTCAACCGGAAATGCTACCGGTACATTTTGTTGCCGCAGATAGTTTAGAAATTCAGCTTCAAACAGCATTGCTTCGAGCGGGTAGGCGCCAGGTCGATAGATACGCAGAAAATAAGTAGCGGCTGCACAGTTTACGCGGTAAGTGTCATTTGCCCCGCGTTCCCACAACAAGCATTCAACCGGCTGATCGATACGGTATTGAGAAACAACTTTATCCAGTAACTCATGTGCATCAACGGTGGAATAGCTACAGGTAACGGGTTTGTCTATAGATTTGTCTTCGGTCAAGGTTTAAACCACTGTGATAGAGCCAGGTTGATCAAAGCGACGCGACCCATGACCTTACCCGACGCTCTATCTCAACAGGCCGTTCGTCCCATGATAATGGCAGAGTGTCTGCCACCGCTTCTCCTACTATTCGGCCCACCTCACGTTGAAGTGCGGTATCGTCGTCTGCTTCCGGTACGGCAACGATCACATCACCTGCCATGGTTGGTATCACGCCGTCAGCGTTTAACTTTTGTTGCGGTACGGGTGTTCCGTCGGCGGTTGCACGAATAGCCTGTCGCAACAGTTTGCGATAGGCGATCACACCGCGATCGGTGCTGCCCAGGCGCTCATCTGCATGCACCGTGATCTCACCCTGAGATACCTGTGCTTCATAGTCACCGGGTGAGCGCTGACCTTCTTCGTAACTGCGTTCGGTGCCGGTCTGGCCAACAAAATCCACCTTGCCTAAACCCACCTGTGACCGGTCGCCCTTGCCTTCCAGATCTAGTGTTTCGTTAAAGTGGCGCCACGCGATGATGCGGCAGCAGGTATCGTTGACCGGTACTGTCCACTTGGTGATGCCGACGCGAGGGAAGAACTTTTCCGTTACCGGGTTCTGGTAGATATCCGGTGGTTGCGCGATGGCTGGCAATAACACCTCCGCTGTGCGAACCCACAGGAACTCCTTCCAGCGCCGGGTATTGGTTAGGTAGATGCCGCTATCACCTTCCATGTTGTGCCACTCTACTACCGGCAGTGCGCCCCAGGCCGGATTAAAATGAGCGCGTGACACCCGTGTATGCAGAAATACACTATGGAATGGATCCATCGGGTTTTCTGCTACCTGCAGCCAGTTGCACGGATACTCAATTGAATAGGGCACCAGATCATTGTTTGCCTGTGCGAGGGTATCGAACAAGGGAAACTCTGGAATGTTATCCGGCGGTCCCATCCATGCGAAGACAAGTCCGTTGAACTCTTTTACCGGATAGGCGCCGTGGCACAGGCGGCGCGGGATAGGGCTGTCGGCGGGCTCTCCCGGTACTTCCAGAATCGTACCGTCTACGTCGAACAGCCAGCCGTGGTAACAACAGCGAATTCCATTTTCCGAGATGATACCGTACTCGAGTGATGCACGGCGGTGGCTGCAATACTTGTGTAACAGGCCGAGCTGGCCACTCAGGTCGCGAAACAACACCAGTTCTTCACCGAGAATTTCCAGCGCCAGTGGAAGCTCGCCAACCTGTTCGGTCATGGCGACCGGTTGCCAGAAACGCCGGAAATACTCACCTGCCGGTGTGCCAGGGCCGGTCTGTGTGAGCTCAGGATCTGGTGTGCCGATCGTTGATCGGTAGTATCCGTTGTAGCGACGGGTAATGGGCTTGACGGTATCCATAGCGGCAATCCGGTTTGTGGTACAGGAGTGATTAAACCACAGAACACTCCGTTGCGAATTGTGTTTATCGTGTGGGGTTAATGAGCTACTTCTTCGCGGTGCACGGCTTCTCAATCTTACTGCCGAATGTTTGAGGCCTTGTGCACCTTGTGCTCGATTTTCATTTGCATGATTCAGTCAGTCGATTTAATATGTCATGACGTTATGAGGAGTTGATATGCGGCATTCTATAAAATTTCTGGTTCCGGCAGTTTGCCTTCTGCCCATTGGTACATTCGCGGACTCAAGGCTACCCGAGATTCCACTGCCTTCTGCACTAATTCAAACGCAGGATTGTTACAACTTTAATGCAGAGGGTTGGGGTTGGGACGGACAACAGGGCTGCAGAATCTCACGCTATCGCTTTGATGGAGAAACGGACCCGCTGGTGCAATCGGCGGCTGATTACACACCCGAGAGTGGCTACTGGTCACGTGTGGATGTAGCGGGCAAAACGATTCGATGTGACAACTTCAGTCGTCGACCGCGAGGCGTGAGTCAGCCGTATTCGCGGCAAACATTCGATTTAACGTTTGTTGAAGATGATGCCATTCCTGCGGCAGAGCAGTCGGAAAACTTCGACGATGTTACCGGGCATTTGTTTCTTCGCGGCTGGTCAGTTTTCGGCAACGGACAACTGAATGCAGGGTATCTGGTTAACTTTAATGACACGAGCTTCCGTACTGAGCAGGGCTATATATTTATCCATGACTCATTCAGCAGTCGCGGGACTGACATCGATACCATTCAGCGATTCTCTCACTGTTACCTGCGTGATGAGGCAGCACCTCTTCGTGCTAATGGTGGTTGTGTTGATCACGATGGAGACGGCATTGGCTGGAATGGTGCGGTGTGTGAAGTGACTGTCCCGACCAATGACAATTGTGATTACAGCGCTGCGATCTACAACGCGGGGTGGGGATATAACCCGGTCACGCAACAGTCATGTCCGCCGCTTGCCGACAGTCCGGGATTCACGCCGGAAGACGCGTGTGAACAGATCGGGCCTGACGGATGGGGCTGGAACTCGTTTCGACAGGAAAGCTGTCGTTTAGAATAAGCCCGGTGCGGCTCAATCATTATCCTTAGGCAGGGTTAACTTTCCGTTTAGAAAATCTGGTTTGTCTGCAGTGCCCCGGTTCACGTACTTTAGAGTCACGCACTTTAAGGCCGAGGCGCTGTAGTCAGAACCGGATGCCCATATAAGGATAATCGAATGAAATTCTACTCAAGACGATTTGTTAAGCCAAACGATCTGAATGTCAGTGACAGTTTGTTTGGCGGGCAGTTACTGAGCTGGATTGATGAAGAGGCGGCTATTTACGCCTCATGCCAGATGCAACACGATAAGGTAGTAACCAAATATATGTCGGAGATTGATTTTATGCAGTCTGCGCGCGTCGGTGACATACTGGAGTTTGGCATGCAGGTGGTTGATTCCGGGCGCACATCACTGACCGTTGCCTGTGAAGTACGGAAAAAGAAAAGCCGGGAATTTGTGATTACCATAGACCGTATCGTGTTTGTGGCCATCGGCGATGAGGGCAAGCCTGTGCCTCACGGATACGTTGCGAACGAGTATCAAAAGCCGAAGCTGGTTTCCTGATCTGACTTACGTCTGACCAGGATTCATAAATTGTTCGGGTATGCAATAAACTCGAGCAATGATCCATCAGGGTCTCTGAAATACACACTGGTGCCGGCATTCTGTGCACCGGATCTTTCTACCGGCCCCAGTTCAATCGGTACCTGGTGTTTGTTAAGGTGCGCTATTGCTTCTTCTATTGGACCGGACCATACAAAGCACAGGTCGCTGCCGCCAGGTAGTACGGGTACTTTAGCCACTGGTGTGGCGTCTACACCGGGCCCGTGACAGTTTAGCTGCACCTGACCGAAGCGGTAGGCCCAGCCGTTGCGAACCTTTATTAGTTCGGCGCCCATGACATCTCGGTAGAAAGGGTTTGACTGGTTCCAGTCAGATACGTGTATTACGCAATGATCGAGAGTGATGCTGCTCATGAGGTGCGGTCTTTGTTATGGGTATTGGAAATACGTCGCCGCATCCCCGCAATCGGCAACTGCGACAACAGCATCAACACCAGTGCCACGGTTAGCGTCAGTGAAATAGGGTGGGTGACCAGATCAGTTAAAAACTGCAACGGATCCTGGTGTGCGCCAATCATGGCGCGACGATAGTTCGCATCGATCATCGGGCCCAGGATAACACCGAGGATAATCGGACCGACCTGGAAACCATAGCGTTTCAGTAGGTAGCCAATCACACCGAAGCCCAGGGCCCAGGTGATGTGTATCGGGTTATTTTGAATGCTGTAGGCGCCGACCGCAGAGAATACAATAATCAGTGGTATCAGTATCGCACGCGGGCATTCGACCACTTTGGTGAAGATGCGTATGCCGGTCAGACCAAAGACTAATAAGAACAGATTGGCAAGTGTGAGGTTGCCAACAATAAACCAGAACAGATGCGGTGTGTCTGTTAAAAGTAACGGTCCAGGCTTCAGCCCGTGAATATATAGCGCGCCGATAATAATCGCGGTGACGGCATCTCCGGGTATGCCCAGTGTTAGCATCGGTACAAACGCGCCACCGACTGCTGCATTGTTGGCAGTTTCAGGTGCGATCAATCCTTCTTTGGCACCTTCTCCAAAAGGCGTCTCGGGGTTTTTGGTGCTGCGCTTTGCCTGATCATAGGCGAGCAGTGCGGCGATGTCGCCACCGGTGCCGGGCAGTGCACCAATCAGAGTACCAATGCCGGATGACTTCAGTGCCAGGCCTGCATAACGCTTGATGTCCTGCCATCGAGGAATGATTTTACTAACCGCCTGTTTGATTGGTCGCTTATCGATGTTTTCAAGTTGCAGCAGCGCTTCTGCGACACCAAAGAACCCGATCATCGCAACGACAAACGGTATACCGCCCATCAGATTTATTGAGCCATAGGTAAACCGGGCCTCGGCGGTCATCGGGTCGAGGCCGATCATCCCGATCATGACGCCGAGCGCACCAGTGAACGCACCCTTGGCAAAACTCTCACCGGAAAGCGTACCGACCAATAGAATGCCGATGATGCCGAGTAACATGTAGTCGCGAGAGGTAAACTTGATCGCAAACTCTGCGATCAATGGTGCGGCGATGGCCAGTGCCAGCACACCGAATAATCCACCGAGCACAGACATGGTTGTCGACAAACCAATCGCTTCTGCCGCCTGTCCTTTTTTGGCCAGCGGGTAGCCATCAATAGCAGTGGCGATGGCACTCGGGGCGCCGGGTATGTTAAGCAGTATCGCAGTGCGTGCGCCCCCGTAAACACCTCCAACATAAACACCGGCAATCAATGCGAGCGCTTCGTTTACATCCCACTTAAAGGTGAATGAAATCAGGATGGAGGCGGCCATGGTTACCGACAACCCCGGTATCGCACCCACGTAGATACCCGCTAAGGTGCCAAGTGCGGTCAGCAGGAACAGACCCGGGTCCATCCACGATGTGGCGAAAAAACCGAGCGTTTCGATCACTGCCAGAGTGTTCCTGTTGGCAGTACCACCTGAAACACGATTCGGAACAACACATGGATAGCCGCAACTGAAATGCCGGCGATTACCAGCGTGATAAGCGGGCCCTTGCGCCAGAGTATCCAGATCGATACGAATAAAAATAAACCGGATGCAACGATAAAACCCAGTAACGGGATAAGCCAGGCGTATGCCGCAACAATTGCTGCAAACCCGACAAGCGGCAAAGGCAGCAGGTAGCTCAGTACACCGGTTGAAGGCGCTGTTTGGTTAACAGGCTTTCTAGCGGACTGGAACAGAATAACAACACCACTGATTATCATCACAGCAGAGGCGACCATTGGCATGACACCACCCGTGGTTAATCCTTTAAACCCGGAAATGGCATAGGCTTCGGTGAAGACAAAAACAGAAAATACTATCAGCACCAGCGCAAATACGCGTTCACCAGGCCGAGCGTGCAGGTGATTTTCATTGGGTGGTTGTGGACTATGGTCCGGGTTGGGTGTGGCAGACTGGTGTTGATTCATTGGTGAGCGACCCGCTGGTGTGGCGGGTCGTCAGTTGATGTGAATCAGATTAGGGGCGAGGTATGCCAAGTGTCTCGGGGCTTACTTTGGCGGCGCCGGTATCCTGCAGTGCCCATACCGTTACCTGTTGCCACTTAGACAAAAAGTCTATGGCCTCCTGTCCGGTGGTGTTCATCACCACGTTGCCGCGGTTCTCCATTAACTGCAGGAACTTTTCATCCTGAGCTGC